>CAXTKV010000001.1:0-65718 GCA_964244895.1 uncultured Deinococcales bacterium
CACGCAAGATGGTGACGGAGTGGGGCATGAGCGAGTCCTTAGGACCAATCGCGCACATCACAGAATCGGAGAGCTTCCTGGGGAACGGCATGGAATCCAGGAATTACAGCGAGGAAACTGCGCGCAAGATCGACGGGGAAGTCAAGCAAATCATCGAGTTCCAGTACGCTCGGGTTCACAGTCTGCTCGAGGAACAGCGCGAGGCGATGCACCGGATCGTGCGCGTGCTGATGGAACGCGAGTCGCTGACGGGCGAGGAATTCCAGATGGTGCTCGAAGGGCAAGAGCTTCCACCCGACGAGGACGCACCGCCCAAACGCGACAAGGAACCCACACCTCGCGCCGATGCGGGATTTATTCCACCGACGGTTCTGCCCAAACCTGGCCGAGCGTAAAGCCGTCAGAATGCGAAGAACACCGTCCGGGACGGTGTTCTTTTTTCGCGTACTGGACGGTGTTCTTGTCGGGCGACCCCTCCGGCTCAAGCATCCGAGACGGACACTCGAGCATCCGCGTATGGGAAGCCGGTTCTCGAGGAATCGTTTCTGCCCAAAAGCTTACTTGCAGCGCCCCCCGCATCTCTTTACAATCCAGCCGCCTTGAACGCCGCGCCGACGACCTCCTGGGCTTCGGACATGACCTGCTCGAGGTGCGCCTGACCTTTGAAGCTCTCGGCGTAAATCTTGTAGACGTTCTCCGTGCCGGACGGGCGCGCGGCGAACCAGGCGTTCTGCGTGGTGACTTTCAGACCGCCGATCGGTTCGTCGTTGCCGGGCGCGCGCGTCAGTTTGGCCGTGATCGCCTCGCCGCCCAGGTTGGTGGCGGTCACGAGTTCCGGCGAGAGGTTGCTGAGAACTTTTTTCTGCTCCGGGCTGGCTGGTGCATCCATCCTCGAGTACGCGCTCGCGCCGTACTTCGCCTCGAGATCGCGGTGGTGGGCGCTCGGCGTCTTGCCGGTGGTGGCGGTGATCTCGGCGGCCAGCAGCCCGAGGATCAATCCGTCCTTGTCGGTGCTCCAGGCGGTTCCATCCAAGCGCTCGAAGCTCGCGCCCGCCGATTCCTCGCCGCCGAAGCCGATGCTGCCGTCTAACAACCCCGGTACGAAGTATTTGAAGCCGACCGGAACTTCCAAGAGCTTCCGCCCGAGGCCCGCCACCACGCGGTCGATCAGGCTGGACGACACCAGCGTCTTGCCGACACCCATGCTGGCGTTCCAGCCGGGACGGTTCTGAAACAGGTCATCGATGCAGACCGCCAGGTAATGGTTCGGGTTCATCAATCCGTCACTGGTCACGATGCCGTGCCTGTCCGCATCCGGGTCGTTACCGATGGCGACATCGAAATCGTCTTTCAGTTTCAGCAGGCTCGCCATCGCCCAGGGGCTGCTGCAATCCATGCGAATCTTGCCGTCCTTGTCCACCGTCATGAAACCGAAGGTCGGATCAACGCGGTCGTTGACGATGTGCGCGTTCAGCTTGTACTTCTCCAGGATCGCCTGCCAGACGGGCAAGCTCGAGCCGCCCAATGGGTCAATTCCGATCTTGACGCTGGAATTCTGAATGGCGGCCATGTTGACGACGTTCGGCAGGTCGTTGACGTAAGGACTGATGAAATCGAAGGCGTGCGCGAAGCCGCTCGAGAGCGCCGCCTTCAAGGTCTGGCGCTTGACGCCCGAGAGCTTGCCCTCGAGCAACGCGTTCGCTCGTTCCTGCACGGCCTTGGTGATGTTCGTGTCGGCGGGGCCGCCGTTCGGTGGGTTGTACTTGAAGCCGCCATCCTCCGGCGGGTTGTGGCTGGGCGTGATCACGATGCCGTCCGCCAGTCCATCCG
The DNA here is from genome assembly GCA_964244895.1 of uncultured Deinococcales bacterium. Classification (GTDB taxonomy): domain Bacteria; phylum Deinococcota; class Deinococci; order Deinococcales; family JAAFIG01; genus CAXTKV01. The sequence continues at coordinate 1,831 of CAXTKV010000001.1, forward strand.
TGCGGCCCTTGTTGTACGTCAGGATCGCGTGCGAGACGAGCGGCGTGGGCGTGTAGCCCCTGGCCGATTGGTAGTGCACGTGAACCCCGTTGGCGGTCAGCACCTCCAGGGCCGTGATCCAGGCGGGTTCGGACAACGCGTGCGTGTCCATGCCGATGTAGAGCGGCCCCGAGATGCCGTGCGCCGCGCGGTGTTCCGCCACCGCCTGACAGATCGCCGCGATGTGATCATCGGTGAAGCTGGCGTTGCCGGACGTGCCGCGATGACCCGAGGTGCCGAACGCGACGCGCTGAACGGGGTCGGTGGCATCCGGGTGCAGCGCGTAATACTGCGCGATCAAGCGCGGCACGTTGACGAGCATCGAGTGCGGTGCGGGCAGACCAGCCAGTTCAGATTGCGCCATGACGCGATTCTACGAGAAGAGCGCTTCGTGTGGACGATGAGCGTTCATGACGACAGCGGTCTTCTCGAGAAGACCGTCCTAGACGCAAATTTGATGCTTGGGAATATGCGTGCTGGACGGTATTTCCGTATCTCTGACAGCGGAGTCTCGATCTCGAGGAATCGTGACTGCACGAGGGCGCAGCAAGCAGCGCCCCTGCACAAGCGTCTGGATTGCTCGCGCTGACTTCCAACCCAATCTCGAGAACACCGTCCTGGACGGTGTTTTTTGATTCTCGAGAATATGCGTGCTGGACGGTGTTCCCGTAACTTTATCCGTGTTGGGGATTCGTACAGCACGCTGGTAGACTGTTCCGTCATGACTCAACCCAAACAGGACAAGAAAGCCCAACAGTTCGGCGTGACGCCGCGCAGCACGGATTTCAACGAGTGGTACAACGAACTCGTGGTCAAAGCTGACCTGGCCGACTACAGCGCGATTCGCGGCGCGATGGTCGTCAAGCCCTACGGTTGGGCGCTCTGGGAGAACGTCCAGGCCGTGCTGGACAAGCGCTTCAAGGAAACCGGCCACGAGGCGCTGGCCTTCCCGATGCTGATCCCGATGAGCTTCCTGCAAAAAGAAGCCCAGCACGTCGAAGGTTTCGCGCCAGAACTCGCCGTTGTGACGCACGCGGGCGGCGAAGTGCTCGAGGAACCGCTGGTGGTGCGCCCCACGTCCGAAACGATCATCGGTCACACCTGGGCCAAATGGGTGCGCTCGTACCGCGACCTGCCGATGCTGCATTACCAGTGGGGCAGCGTCGTGCGCTGGGAGTTGCGACCGAAGCTGTTCCTTCGCACCACCGAATTTTACTGGCACGAGGGCCACACCGCGCACGCCACCGGCGAGGAAGCCGTCGCGGAAACGCTGCAACTGCTCGAGATCTACCGCCGTTTCGCGCTCGATTACTGCGCCATGCCCGTGATCGCGGGCCGCAAGACGGACTCTGAAAAGTTCGCGGGCGCGGTGGACACGTACTCAATAGAAGCCATGATGGGCGACGGCAAGGCATTGCAGGCCGGAACCAGCCATTACCTCGGGCAGAACTTCGCGAAGGCCTTCGAGATCAGCTTTCAGGACGAGGCGCAAGCGCAGCAGTTCGTCCACACGACGAGTTGGGCGATCAGCACGCGCATCATCGGCGGAATCATCATGACGCACGGCGACGACAAAGGACTGATCATGCCGCCCAAGCTCGCGCCCATTCAGGCCGTGATCGTGCCGATCTTCCGCGCGGAAACCCGCGACCAGATGATTACCGCCGCCAGGGAATTGGCGACCGAACTCCGCGCGATCGGCGTGCGCGTCAGGGTGGACGAACGCGACGGGTTATCGAACGGCTTCAAGTACAACGACTGGGAATTGCGCGGCGTGCCGTACCGCCTGGAACTCGGGCCTCGAGACCTTGAAGCGGGCAACGTCGTGGTGGCGTCCCGCTTGGGCGGCGACAAGGAAATCCTGCCCCGCGCCGAAGTCATATCCACGCTGGGCGCGAAGCTCGAGGCGTTCCAGAACACGCTTCTCGAGAACGCGATCGCCTTCCGCGATGGGCGCATCAAAACCGCCGACACCTGGGAAGAATTCGTGAAATTGATCGAAGAAGGCTACTTCGTTCGCGCCTTCCACTGCGGCGACCCGGAGAGTGAAAAAGCCATCAAGGAAGCCACCAAAGCCACCACGCGCAACATCCCGATGGATTCTGAAGGTGCGTTGGGCGCGAGGGAAGAAGGCGTGTGCGTGCATACGGGCAAACCGAGCGCGTACGGTAAACGGATCATCTTCGCCAGGGCGTATTGATTCATATGCTCAGTACTATTTGCTTTCTTGGAGGTAATCACTTTGGGTTTGAAATATTTTTTTAATGGGAAAGTTTTGCCAGAACGAGCAGTCGTTCATATCACACCAATCAATGCTCAAGTTTCCGTAACTGAGACGGAACTCCAACTCAAAATTGTTAGTTCAATACTGCTTTCACAAATATCGATGCACGTCGAAATTATCAAAGGCGAAGTTGACTTGGCGTCACTAAAGAATATGGCTGAAAGTTTCATTCGAGATCAAGTTGACGCACTAGGATTTTTATCTGGATGTGGATACGACGTTGAAATTGACACGTGCTTCAATGAAGCAGGAGAGCAAATCGTTTTTGGTGTAAACTTCCCTGGTCTCGAGCAAATCAAAGATAAACGATTAGTGAATTATGAAACGGTCTATCAGTTGTCTAATTCGATTCCGAGCCTCCGAATTGCGCTGGGTGACATTCGAGAAGCTATAAGGTCGCCGAAAGATACCGGCCTCTTCTCTTATCGAGCTATTGAAGCTCTAATGCAAACATTCAAAATTGCAGAAGACAATGACAAAGACAATTTGGCTTGGGGTCGAATGCAGTCTGGGTTGAATGTATCCCGAGAGGCTTTGATGAAACTCAAAGGATTTGGTGATTTGCCTAGACATGGGAAAATTACCTCGATTTCCGGCGACGAAAGAACATCCGTATTGACTTTTGCGTGTCAGATAATTGACCGCTACTGCGTCTTCGCCCGAGAGGGAAATCAACCGCTTGACGTGACAATTTATCCGGTCATTCTCGGATAGGCCAAAGACATTCACGTACAGATTACGATAATTTCAGTCAAACCTTTTACCTCGAGAACACCGTCCCACACGCATTCTTCAATTCGCGTCCTGGACGGTTTCCCCATACCTCAGCTCTTTAAGCTCGAGTGTGGGACAACATTCGGAATTTCAAGACTCGCATGAAAAAAGCTGCGACCCCTTTGGGTCGCAGCTTTCTTGAATCTTGGGAACCTTAGCTCTGGGCTTCGCCTTCGGTGTGAACCTCAGCGCTGGCTTCGGTGGGACTGACTTCGGTGTGCGTCTCGGGGGTGGCTTCGGTGTGAACCTCGGCCTGAACCTCCGGGGTGGCTTCGGCAGCGGCAGGCGCGGCCTCGGCGGGTTTCGCTTCGGCTTTCACATCTTCGGGTTTGGCATCGTCGGCTTTCTTGCCGCCGCCCAACCCGAATTGCGCGAACAGATCGGCGTACACGTCACCGAGCTTGGTCGTGACCTTGCCGCCGGAATCGGCCTGGCCGGACGCGCTGCTGGACGAGTAATCGTAGTCGAAGGTCTCGCGGCGACGACCGCCTCCGCCTTGACCGCCGCTGCGGTTACCACCGCCGCCACCGCTGTACCGGTTGCCGCCGCCAGCACCAGCGCCGCCGCCACCGCTGTAACGGGGTGCGGTGTCGGTGCGTTCCTCGCGGATGGGTGGGCCGCCGGGCAGGGTGCGTTTGCGCGAGAGGCTGGCGCGCTGGTCGACGGGGTCGATGTTCAGCACGACGGCTTCGATCTCGTCGCCTTTTTTGAACAGATCAGCCGGGTTGGTGACGCGTTCGTGGGCGAGTTCAGAGATGTGAATCAGGCCCTCGATGCCTTCCTCGAGTTCCATGAACACGCCGAAGTCGGTCAGGCCGGTGATCTTGCCCTTGACGGGCGTTCCCGGTGGGTACTTGGCGGGCAGGGCGCTCCACGGGTCGGGTGTGGTCTGGCGCAATCCGAGGCTGATGCGGCGATCCTTGGGATCGATCCGCAGGATCACGGCTTCGACCTCGTCGCCTTCTTTCAGGACTTCGTTGGGGTGGCGGATGCGCTTGGTCCAGCTCATTTCAGAGACGTGGATCAATCCCTCGAGCCCGGCTTCGATCTCGACGAAGGCGCCGAAGTTGGTCAGGTTGGTGACCTTGCCGGTGACGCGCTGGCCGATGTGGTACGCCTCGACCGCGTGGCCCCAGGGGTCTTGCGTCAGGGACTTCATGGACAGGTTGATGCGGTCGCGCTCGCGATCCACGTCGATGACCTGCACCTTGACCTCGTCGCCGAGCTTGACGACATCCTTGGGGTGATTGAAGCGCCCGTAGGTCAGTTCGCTGCGGTGAACCAGGCCGTCCACGCCGCCCAGGCTGACGAACACGCCGAAATCGGTGACTTCGACGACGGTGCCTTCCAGGATCGCTTCGGGAACGAGCTTGTCGAGGGTTTCGGTTTTGGCTTTGTTCTTCTGTTCTTCGACAATCGCACGGTGAGAAATGATCACGCGGTTACGCTTGCGGTTGAGTTCAATGATTCGAACCTCGAGCGGATGCCCGACGTATGGGGTCAGGTCGTTGACGCGGCGCACGTCCACCTGGCTGGCGGGCAGGAAGGCGCGGACGCCCTCGACCATCGCGACCAGACCACCGCGCACCTGCTCTTCGATCTGCACCATGATCGTGCCGTTGGTTTCAGAGACCTGGGTCAGCTTGCGCCAGCCGCGATCCTGTTCGGCGCGCTTCTTGGACAGGACGATCACGCCGTTTTGCACGTCGGAACGCACGACGTAGGCATCGATCTTGTCACCGGGCTTGAACTGCTCCTGCGCCTGTTCCAGGGTCAGGGGTTCATCGGCGAGTTGCGAGAGCGGAATGATGCCCTCAATTTTTGCGCCGACATCGACGGCGACGCCTTCAGCACCGACGAACACGACGGTGCCCTGAATCACATCGCCCCTGGCGACTTCCTGACCGCGATCTTCTTCGCTGGCCAGAACGTCTTCCATGGTCATCGCCGGGTACTCTTCAGCGCTCGACTGCTCAGCGCTCGACTGCGCAGCACTTGGCTGCTCAGCGTTCGACTGGGCGGGGCTGGGTGGAACAGAGCTGGGCGCACCGACCTGGGGGATCGGAGTGGGGGTCGCGGCATCGTGCTCGACGACCGGGTTCTGGGTAGCCTTGTCTTCCATTTGTTGAATCCTCCTGATTCTCGCCGTCTCCAGCAGGCGAGGCCCAGGAGAACGCAGCAACAGATTCTAACACCATCTCCATATTTGTGCTACACCAAAGATCGCTTATGTGGGCGCGTTAAATAATGCGTTCTGGACGGTGTTGGCGCTCGGTTGCGGAGGACTGTATCGAGCGATTGAAAGACCGCGAAAAAAGCTCGGGACGGGCGGTGAATCGGTCAAAAGCACCGATTCACCGCCCGAAGAGAACCGGGTCGAAAGATCAATTTAAAGCCGTGCTGGACGATCTTCAGTGGGTTCGGTCGCCAGCAGCGAATCGAATCACCTGGATGAACCCTCCGCAGGAAAACGTGATGGGTTTCTCTTTTGATCCTGCCGATGCCGCCTGCGCCTTCACCGAAATTGGCGAGCGCATTCGAGATCACTTCGCCGCACCTCCACCATGCATTCACGCGCCCGCCGTAGCCTCGAACCCCAGGAGGAAGCCAGATGGAATACTCGAGGTACCGACAGGGCTGGGTGGCCATCAGCACGGGAGCGACCAGCCTGGTGCTGGCCGTGGTCAGGATCGTTCCGAGCATCAGTCACGCGCACGCCCTGATGTTGGGCGTGGGCATCGTACTGTCCGCGCTCGGGCTGTGGAATGTCTTCACGGCCAGGATCGACTGATTCTCACTCCAGACTCGAGGTGCGCGTCGCCTGAAGGCGTTCCGCGACTTCCAGCACCGCTTTCGGTTCCAGAACGCCCTTGAAGAACACGACCTGATCCTCGATGCCCTCGAGTTTCTTGGCGGTTTCGCCGAGGTTCAATTTGCTTGAGACGGCCACGACCATGTCGCGCCGCCCGGAGCGCCTGATCTTGTCGAATTTCTTGATCAGGTAATCGGGCCGCCAGAAGCCCACGATTTCCAGCGAGATCGAGCGCCCGTCCGGATGCACCAGCCTGAAATCTGGGATCATGACCGTGCCGCCCAGGTCGATCAGGTCGACCTCGCGTTCCAGAAGCCAATCGGTCCTGGTTTTCTTGAAGCGCTCCGCGAACCCGTGCTCGAGGATCGAATCGAAGACCTTGCCTTTGGCGTAATGCGATTTCAGTGTGGTGCTCGAGTCGAGCTGAAACCGTGCCTCTTCGGGGCCGTCGCCGAAGGCGTTTTTGGGGTGGATCAACGCCTCGAGCGACCATTTGGTGGCGTGCAGAAGCGCCGGAAGGAACTTGGCGAAGGCGATGCCGTAGCGCGTGCTGGCCTTGAACAAACTGGCCGGGCCGTCCAGGATAATCGTGTAGCCCGCGTCGGCATCGCCGGTGACGCGGTGCATCAACCCGAAGAGTTTCAGGTAGCGCCACAGATTCTTGTACTCGCCCGGATCGTTGCGGTGCGCTTGAATCACCAGTTCGGACGCGCGGTACAGCACGCCCTGCGCCTGCGCGAGGTTGTAACGATCGATCAACCAGCCCGCCCCAACCGCCTCGAACGCGATGATCTGGTTCTCGCGCAGGTCGGCGTACAACCCCTCCTCGAGTTGCGCGCTCGAGAGTTCACGACCCAGTTCGTTCGAGAGGTCGAAGGCGATGCTCTCCAACAGGATCGGGCTCGTCTCGAGGCTCGGGCGTTCCCGCGCGGAGGCCGCGAAGACGCGCTCGCGCAGCATTTCCGGTTCCAGCACGGATTGCGTCGCGAACTCGCAACGCTCCGAGTACAGCAGGTGCGCCAGGCCGCGCCGCACGCGGTAATCGGTGCTTTCGCCCTCTTCCTCGCGCAGCGCATCGTCCAGCTCGCCGCGTTTGCGACCGTGAAAAGCCGTGAACAACTCGATCACGTTCTCGGCGCGCTCCAGATCCGTTTTGGTATGCGCGAGTTCCCTGGGCACGACCAGCCCGGCCTGCACGCGGTAGATCAGGAGTTCGGAGGTCAGCATTTCAAGGCTCGAATCTCGAGTACACCGTCCTGAACGCGTTTCCAAATACGTGTACCAGACGGTGTTTTCATGAACTCAACCCCAGGCAATCGCATCTCGAGAGGTGCATTCGAAATCATTCGTCCCTTCCCAACGTCTCGAACTCGAGCGCACTCAAATCGTCCAGCGCGTCCTTGGTGACGGGTGCGAACTCGAGGCGGCGCTGGCGGGGTTCGCTCGAGACTTCGGGTTCCGGCTTGTAGCTCTCCCCTTTCCGGCGTCTGGAGATGCCTTCCTCTACGGTGTCCTTGCTCACGACTTCGTACAGCACGGCGAATTTTCCGGTTCTGGGGCGCAGGATTCGTCCCAGTCGCTGAATGTGTTCTCGGGTGGAACCCGTGCCGGACAGCACGATGGCGACGTTCGCGTCCGGCACGTCCACGCCCTCGTTCAGCACGCGGGACGTGACCACGACCGGGTACGCGCCCTGGCGGAAGCGCTCCAGGATCGCGTGGCGTTCCTTGACCGGGGTTTGGTGTGTGATGGCGGGGATCAACAGGCGGTGCGAGACCTCGTAGACGGCCTCGTTGTCGTCGGTGAAGATCAGCGCCCGGTCATCCAGGTGGTCTTTCAACAGACCGTCCAGGGCGCGAATTTTCGCGCCCGTCGCCAGCGCCAGTTTGCGGGCCTCGCGGTGGGCGAGCATGGCCTTGCGGCCCTCGGATGATCGCGCGGATCGCTGCACGAAGCGCTGCCAGCCCTCGAGCGAGCCCAGGAAGATGCGTTGCTCGCGCAGGAAGGCGTCTCGGGTCTCGAGCGCGGTGCGGTAGCGCTCGCGTTCGTCGGCGCTCAGTTCGACCGTCACGCGCCGCACCTCGTGATCGGAGAGCGCACCTCCGGCCAGGTCTTCGGGTCGGGCGCGGTAAACGGTCGGGCCGATCAGGGTTTCCAGATCCTTGTGCCGCCCGTCGCCGCGTTCCGGTGTGGCGGTCAGGCCCAGGCGGTACGGCGCAATCGAATACTCCGCGATCAGACGGTACAGGTCGCCGGGCAGGTGGTGGCATTCGTCCAGCACCAGGAAACCCCACTTGTTGCCGTGCGTCTCGATGGCGCGCACGGCGCTGTCGTAAGTGGCGACCGTGATCTCGAAGAAATCCCTCGAGCCGCCGCCCAGAAGCCCGATTTGCTGCCCCGGAAAAGCTTCCAGCAACCCCGCGTACCACTGGTGCATCAGGTCGATGGTCGGCACGCAGATCAGCGTGCTGCGACCCGTCAGGCGCATGGCGAGTTGCGCCACGAAGGTCTTGCCCGCGCCGGTCGGCAGCACGACCACGCCGCGCCGCCCGGATTGCGTCCAGGCGTTCAGCGCGTCCGTCTGGTGCGGGTAGGGTTGGATGTTCCGCGCGAGCCTCAACTCGAGTTCCGCAAATCCTTTGGCCTTGTCTACGACTTCAACGCCATCCCTGGAGAGTCCTTCCAGCAGCGTCCGGTACGTGAAGGCTGGCGCGCGGAGGCGCTCGATTCGGTCGTCCCAGACGGCGATCCCCGCCCAGGCCGCCGACGATGGCGGCGGGTGCAGCACCAGCGTTCCCCGGTCGAAACTCAGGACGCTTCTGGCGGTTCTGGATTTGCTGGACGCCACGAGCAGGAGCATACCGCGCGATCGGTTCAACCCAGAATCCCAGGAATACCGTCCCACACGCAAATTTTGAGGCTCGCGTTCTCGCGTGCTGGACGGTGTTCCCTCTGACTCCTGACCCCTGACCTCTGACCACTACGGCACTTGGCTCACGGCGAACCGTCCCAACACCGCTAGACTGGAATCCAATGGATTCGGACGCCGACAACCCGCAGAGCGCCACGGCCTTATCGGGCTCGGTCGGGGCGGTGCGCGACGCAGGGCTGGATCTCGAGCAGCTCGAGAGCGCGGTGCAGGAACAGGGTTCGGCGGGCGTGGCGCGCTGGATGGCCTTCACGCGCGGCGTCGGCGAGGCCACCAACTTGCCGAGCATCGGACGCTTGATCGCGCAGACGGGGCTGGAGGTGACGGGTTCGCGCTCGGCGCGGGTCTTCGTGGCCTCCGGCAAGGAACTCGAGACGGTCGGCGTGGCCAACGCGCAGGGGATTTCCAGTCTGCTGGGTTCGGGGCTGGCCTTCGAGACCATTCCGCTGGATGGGCTCGCGAAAGAGGCGCTGGACAAACGCGGCCTGAGGTTCGATGGCGACCTCGAGCGGGCGTTCGTGCCGCTGTGGGCCAGGGATCGCGGCGTGGGCGTGGTCGAGTTGCTGGGTTGCACCGAGGCGGCGGCCAGCAGGTTGCTGATTTACGCGTCCCCGGCGGCGCTGGCGCTGGAAGGGGCGCGGCTGAACGCCGAGCGAGGTCGGCGCGAGCGCGAGGCGCGCGCCCTGGCGGAACTTTCACGGCGCATCGGTGGCACGCTCGATCTGACGCGAATTCTGGAGCAGACCTTAGAGTTCGTGGTCAAATCGGTGGGTCTGGAACGGGGCATGCTGGCCTTGTACGACGACGTGCGCGAATCCACGGCGGTCGCGCGGCAGACGTTCACGTTCAACTTTGAGAAAGTCGCCTTCGATGCGCTCGAACCCGATTCGGGCCAGCAGGATCAGCAGCGCGGCCCGAGCCTGACGTTGCGCCCGGAATCCTTCGAGCGATTGGTCAAACGCAACCAGCCGATCGTGCTGAACGACGTGCAGCACTCGCCGCGCCCGCAGGCCGAGAGTCCGCGAGAGATGGGCGCGGAAGCCTTCTTGATGGTTCCGTTGGCGGCGCGCGGACGACCGCTCGGGATGCTGTACGCCGACACGACGCGGGCGGGACTGGAAATCCGCGAACGCCAGGTGTCGTTGGCGCAGGCAATGGCGGAACTCTCCAGTCTGGCCATCGAAAATGCGCGCCTCTACGGTGACGAGCAGCGCAAACGCGCCAGCGCCGAAGCCCTGCGCGAGGTCGTGCTGGCGCTCAGTTCCAGCCTCAACCTGGCCGTGATCCTGGAGCGCATTCTGGAGCACGCGCGCAACCTGGTCGGCGCGAGCGCCTGCGCGATCTTCGAGCGCGACGAGGCGGGCGAGTTGTTCGTGCGCACCGATCTGGGCTTGTCGTTGGAAGTCTCGCGCGAGTTGCGTTTTTCGGGTGGCCTGGGTTCGATCTCGAAGGCCGTCGACGAGGTGCGCCCGGTGATGGTCGAGGATCTGCTCGAGGCTGAAACCTCGTACCCGGCACAGGTTCAAAGCGGAATCGCGGATCGGCAGTTCCCGTTCCGCGCGATGATCGCGCTGCCGCTCGAGGCGCGCGGCGAGAGCTTCGGCGGGCTGGCGCTGTACTTTGGCGAACCGCGCAGCTTCGCGCAGGACGACGTGCAACTCCTCGAACTCTTCGCCGCGCACGCCGCCGTGGCGCTCGAGAACGCGCGGGTTTTCGAGGAAGAAGTGCGCCGCGAGCGCGAGGCCGAAGTGCTCCTGCGCGTGGCGCGCTTCACCGGCGAGACGCTCGACCTGGAGGAAGTCCTGACCCGCGTGGCCGCCGAGGTCGCGCGCGCACTCGACCTGGAACGCTGCTTCCTGGGCTTCGTCGAGCGCGTCAGCCCGCCGCAGGACGATCAGGGCGGTCGGGCGGAACTGGGCAAGCTCTACGCCTACGGTTTCGATTCGGATCTCGAGGAATTCCGTCCGTTCGTGATCGCCGAGGACGCGTTCTCGCGGTTGTTCGAGGATCAGAATCCGATGTTCTTCAACGACGTGCGCGGCGACGAGACGCTCTCAGATCAGGGTTCGGCGCTCCTGGAAGCCCAGGCCTGCGTGATCGCGCCGCTCGTCTCGCAGGGGCACGTGCTGGGCATCCTGTACGCCGACACCGCCCGAGAGGGCGTTTACCTGGGCGAGCGCGAGGCCAGCCTGGCGGCGGCCATCGCCGATCAGGCGGCGCTGGCGATCCAGAACGCGCGCCTCTTCCGGCGGCTCGAGACGCAGGAGGCGCACTACCGCCTGCTGGCGGAGGCCGCCAACGACGTGATCATTACGACCGATCTGGAGGGCTGCATCACGTACGCCAATCCCGCCGTGCGCGACGTGCTGGGTTACGAACCGAGCGAACTGACGGATCGTTCATACGATGAAATTCTGGACGAGGACACCGCCCGCGAGGCCGAACGCGCCTGGCGTCAGATGGTGCAGGGCGCGTCGGGCGCGGCCAGTTACGCGGGTCGCGCGCGGCGCAAGGACGGCAGCCTGGCGTACTTCGAGGTCAACCTGAACGCCCTGACCGCGCAAGCCACCGATGACGCCCAGAGGCCGCGCGTCATCGGCAGTCTGGCCATCGCGCGCGACCTGTCATCGCAGCGCGCCCTGGCCGAAGAGATCGCGCAGCGCGGGCGCGAGCAGGCGCGCACGCTCGAGCTGAGATCGTTTTTGTCGCTCTTCACGCAGGCCCAAGAAGAGGAACGCCGCCGCATCGCGCGCGAGTTGCACGACGACACCGCGCAGACGCTGGTGGCCATCGCGCGGCGTCTGGATCGGCTTGAATCCACGCTGGATCGCGCCGCACCAGAGGACGCGAAGGCGAGAGTGGCCGACATTCGTTCCGACCTGGACACCGCGATCGACAGCGTGCGGCGTTTCTCCAGGAACCTGCGGCCCAGCGTACTGGACGACCTGGGATTGGTTCCGGCGCTGGAGTGGTTGTGCGCTCAGGGTCGCACGCCGACGCGCCTGGAACTGGTCGGGCCGGATCGTCGGCTCTCGAGCGAACTCGAGTTGACGCTCTTTCGGGTGGTGCAAGAAGCCCTGACCAACGTGGACAAGCACGCGGGCGCGACGACCGCCGCCGTGCGCTTAATCTTCGATCCGGACGGCAGAATAGACACCGGCCACGCGGGCGAAGCCGCCGTGATCGTGACCATCACCGACGACGGTCACGGCTTCGAGACGGCCATGCTGGAACCCAACCAGGTCGCATCGCCGGATTTTGGCACGCTGGCCGCCAGCGGTCACCTGGGCCTGGCCGGGATGCGCGAACGCGTGGCGCTCTCCGGCGGCGAGATGAAACTCGAGTCCGCGCCGGGCAAGGGCTCGAGGTTGACGTACTGGTTCCCGATGTGAACCGAAACTGTTCAAAACACCGTCCAGCGCGCACATTCTGGAATGCCGTGCCGGACGGTGTTATTTCTGTACGGGATGTTTGCTGACGCGAAATTCACCGACCATGCCCGAGGTTCTGCTCTGATGAAATTCCTGCGTTCGGCTCAATGAAAGCGAACGGGCGCTTAGATTGGCCGCGCAAGAAGTCTCGCGGCATCACAAGAAGTCTCGCGGCATCACTCGAGATCGCATTGCTGAAACCCGATACCTTCGGTTGATGCGCTGATTGCAGCCGCCATTCAGGGCTCAGTTCTGGAACACTTCGGGCTTCTGAAATCAAATCCGTTTTGACTCGAAAAGGTACGTTGATCAAATCAAAACCGCGCTGGCGCGCAGGAGCCGAATGAAATCGTCTTTCGCTTGCGCGGCTTTGGCGCTTCAGTTGCGGACGATTTCACATGAACTCCTCGGCGCGAGTTTGGCGAACTCAATGAGGTGCTCTCGAGTGCGCCGACCTACGGGCAGGCGCCGTTCATCAGCGCGACATAAGACACGGCGCTGACGGGATCGGTCTTGAGGTTGTTCCTGAGACAGGCGCGCAGATCGCTCGGCATGGCTCCCCGCTTCTCGATCAGCAACGCGGCCAGACCGACAGCCACCGGGGCCGAATAGGACGAGCCCGTCAGTCCGAGGTTCTGAATTGACGGCGGCGACAGGTTCAGGCAGCGCTGCCCCGACACGCTTGGGGGACAGAGGTTGACGCCCGCCGAAAACACGTCCGCGTTGGCGCGCGTATTGAAACCAGCGATGCGGTAGCCACCGTTGAGTTGCCCGATCGCAGCGACTGAGATCACGTTCGACAAGCTGGGTTCGCCCGGCGCGGCCACACCGCTCGAGTAACTGGCGGGATATTGCGCGCTCGCCCTACGGGTATTCCCGCCGGAGGCGATGACCTGGGTGCTGTTGCGCACCCGCAGCAGGTCCAGCATCGAATACATCAGCTGGCTCGGCAGCGGGCCACCGAGGCTCATGTCAATCAGCGTCGGCTGTTTCAGGTTCTGCTGCGCGAGGCTCATCAGGGCCTTGATGACATCGGAGGCTTTGCAGATGCCGCTCGAGCTGCACGTGGCGAAACCCTGGATATTGACGCTCGGCGCGAGTGTCTGAACGATGCTCGCCACGTGCGTGTCGTGCTTGGCGAAGTCGTAAGCCGGACGGCAATCGAAAGGATCGAGCGCGCCGAACCCCCCGCCGATCACGGCGACGTTCACACCGTTTCCGGTCAGGTTGGTTCCAGCCAGGTTCAGGTCCGTTCTGAGCTGATTCGTCGAGATCAGTCCATAACCCGAGTTGCTGATCGGATCGAGCTTGTTCTGAATTTCGCCGCAGGTCGGGTCGTAGGCGTAAGCACCTCCGACCTGCAAGAGGTTCATGACCGTGTTCTTGTCGGTGACGAAGCCGTGCCCGCCCAGAACCGGCAGGTAATTGCCTTCCTGATCGAGCACCGTCCCGAGCCGCCCCAGGGCCTGATCGGTGCCCTGCCGACCGACGTTAACGCTGGCGTAACAGAGCGCGAAACCGCCCGCCACGTTGACCGAGAAGCTGTCGTCCGGGACGATGTTGAAACCCGATACGGCCATTCCAGACAACCTGTTGTTGATGCTGGCCAGAAAAGGCCCGCAGCCTGGCTGTACCGGACGGCTGGCCAGGAAACCGATCTGGGCGCTGACCACGGAACCGTAAGGGTCGTACCTCGAGAGCGGCTTGCCGCTCGCATCGAGCACCTCGAGGCTTCCACGGTGCGCGTAGGGGCTCGAATCGAGCTTCAGGCGGTAGGTCTGCGGGCTCACCCAGACCTCTGCGGGGGTCGTATCGGTATCGGTCGGTGGCGCGGGCAGATCGAAAATTGGCTGACCAGGATTCAGCGCGAAGCTCTGGCTGATGCCGGAGCGCGTCACCCGAACTGTTCTCGCGCCAGCATCGGCGATCAGGACGCGTTCACCCCAGGCCCACGCGCCAGACGGAGCCGAGGTTGCCAACGAAAACCCACCCAGGTGCGCTCGCGCGATGCCATCACCGCACCCCACCAGCAGACCGAGCCCGACCAGACACAGCAACAGTTGCCTCATGGTTCCACCCCCAGATTTGCCTCTGGGTTCACGGTATTCGGGGGGTCTTAACAGCCTCTAAACGCGTTCCCAGGCGCCCAGGAAACCCGGAGCATCAGGTCGCTTTGGTCATCGCCTCGAAGTCCAGATCGCGGAACAGATTCTGCGAATCGAACTCGAGGGAAGCGGGGGACGCCCCTTCGAGCGAGGCGATCACCCAGTCAATCTCGGTGGCGAGTTGATCGTTGCCGAAGCGCTGGTGCAGGGATCTGAGGCGCTCGAGAATTCGATGAATCCACCGGGAATCGTTTTTTTGTCGAGCCTGCTCGAAGTGCATCCGCAGGATGTTGCGGTAATCAACCAGGGCGGTTCTCGCATCGTCGAGCGAACCGGATTGCTCGAAGAGTTCGAGGGACACCTCGAGTTGATCAATGTCGTTGTTCAGCACCGCCAGGTTGTTCATGGCGATCGCCTGAACCAGGGGCTGTCCGGTCAGCGCGGCTTTCTGAATCGCTTCTTGAAACGATTGCTCAGCTTTGAAGATTTGCCCCGTCTTGCGGTAAACGACGCCGAGGTTCAGGTTCAGCATGGCCAGCAAATCGAGGATTTGCACGTCCCGCAAAGCCGATTCGGCCCGTTCGTAGAGACCCAGGGCTTCGGCCCAGTTGTGGCGCGTCTCGTGGATTCTGCCGAGGTTGAAAAGAATCCGTCCCTCGAGCGGACGGTTTTTGATCTCGAGTTGCATCAACCCGTGAAGAGCAGCGTGGTAGGCCGTTTCAGCACCCGTCAGGAACGATTCAATGACTGCGTCGGGTTCCTTGAGCTTCTCGGCGTTTCCGGCCATCTTGTTCAACTCGGTCGCCTGGTTGTTCAGCGCGCCAATCCAGCGGTGCCGATCACCTGCGATCTCGTAGAATCCGGCAGATTTCTTGAAGTAGGACGCGGCGGCGGCGAAATCTCCGCTCAGGCTCGAGACGTAACCGAGCGTGTTGTAGGCCGTGGCCTTGGCCCACGTCCAGTCCACGTCGCTTTTCAGCGCCGCCTCGGCCAGCTTGACGGCCTCCGCGCCCTTTCCGGTGCGCGAGAGCAGAACCGATCGAAGCGCCGAGATGTTCGGGTCGTGGCGCTCCTGACCCAGGCGCTGCACCACTTCCAGGGCTTCCCTGAATCGTCCCAGACGCTCGAGCGCGTAGGCGTGCAGGAAGCTGCTCTCCGGTTCCGGCTCGGCGTTCATGCTGCGCTCGACGTTTTGCACCTGTTCCATCAGGCCGTGAACTTTCGCAAACTCGAGCCTGTCCATCGAGGTTCGCGCGTGAGCGCAGAACGCCTTTCTGGCTCGCGGCAGATCGCCCAGACCGCCAAAACCCTGAGTATCCCGGTAGATGCCTTGATAGAGATCGAAGGCATCTTCTGGCGGCGTGGCCCGCGCGAGGGCCAGCAGCAGGGGTGAGCGTTCACCTGGGTGGGTCTCGAACCACCCGGAGGCGTACTCGGGCGTCAGGACGCGAGCCTCGGCGTCCACCAAGCCCGCCATGAAAAGGTTCTCTCTGGCTTCGGAAATCTGGGCGAGCGTCAACTCGAAGGCGTTGCGAACCGACGAGAGGTTCGTCTTCGTCTGCTGGCTGAGCGCCAGGAAGACCGTTCGGGTCACGATCGGCAGATCATCGAGGCTGGCCTTGAAGGTTCGCTCGAGCCCCTTCGAGAGGCGGCTGTGGGTTCCAAAAAGCAGCCGTTGCAATCGCGCCAGCCCCACCGGCTCGAGTTCGGGTGCGCCGGGCAGACTGTACGCGCCTTCGGCCAGGGATCGAGCCGATTCGGTGTCGCCGTCTTCGGAGGCTCGCTCTGCCAGCGCCAGCATGGCGGTCTGCGCCTGCTGCGCGAACCACTCGCGTTTGACCAGAACCCAGTCGAGCAATTCATCGCTGACCTCGAGATCACTCAGGGATTTACCGAGATCATCGAGGAAAGGTCCGCCGTAAAGCCCGAGCGCCCCCTTCAAATCGCCGACAGAGATCGCCTGATTGAACTCCACGGCGTCGCATTGCACCAGGCTTTGAAGCGGATCCAGGCCCGGCTGGTCGGGAACGACGCCGCTCGCGCCCTCCTTCTTGAACTGCGTCAGCACCACGGAGAGGTTGCCCTTGGCTTTCGAGTCGTTCCAGAAGAGTTCCGCCAGCGTCCGCCTGGACTGCGGGCCTTCCAGGGTCAGGTAAGCCAGCATCAGCAAGGGCTTGGGTCTGGAAAAGCCACCCTCTGCCAGGTGCACGCTGCCCAACGTAACGAGTCGCACATCAATATTTTACTCCAGACCAAAAAAAGAGTCGTTAAACGCGCGTTAAGGGTTCGTCTAGAGGGGTCTTGCACGATCGGGCCATTCGAGCGAACGAACCGCAGAAAGGAGGACGCCGCACAACCCTGCCAGAAGAACCGAGCCTCAAGGCCCGTTCTCGATATCGGTACGAACGGAAATTTCCGGAGGAGCGCATGGAACGAATCACCGTCAATACCCTACGAAAGCCTGGAAGCGATCGGGTCGAACCCGATGACCGTGCGGCCTCGAAGGCCAGGCGGCACCTGCTGAAGTTCGCGCACCTGAACGAACTCGAGCGCAACCGCCTATCGCAACAGATAGCCATCGCCGAGGGCTGGAAGCCCTGGCCACCGGGCGGCTTCCGCTTTGGGGATGGCTCGGTTCTGTGGCCATCGGCTCGCGGTTGGCGAGCCTTCGGCGCGACGGAAGCCCGCGAGCGCCTGGAGCTCGAGCGCAAACAATCCCTTCAGGTGCGACTGCTACACGCATTCTTGAACGGCGACCGACGCGAAAAGCGATCCGTCTCCGAAGCTCATTTCGAGTATCTGGAAAACCCCGAACGCTGGCGGCTGGTGGTCGAATACGAGGCCTACATGGCTTCGCCGCTGTACGGCTTCGAGGCCGAGAGCTTCCTAGGACTGCTGGAGCTGAACCTCTGGAACCTGCGAGTCAATACAGCCCGATCCGATCAGCGCTGGCGGCTCGAGCAGATCAGTCTCCACCCCGACTGGCGGGAGTTATCGAAAGTCTCCAGCCCTTAGGACAGGCCACCCGCCGATCAATCCCACGGCGCGAGACGGCTTTCACTGCCGTCCGTGTCGAGCCCGCTGAAAGCGGGTGTTCGGGCGAATCATCCGTGCACGAACACCTCGAGGAGATCACCATGAAACTGCACCCGTTGGTATTGATTGCTGGCATCGCCTTCGCCCTGAGCGCCTGCCCAGCTCAGACGCCGCTCGACCCCGCCCCACCGCCCGCGCCCACCCCTCCTTCTCCACCCGCACCTCCACCGCCCGCACCGCCTTCGCCACCGCCACCCGCTCCGCCTGCTCCTCCCTCACCGCCCACTGCTGACACGACCCCGCCCACCATCGTTTCCGTCACGCCCAACAACGGTTCAATCGGCGTGGCGAAGGACGCCAACATCGTGATCGTCTTCAGCGAGGCGATGAACGAGCAGGCGACGGAACTGGCGTACCAGTCCACCGACATCCCGTCCGTGACCTTTGCGTGGTCGAAGAAGGACACGCAGCTCGAGATCGATCCCGTGACCGACCTCGAGTACACGAACACCGGCAAGCTTTACAGCTTCAAGCTCAAGAACACGGCCACCGACCTGGCGGGCAACGCGCTTAACGCCTTCACATCGAGCTTCACGACCTTCCGCGAGCTGACGAGGACGCTTGCAAGCGTCAGCTCGCTCGACGGGGATGTGCGCGGCGACGGTTTGGTGGACACGTCAGGCGTGGACCTCGAGGTTGGCGACAGCGGAACAGCGGACAACGCGCAGTACAAGGGCTTCCTCAGCTTCGACCTCTCGAGCCTAGAGACGAACGGATTGACGACCTCGGACCGCATCACCTCGGCGGAATTGCGTGTCTTCCAAGAAACTGGCTCTGGATCGCCGTACACCGACCTTCGGCTGGGTGGGAAGCACATGCTGGCAGCCCATGTCAACTACGGTCCCGCGCTCAATGCGGGAGATTTCAACACCCCGATCCTGGATGACCTCGGCGAATTCTCGGCTGACGATGCGGTCGAGTTCAAATCCAGCCCGAACGCGCTCGAGTCCGCGCGCGACGATTGGACGAATCGCGTGGGCCGGGGGAGCCGCTCCCAGTTCATGTTCTTTTTTGCGCGAGCGACCGATGGCGACGGCGTTCTAGATGTGGCTCACCTTCTCTCGAGCGAAAATGCCCCTCCACCCGAACTCAAGGTGAAGTTCCTGGTTCCGTAAAGCTTCGCCGAACGTGATTCTCGAGAAGACCGTGTGGGATGGTCTTCTCGAGAATCCGAAAAACACTGTCCTGGACGGTGTTCCCGAGCAAGGTTTGATGGCGAGAAAGGACGATCACGATGCGCGCCGCCGATCCCGTGGGCTACCTAGCCTCGCTGTTGGTGCTGACCGCCTTCTGTATGCGCGGCATCGTGGCGCTGCGGGTCGCGGCCATCGCCAGCAACCTGGCGTTCATCGTCTACGCCGCGCTTTCCGGCATCGAGCCGGTGCTGTTGCTGCACGCGCTGCTGCTGCCCGTGAACGTCTACCGCCTGGCCCAAGCCCTGCGCGGTGAGCGCCGAGCCATGACCGAAGCGCCCCCGCTGTGTCAACCTTTCGCCCTCGAGCCTGATGTTCGAGAACTGAGTGTTCGAGAACAAGGAGGACCACCGTGATCAATTTTGTTTTGCCCGAACCCACGCACCTGTGCATCAACCCCGATTGCCGCGACCGCAAGTGGAACCTCACGCGGCTCGAGCGCGGCCTGTGGCGGCTGCGCTCAGGCCGGGGCGTGTACACGATGGGCGCGGTTCAGCCCGTCTGCCCAATCTGCGGCGCGTCCCTCCTCGAGATTGTCGCGCTGGAACCCGCGCCGGAGCAGTCCGAAGAAGCCCGCACGCTCGAAACCCGGCGCGTCAACACAGCGTCGCTCATCCCCGAAGCCTCTCGATGACAAGGAGAAGACCATGAACGCACTCAAGCTCATTGGAACCGTTCTGTTCGTCGCGTCGCTCGCCGCCTGCGGCACGACCAAGACCGTGGATCAAGCCGAAGAACCCGCCACGACGGATCCGTACACCTACGTTCTGGACGGACAATCCACCACGCCCGAGACCCTCGAGCGATTGATCGCGCAGGGAACGCACCTGAGTTACTTCGTGCCGTCCGGTTGGGACGGCAAAACCATGCGAGCCTACAGCAGCGAAGCGGGCCTGAACGCGGCCAGGGCGCAACAGGATCAGCGGATCCGGACGCAAAGCTTCTGCATCCCCTCACCGTGGCGCACCAAGACCAAGTTCTACGACGGCGTGAACTACACCGGCGACAAACTCGAGCTCGGCAGGAGCACCTCGTTCATGGACCTCGCGGCCATCAACATCAACGGACGGAACTGGGACAACGACATCAGCTCCGTCAAGGGCGTGGATTGCGGGTACTCGTACCTGTACGACTGGGTCAACCCCAACATCGTGATCTCACCGGGCACGGACCTGTCCGCCCTGCCCTACCCGTACAACACCGGGCCGGGGGTCAGCACGATCTCGGCCATCGCCGTGAATTAAGTCCTCACTTGCCGCTCGAGGCCGATTCAGCCGACACCGTCCAGAGAGCAAAAACACGTCTGCGTCCTGGACGGTGTTCCCGAGCGCTCAAGGCTCGGGTTGACCGCGAGGGGCCTATCCCGAACTCGCGAGGAGCAACCATGAACCACCGCAGTTTCAGCACCGTTCTCGCCACGTCTGTCCTGCTCACCGCGTGCGGTGGGGGTGCACCGCCCCCGCCGCCACCCGTGACCGTCACCATCGGCGCGGCGGGCGGCACGGTCAACGGTCCGTCCGGTGCGACGGTCGTGATTCCCGCCGGGGCGCTGGCGAAGGACACGCCCATCGGCATCGCGCAATCGGACGCCGGAGCGCCCGCCCTGCCCGCTGGCGCGACCACCCTCGGCGCGATGTTCGCCTTCACCCCGCACGGCACGGTCTTCGCCAAGCCCGTGACGATGACCGTACCGTTCGATCCGGGCAAGGTTCCCGCCGGAACCACCCCGGTGCTCTTGAAGACCAACGCCGCGATGAACGGTTGGGACACGGTGGCCGGGGCGACCGTGAGCGGCAGCGTCATGACCGCACAGGTGACAGGCTTTTCGCTCTTAATCGTCACGCCGCAGAACGGCCTGTTGCGTGGCGACCCGAAGCGCGACTGGGAGTTCAAGGCGTTCGCGGGAGACGGAACGCTGAAGTCGGTGAAGAAACCACCGCCGCAGACCGGGGGGCTGGTGGACGACACCTACCAGTACAACGGGGGCGGAATCGGCAACGTCCACTCGACCGAGGACGGCAAGACGTACTGGGCCTTTGCCTCGAGCCCGAGGGGTTCGATCCTGGACGCGAGCAGCCAGATCGGCAACCAGGTCTGGTTACACCACCTCCAGAGCTTCACGAAGGTAGAAGCCGACGCGAACCTCAAACTCACCATCACCGCCGTGACGCTGAACGCTGCGGAGATCAGTGCTTCCGACATCCTCCCCTACGAGTGCGTGGTCAAGCCGGAGTGCGACCTGTACGCGTACTCTGCGGTCAACTTCTGGGTATCGACCTACGGTCGTGACCACGACGACAAATACTGGAGCTTTTACGCCAGCGGGCGCACCGAAATGTCCGACCGTGGGATCAACGCCTCGCAGCCCACACCGTGCAAGCGCGACTGGAAGGTGGATTACGGCATCTGGGGCGGTCGCGTGCCGGACGACCAGATCACGCCGCTCTGGGGCAAGGACGATTTCGAGGAGGCTGCCACCTCGAACAACTGCGGGTACACGGTCAAGCTCAAGAAGCCGATCACGATCTTCATCAACCTCTCGAAGGTGGATGTCGGCAAGGATTTCACGCTGGAAACTGACGTGCTCACCTCGACCTACAACGAGGCCGGGGGCGAGGGCGGGCTCTTCGCGTACTTCCGCGACCCCGTGAATCCCGTCGGCGGCACGCTCGAGTACACGGGGCTCAAGCCCAGCAGCAACCCCCCGACGCCGCGCCAGCCTCCCGAAGCGCTCCCCGCGTGTCAGACCGGCCCGGACCCGGCGGCGGGAACGCTGCAATTCGGCGCCGCCAGCTACTACCAGAAAGAGGTTCCGGTCAGCCGGAACCCGATCCTGGTGACGCGCACGGGCGGCAGCAAGGGCGCGGCGAGTGCTCGGGTGCGCTCGAGCGACGGCTCGGCCCACGCCGGGACGGACTACACGGCGGTGGACACGGTGGTGCTCTTTGGCGACGGCGACGCGCAGCCGCGAACCGTCGAGGTGCCGCTGACCCTCGACACCATCGCCGAGCCGGACAAGAACTTGACGTTGACCCTGTCCGACCCTCGAGGTTGCGGGGCGTTGGGCGCGCAGAAAACGGCGACGCTTTCCATCCTCGACAACGACCGGCTCATACCCGATAACTCGCACACCCTGGGCGGTACGGTCTCAGGCTTGACGGGGACAGGCTTGGTGCTCGAGGACGGGCACTTCAACCGGTTCACCCCGATTGGCAACGGCCCTTTCACCTTCAACCTCAGGTACCAGCCGAACACGACCTACGACGTTCAGGTGGTTGCGCAGCCCTCCAACCCGATCCAGACATGCAGCGTCACCGACGGCAAGGGCACGATCACCGCCGATGTCACCAAGGTCGCGGTGAACTGCGTCACGCCGGGGCAGAACCCGGCGCTCGACGCGAGTTTCGGCGGGGGCAAGGTGGCCTCGAGCCGGATCGGGTCTGCGGTGGCGCTGGCCCTGCAGGGTGACGGCAAAATCCTGGCGTTGAGCGGCGGGGCGCTCGCCCGGTTCAACCCGGACGGCAGCCTGGACGCGGGTTTCGGCCCGGGCGGCGCGGTGACCATCGCGTTCAAGGGCGGGAGCAGCCTCAACACGGCGCAGGATCTGGCGCTCCAGAACGATGGGAAGATCGTGGTGGTAGGCAAGGTCGTGCCCCTTCAGGGCTTCAACGATGACTTCGCGCTGGTGCGCCTCAACCCGGACGGCAGCTTGGACGCGGGCTTCGGCTCGGGCGGTACGGTGAACACCGATTTTGGCGGCTCGACGGATCGGGCCAACGCCGTGTTCATCCAGCCCGATGGTCGCATCGTCGTCGCCGGGAGCGCGGTCGTGGGTTCGCCTTTGACCACCGACTTCGCGGTGGCCCGGTACGCCTCGAGCGGGGCCTTGGACTCGAGCCTGGGCGGGAACGGCAAGGTCACGATCAACATCGCGGGCCTGTCGGATATCGCCAACGCGGTAGTCGTGCAGGGCGATGGCAAGATCGTCCTGACGGGCGCGGTCGAGAAAGACAACGCCTCCAACTCAGACGTGGGCCTGGTGCGCCTCAACCCGGATGGCGGCCCGGATACTGGCTTCGGTGGTGCGGGCACGGGCGTCGTCCAGGTCGACCTCAGCAAGGGCGGCAGCGACTCGGCATCCGACCTGACCCTGCAACCAGACGGGAAAATCCTGGTGTCCGGAACCGCCCCGACGAACTTCATGGTGGCCCGCTTCACGCCGGGCGGAACGCTCGATAGCACCTTCGGCAGCCAGGGTCTGGCTGCCGCCGACATCAGCACCGGCCTGGACTTCGGCAACGACCTGGCCCTCCAAGCCGACGGCAAGATCGTGGTGGTGGGGGATGTTTCGGCTTTGCAGAAGAACACCGGCGATTTCGGCGTCGTGCGCTACAACGCCGACGGCAGCCTGGACGCGGGCTTTGGCAGCGGCGGCAAACTGCGGCTGGATTTCTTCGGCGCGGACGACGGGGCGAATGCCGTGGTGATCCAGCCCGACGGCAAGATCGTGGTCGGCGGCTTCGCCAAGAACGGCTCGAGCGCCGGGATCGGGCTGGTGCGCGTCAATCCCTGATGAGCATTCCCTCTCGAGAACACCGTCTCAGACGCGAATACAAATCTGCGTGCGGGACGGTGTCCTCGAGACGCACTCCGATTTCGAGAGCACCTACGAACCCGCGTTCTCGGGCTTTCCTCGAGAACACTCGGAAAGGAACACCATGAGTTCAGCCGAGCTGGACATCCAGGCCATCCGCGATCACTTCGTATTCCCCCAAACGGGCCGGATCGTCACCAACAACGCCGCCAGCACCCAACCGCCGCGCGAGTTGCTCGAGCTGTACCGGTCGCTCGCGCCCGCTTACGAGAACGTTCACCGGGGGCAGTCGAGCGCCTCGCAGGAGATGACGCGGTTGTTCGAGGACTCTTACGACACGATCGCGGCTTTCCTGAACGCGCCGAGCCGACGCAACATCGCGCTCTACCGCAACGCGACCGAGGCGATCAACGCCGTGATGTACTCCCTGTTAACCGAGTTCCGCGATGGCGATAACCTGGTCACGACACTGATGGAACACAACTCGAATTACGTGCCCTGGTACGCGCTGTGCCGCGAGATTCTGCCAAAGTTCGGGCGGCGCGTGGAGTGCCGGCTGGCGCGCTTCGATCCGCGCACAGGCGAACTCGATCTCGAGCAGCTGGCCTCACTGGTGGACTCCAGGACGAAGCTCGTGTGTTGTACGGGTGCATCGAATTTCCTGGGGACGCGCAACCCGATTCCCGCCATCCGGGAAATCGCCGACTCGAGCGGCTACGCCCAGCCGAACGGCGAGCATCGCTCGTACCTGCTCGTGGACGGTGCGCAACTCGTGCCGGGCGGATTCGTGGACGTGCGGGCACTCGACGTGGATTACCTGGCCTTTTCGTTTCACAAACTGCTGGCTCCGTTCGGCGTCGGGGCGCTCTACGCCAAAGAGCACCTGCTCGAGTCCTCGCTGCCTTTCCTGTACGGCGGGGACATGATCGCCGAAGGGCTCGTGCTGCCCGAACGGGTCGAGTACAACGAACTGCCGTGGAAGTACGCGGCTGGGACGCCCAACATTCTCGGCGCGATCGTCTCGGCGCAGGCGCTGCGATTGCTGCTCGATCTGGCCCTGACGCCCACGCGAGCCTCGTACTTCTTCACCCGCAAACCCATCGAAGGGACGGAAGTTGAACGCGCCATGAACCGCGTGTCCGGCTGGAACCGTGAACTCACGGCGCGAGCGCTCGGGCGGCTGGAGAACATTCCGGGAATCACGATTTACGGCCCTCGAGATGCGGCGCGGCGCACCTCGCTGGTCGCCTTCAACCTCGCGGGGCGCGATCCCACGAATCTGGCGCGAGCCCTGAACGAGGCCAGTGTGGAATCGCGGGCCGGTTGCCACTGTGCGACGCTGGCGCACCACGCGCTCGGGCTGACGCCGCCAGCCAGTTGCCGCTTGAGTTTTTACCTGTACAACACGCCCGAGGAGGTTGATCGCGCCGTGGATGCGCTCGAGTCAGCGTGAGGCGATCCCGTCTCATATCCGGTCATAGGACAATATTGCCCGAGAAGGCTCGCAGGTCTATGTGATTCAAGACGCGTCCTGGACGCTGTTTATCTTCAGGAGCACCGTCCAGAACGCTATTTTTATTCGTACCTGAAGACACGCGCGCCGATCACCAAGAAGATCGCCGTGAAACCCAGCAGGATCAGCGTGTGCGGCAGAACCGTGACCGGAGCCGCGCCGCGCAGCATGACGTTCTGCATGGCGTCCATGCCCCAGAAGGTCGGCAGAACCCGCGCCAGCGTCTGCATCCAGCTCGGCGTGACGCTGATCGGCCACCACAGCCCGCCGAGCGAAGAGGCGACCGTCACCGCCATCAACGAAAACGAGGTCAGTTGCGCGGGCGTTCGCGTCAGCGCGGCGCTCAACGACCCGAAGGCGCTCGATGCGAGCGCGAAGGCGATCGCGGGCAGCGCGACCACCGCCACGTTGCCCCAGCGCACGCCCAGCACCAGCCCGGAAAACGCCATCATCGCGCCCAGTTGCACCACCAGGATCGCGGTGTTGCCCAAGAGCTTGCCGGACACGATCGCCAGCCAACTGACGGGCGCGGCGAACAACCGCGCCAGCGTGCCGGAAAGCCGATCGCGTTGCAGCGCCAACCCGGTCTGCGCGCCGAACAGGAGCGCGAACATCAGCATCATGCCGGGTGTCGTCTGGGTCGCGCCCGTGGCGGTCAGGGCGCTCGAGCTGCGTTCCGTCTGGGTGGCGGTGGCGCTGAAGGTGAAGACGGGTTTCTGAAGAAGCCCTTCAGTGCGGCGTTGAGCATCGTCCAGCGCGGCGTTTGAGGCTTTCGGGTCCTGGGCGCGGACGGCGTCGCGGGCGGTAAAAGGAACCTGCAAGCGCGCGGCGGCGGCCCGCAATGTCAACAGACCGTCCCAGGCGCGCGCGTTGTTGGCCGTCAGCACGTCCAATAGGACGCTCCCGGCGCGAAATTGCGCGTCGAAATCCGCCGGTAAGCGCACCCACAAGTCCCGTTCGACCCTCGAGACCAGGTTGGCGGCGCGGCGATCGGCGTTTTCCAGAGCCACGCTGCCGCGTTCGATCTGGGCGCGGTACGCGCGGGCCAGCGGCGTGTCTGGCCCGGAGTACAGAATCCTGACCGGGCTGACCTCGGTGGTCTGAAAGATCGCCAGGACGCTGGAGAAAATGATCGGCAGCAACAAGAGCATCACCACCAGCCGGGGTTGGGTCAGCGTGTGCCGCGCCTCGCCGACGGCGACCGCAAAGACCGTCCACAGCGAACCGCGCCGTCTGAACGGCTGTGGCGTGGTCTTGGCGGTGTTCACAGCCTGAACCACCGCGTCAAGCGCGCCGCGCCGAACGCCAGCCCGATTGCGCCCATGAGGCTCAGCACCAGCACGTCCGGCAAAATGTCCGGCAAGCCCAATCCGGGCACGGACAGCGTCTGGAATCCCTCTATCGCCCAACGGTTGTAGGTCAGCCTGGACAGTCCCTGCGCCAGTCCGGGCAGGGTTTCGATCGGCCAGATCGAACCGCCCAGCAGGCTCATGATCAGCACGAACACGAGTGAGAGCACGTTGACCTGCTCGTGGCTTTGCGCCAACCCGATGACCACGCCGCCGAAGCCCGCGGCGGCGGCGGCGGTCGCCACGATTCCGATAAAAGCCGGAAGCACCGGCCCCCAACTGACGCCGAACAGCAGCGAAGTCATGACGGCGAACAGCCCGAGTTGCAGAATCGCCAGTATGGTCAGGGCCAGGAATTTGGCCAGGATCAATCCGGTCGGCGTCAACGGCGCGCTCAGGAGTCTGGCGATGGTGCCGCGCTCGATCTCGTCCAGCAGGCCGCCCGCGCCGTTGGTGACGGACAACAGCGTGAACATCACGCCGAAGGCGATCGCGTAGTACGCCAGCAAACCCTGCGAGCGCCCACTGGCGAGCGACCTCGAGATCTGCACGATCGGGTGCTCCAGCGCCGTCTGCACGCGCGGTTGGATCGCGGCGATGTAGCGCCCGAGCGTCGGCGCATCGGGGGGTTGCAGCGCCTGGACTGCGCCCAGCAGGGCCGAGCGTCCCGCCTCGAGCTGCGCCAGGTAGGCGCGCGTGACCTGCTCGATCACCAGCGCCCGCTCTCGGCTGGCGGCATCGCTGATGATCCGCACTTCGGCGCTGGCATCGGTGCGCAGCAAGGCGCGGCGCGCGCTATCGGGCAATTCGACCAGCATCACCAACCGGCCCTCGCGCACGGCGGCCTCGCCTTCGGTGGCGGTGAAACGCTGCACGGATGCCAGGTTGGCGTCCGTCAGGATCTTCTCGAGGCCGCGGCTGATGGAATCGTCCGCCGCCACCAGCCCGACCGGGACGGGACTGATGGCCTTCGATCCGCCGAGCGCCGTGCCCAGGATCAGCGTCAAGATCAGCGGCAACAGGAGCGTCTGCACGAAAAACGCCCTGGAGCGCAACTGCGCCAGCAGATCGCGCTCCACGATGCGGTAGATCGCCCTAAAATTCACGCTGAACCCCAGCGCTCGAAATACGAGAACACCGTGCTGGACGCAACCCAAGAGAGACTGTGCTGGACGGTGTTTGCGTTACCGACTCGAGCTGTGAGCTTCGAGATCGCGCCAGCGTCTCCTCAAGCGCAAGGTTGAGCACCCCCGAGCCCTGAGCCCTGAGCGCCCTAATCACGCAACCTCCGCCCGGTCAGCTTCAGAAACACCGCCTCGAGGTTCGGCTCGTCGATCTCGAGGTGGTGGACTTCCAGGCGCGTCCCGGCCAGAAGCGCCAGCACTTGCGGCAGCGCAGTTTTCGGTTCGGTCGTCAGAAGCGTCAGCTCGTGATCCTCGAAGGACACGCGCTCCACCAGCCCCTCGAGCGCGCGCAGTTCGGCATCCGAAGGCGTGCCGCGCAAGGTGATGCGGATCGGCGCAAGCTGACCCGCGATGCCGCGCAGGTCGGGGATGGAACCCTCCGCGATGATCTCGCCGTGGTCGATGATGCCGATGCGGTTGCAGAGCTCCTCGGCTTCTTCCATGTAATGCGTGGTGTACAAGACCGTCAGGCCGCGCGCGTTGAGGGACTTGACCAGATCCAATATCTTGCGCCTGGATTGCGGGTCGATCCCGACGGTCGGTTCGTCCAGGTACACGATTTTCGGGTTGTGAATCAGCCCGGCGGCGATGTTGATGCGGCGTTTCATGCCGCCAGAAAACGTGCCGACGTTGTGGTTGGCGCGGTCCGACAACCCGACTTCCTCCAGAAGCTCGTCCGCGCGCGCCCGCAGGGGCTTGCCGCCCAGTCCGTACAAGCGCCCGAAAAACAAGAGGTTCTCGAGCGCGCTGAAATCTTCATATAAGGCGATGTCCTGCGGCACGATACCGATGCGCCGCTTGACTTCCAACGTGTCCTTGATGACGTTCAAACCGTCAATCCGCACCTCGCCACCGTCGGGTTTGGCCAGGCACGAGAGCACCTTGATGGTCGTGCTCTTGCCCGCGCCGTTCGGCCCCAAGAGGCCGTAGACCTCGCCCTCGGAAATGCGGAACGAAACGTCCCGCACCGCGATTGATCCGCCGTAGCGCTTGTGCAATCCCTTGACCTCGAGCACGAGGGGCATCATACGGCGGCTTTGGAGCGCCAGAAAAGCGCGGCGTGAGACAGCCCGAGCGCCCCGTCCCGAAAAACCCGTCAGGCTCGAGGTGAACCTCTAAAAACACCGTCTGGAACGCGACGTGCAACTTCGATCCCACCTGCGCGAACTCGAGCCAGGATCGAAGGGACGATGGGCGTCCCTTCAAGAAATCCTCACCCCGACCCGCGCGGCCTTCCGTACACTGATCACGGTTCCCGAGCCGCAACCGCGCGGGATCACCCGTGGAGGACGCATGAAACCAGCCTACGTACTCGCCGTGACCATCCTTGCCATCGCCGCTACCGTCGCCCTGCCAGACGCGAGTGCCCGCCCCGCCTACCGCCAGGTGGTGATTGATCAATTCAAGCTCGCGCCCGACAAGGACGGCACCCAGAGCGTCGGCTGCCAGTACTGCCACGCGGCAGCCTTCGGCGGCGGATCGTGGAACGCCTTCGGAAACGCGGTGCGAAGCGCCTTCACCGGCGCGGCCAACCGCAACATCAACCAGGCGCTCTACTTGACCCTCAAGGCCAGCAAGGATTCCGACGGTGACGGTTACTCCGACGCGCTCGAGGTCTACGCCAAGACCATGCCCGGAGACGCGAAATCCAAGCCCTCCAAGACGGTCGCTGCGCTCCAGGCGGCCTTCAAGAAGGCGGGCGGCACGGATCAGTACAAGCCCAAGTAAGATTCAAGAGAACACCGTCCAGTACGCACTTTTGAGAGTGTCGCACCCGACGGTGTTTCTTTTCGCGCGCGGTTCGGGACTGGGAAGCGCCCAGTCGAGCTCGTATACTCTGCCGCATGACGGAACCAGACATCACCGGGCGCATCGGCGGCCCGCAAGGACTCGAGGTCAAAGTACGCCTGCACGACGACACCGTTCGCGGTCGGGTCGGCGGCGCATTCGGCAAGGAAGTCGAGATCGCCCTGCGCGACGATGGCGTGCAGGGACGCATCGGCGGCAAGGCCGGTTTTGAAATCGACCTGGAACTCGAGCACGGCGAACTGATCGGCACGCTCGGCAGCGAAGAATTCGTGCTGCGCGGCGTGGATCGCGTCACCGGACGCATCGGGGAAACCTTCACCGGCCTGGACTTCGACATGCAGCAGGTCAGCAAGCGGTTGATCGGCAGCATCGGCACCAGAAACGTCGATCTGAAGCTCGGTGAAAGTCCAGGCTGGATCGGTGCGCTCGTCGCGGTGATCGCGGTTTACGCGCTCGAGCGGCACAGGTGAGGGCAGCCGCAAGCCGCAAGCCATGAGCCGCAAGCTTTAAGCCTTGAGCCGCGAGCGGGAGACCGTCGGGGACAATCTTCTCGAGGAACGACATACGGCGTCCGGGACGGTGTCACTTGGGATTCTCGAGCGTCGTGCTGGCCTCTGACCCCTGACTTCTGACGCCTGACCCTTAAACTCAGGGCATGACAAAGTCACGCTCCCTTCGTCCCGCGACCCAGGCCAACGCGAGCATGGAACGAGCGCTCGTGCTGGACACGGTGCGCGTCACCGAACAGGCCGCACTGGCCGCCAGCCGATTCGTCGGCAAGGGCGACAAGATCGCCGTGGACGGCGCAGGAACCGAAGCCATGCGCGAAATCCTGAACCAGCTCGAGATTCACGGCACCGTCGTGATCGGCGAGGGCGAGATGGACGAAGCCCCGATGCTCTACATCGGCGAGGAAGTCGGCACGCGCGCCCAGAACGCCTTCCAGGTCGACATCGCCGTCGATCCCGTCGAGGGCACGACCGTCACGTCCAGGGGCCTGCCGAATGGTGTCGCCGTGATCGCCATGTCCGAGCGCGGCGGACTGGTCGGTGCGCCGGACATGTACATGGACAAACTGGTCGTCGGCCCACCCGCCGTGGGGCGCGTCAGCCTGGACTGGCCGGTGGACGCCAACCTCAAAGCCATCGCCTCGAGCCTGAGCCGCGACGTGGAAGACCTGGTGATCGTGGTGCTGGACCGCGAACGCCACGAAAACCTGATCAAAGAAATCCGCAAGGCGGGCGCTCGGGTCAAACTGATCGGTGACGGCGACGTGATCGCATCGCTGGCCGTGGCCGTGCGCGGCACGGGCGTTCACGCGCTGATGGGCTCCGGCGGCGCACCCGAAGGCGTGCTGACCGCCGCCGCCATGAAATGCCTGGGCGGCGAGATCCAGGGCCGATTCCTGCCCGCCGACGACGCGGAACGCACGCGCTGCAAGAACATGGGCGTGAATCCCGACAAGATGTACAAGACCGATGACCTGGCTCCCGGCCAGGAAATCGTCTTCAGCGCGACCGGCATCACCGACGGGGACTTGCTGCAGGGCGTGCGCTTCTTCGGGGACGGCGCGCGCACCCACACGGTCGCGATGGGCTACAAGACGCGCGTGGTGCGGTTCATCGACACGATTCACCTTTTGGACGAAGGCGCTCGAGTCACGATCCGGGTGTAATAACACCGTCCCAGACGGTATTCTTGAAGATGGGTGCCAGACGGTGTTCTCGAGATCAGCGCCGCTTTCAGTCTCGAGGCTTGAGGACTGAAAGCGCTTCATCGCAGACTGAGGCCGTGCAAAAAGAAGAACTGATCATCACCAGCGCGGAAGCCGCCCGAGCCCTACAAGACACGCCGATGCTGGCCCAATTCCTGGAACCCAAATCCCCCAGCGAAGTCGCCAAGAAGATCGGGCAACCCGCCAACCTGGTGCACCACCACGCCAAGCGCGGGCTCGAGTTGGGTTTGCTGATCGAGGATCGGCGCGAGGGCGGGCGCGTGTACTACCAACTCGCGGCGCGCGCCTTCAAGTACGACCGATTCCTGTTGAGTCCAGACGAATCCGAGGGCGCGCAGATGCGCGAACTGACGGATGCGTTCCTGCAGGCGTACGCGCGCTCCGATCAGATCGCGGGCAACGAAGACCCGGATTACTCGATTCACGGTTTCAAAGACCGGAAACACCTGCCCAAATTTCAGCCCGAAAACAACCAACTCGAGACCCCAGAAGTTCACCCGGCGCATTACTCGGTCAGAACCTTCAAGCTTGGCGCCGCGCGATATCGGACGCTGGTGCGAGAGATTGCCCGCCTGATTACCGAAGCTGAAGCGGAAACTGGTGCCGACTCGAGCGCCTGCACCTTCGCAGTTCTGGCTTTCGATGGCGTTCTGCAGGAAGGCTCCGAGGATTTGCAGGCTGTGAACAGTTACGCGCCCATCTGGTAATCCACGAGAACACCGTCTAGAGCGCTGATTCTCGAGATCAAAGATTTGCGCGCTGGGCGGTGTTCCTGAAGATTCTGTTTCGATCAAGCTGATACAGAACCCGCGAGCGGCTCGAGGTCAGCCTCGAACGCGATCCGCGTCCAGCGTTTCTCGAGTACCGCAGACGCGCGCATCCCGTCGCGCTCAAAGGCTCGAGCGGTGAGCACGTTCGGGTCGTCGCGGCGGTAAATCTTGACGCGAATTTCCTTGACTGTGGCGGCTTCCTGGTCGCTCGGCTCGGACGGTTGATCTCGAGCCTCCGGGTGCGCGCCCGCCTCGCCGCGCATCAGCACCATGCTGAGCGGCGTCCAGCTGCCGCCCGTCAGGTGGTCGCCCTCGCGCTCGAGCACCAGGTAATCGTGATCGTGCGGTTGGCCGATCAGGTGGACGGGTGCGGCGATCTTGCCGTGCGGCCCGAGCTGATCGAACCACGCGAGCGGAATCTCCCACGCACCGACGGTGGCAACGATCCGGTCATAGGGCGCTCGAGGGGCGAATCCCAGGCCGCCATCGCCCATCACGACGCTCACGTTGGTCGTTCCCGCCGCCGTCAGGTGCATGCGGGCACTCGCCACGACCCAGCCTTCGATATCCACCGTGACCACGCGCCCCGTCCCGCCGACGATCTGCGCGATCAAGGCGGCGTTGTAACCGCTGCCCGCACCGATCTCCAGGACGTTCTGGCCGGGTTGGATGTCCGCTTGCTCAAGCATCAGCGCGACGGCGGCGGGTTGCGAGATGGTCGAAGCGGGACTGTCCGCCGACGCGCCCGGAACGTCGCACGCGCCGGGCAGGGCGTGCGATTCGTTCGCGTAAGCCCGTTCCAGCGTCAGCCAAGGACAGAAGGTGTGTCGTGAAACTTCCAGCATCGCGGTTTCGACGCGCGAGTCATGCAGCACGCCGGTCGTTTTGAGCTTCTCGATAAGCTTGCGCCGCAGGGTCGCGTCCAGCGTCGGTTTCTGGTTCATACCAGGACGCTAGCACGGGTTTTAATCTCGAGAACACCGTACTGGACGTGATTCCAACAATGCGTCCTGGACGGTCTTGTCTCATTCCCCGCTCAGCACGACGCTGGCCCACGCCTGGGGTGGCACGCCATCGTTGACCAGCGCGAGCTTGGCGGCGCGCAGGGCTTGCGCGGGGTCGGACTGGAAGGCTTTGTTGTCCGGGCCGCGCCAGCGACGGTAGAAGTCTTCCATCAGTTGCGCGGTCTCGAGGTCGGGCACTTTCCAGAGCGTCAGCATCACGCGTTGCGCGCCCGCCGCCAGGAAGACCTGGTTGAAGCCCGCCACGCCCTCGCCGATGAACGCGTCGCCGAGGGCGGTGTCGCAGGCGGACAGCACCACCAGTTCCGTCCCGGCCAGGTTCAATCCCTCGAGCCGCAGGCCGGACAAGAGGCCGTAACCGTCGCCGATCACGGCGGATGTTTTGGCTCCGGCCAGCGCGATGCCGACGCGCATCAAAGGGTTGGGCAGGTTGGCGTCCGCGAAGAAAAAGCCGTGCGTGGCCAGGTGCAGCACGCGCGGGCTGCGAAGCTCGAGCAGGTTTTTTTCGTTGGCGTCCGATCCCAGGTAGAGGTTCGTGTTCGCGCCCAGGAGGTCGGACACGGCTCTGGCTTCGACTTCCGTGTACGGCAAAGGCGCAAGGGGCGCGCGGCGCACCAAGTTAGAAAGGTAGGCGCGTTCCAGGCCGCGCGTCTGGTCGAGCAGTTGGGGTGTCTCGAGGGCGTTTGAGGGGCTTTTGGCGCTGAAGTCCGCGTTGCCGAACACGGCGGCGGGGCCGGTCGCGGCGAGCAGCGGGCTGCTGCGGAGCCGCACCAGGTCGCGTCCGGTCGGGGCGTAGCGGGTCGTCCAGCGATCCAGCGCCAGCCGGTCGCCGTCCCAGAGAAGCTCGAACGGCAAGAAATTTAAGGGGCCGTCCGGCGAGATGGTCAGGGTCGTCACGCCGTCCAGGTCGGGCTCGAGGGGTTTCAGCAGCGCCTCGTAGATCGGTCTGGAGATGGCGTTCGTTTCCGCCAGGGACGCGCCGCGCTGCACGGACTGTCGCAGCTTCGAGATCATCGCCTCGAGCGCGACCGTGTCGCCCAGTTTGTGGACGCGCACGCCGGACATGGTGACGGTCACGGCGTACAGCCCGGACTCGAACCAGGCGTAATCGATGAACGCCTCGCCTTCCAGGAGGTTGCGGCGCACCTCGTTGGCATCCAGGCGTTTGAGTGAGAGCAGTGCCGTGAAACCGCTGACGCGGCTGGAGAGTTCCCGCTCGAGCGCCCCGAGTTTGATCTCGAGTTCCTGCTGGCGATCGCGGATTCTGGTGGCTTCGCTGTTGTCGGCGGGCACGCGCGTGTAGAGCGCGGCCAGTTCCGTGCGGGCCGTCAGGTAATCGTCGATCCGGGCTTTCAGACCCGCCGCCTGGCCCGACAAGGGCGCGAGGCCGTTCTCGAGGCTGAACGCGAGTCCCTTAAAAGACAACCACGCGCCCGCCACGGATC
Organism: uncultured Deinococcales bacterium; assembly: GCA_964244895.1. Lineage (GTDB taxonomy): Bacteria > Deinococcota > Deinococci > Deinococcales > JAAFIG01 > CAXTKV01. Next base: position 35,915 of record CAXTKV010000001.1, read on the forward strand.
GCGTCTCGAGTTCGGTCGGGTCGGGCATCTGGGTCAGCGCGCGCAGCGCGGCCCGCATCCGGGAGCGGTGAACCAGGTTGAAACGCAGCTTGCCGGGCGTGTCCAGCACGCGGTAGGCGTTCTCGGCCTCCGAAAAGAACGCGTCCACGGCGCGCATCAAGGGTTCTTGGGCGGCGTGTGGATCGCCGCTTCCGGCCAGCGCCGAGCCGAGCGCGGCCAGCGTCGCGGCGGTATCCGGGTGATCCGGCCCGAGGGCGCGCTCGCGGACTTTGAGGGCGGCCTCGAGGTTCGCGGTGGCCTCCGGGTAGCGTTTCAGGCTGCTCTGCGCCAGCCCGATCAGCGTCAGCGTGGCGGCGGTCTCCGGCTGATCCGATCCCAACTTTCGCTGCCGCACGCGGAGCGCGCGCTCGAGGAACACCAGCGCGGTGTTCGGGTCAGATTCCAGGTAGGCCGCGCCGAGCGCGTGATCGCTGCTGGCGACGCCTACGCTGCCCTCACCGCCGCGTTTGGCGCGCACGCGCCGCGATTTTTGAAGCGACTCGAGCCCGCCCGCGCGGTCGCCCGAACGGATCAGCGCCGCGCCCAGATCCTCGTAGGCGTCCGCCGCCAGCGCGCTTTCCGACCCGAGCGAGAGGCGCACCCGCAATGTTTTGCGCGCGAACTCGAGCGCGCGCACCGGGTCGGCCAGCCGCAACTCGATCCTCGAGAGGAGCGCGTACAGATCAGCCGTCTGCTGGTGCTGCGGCCCCAGCAGTTTCAGCCGCGCCCGGAACGCACGCGTCGCTTGCTCGAGCGCCACGGCGCTGTCCCCGACGAGATACTCGAGTCTCGCCACGCGAACGCGCACGGCGGTCGTGTGCGGTTCGTCCGGCCCGAGTGAGGCTTCCGCGCCGCGCAGCGCGCGCGTCCAGACGTTCAGCGCGGATCGGGCATCGCCCTGGGCTTCCAGCGTGCGCGCCTGCGTCTCCAGATCCATCCACGGTTGAGCCGCGCCCGAAATGGGCGCGAATAGAGAAAACAACGCGAAGATCGCGAGGAAGATCAGCAACGTGATACCTCCTCTCGAGCGGAGTCGAGAATCTTGAATCTAAGTCCAGGAAAGCCCGTGCAGCGCGAGGCATCTCACAAATAGCTCAAAAGAACACCGTCCAGGACGGTGTTGCCGAAATCCGACCCCAGAATTTCGGCTCTGGCAGAGGGAATTGGCTCGGTCAGGTTCGAGATTGGGCGCTCTGGCGGCGTTCAGTCGGGCGGGGTCTGACCCGCCCGATTTGACCCGCGACTCGAGAGTACCGTCCAGCACGCGATTCAAAGAATGCGTCTGGGACGGTGTTCATGGCTCGAGAAACGACCAGAACGCTTTAGACCCGACTCCCGACACCCGACACCCGACCATCGCGCTCGAGCAGGGCCGTGATTGACGCGCTCGGTTGCGGCCTGGCAAAGAAATACCCCTGACCGAGATCGCAACCCAGACCCCGCAGGCGCTGGGCTTGTTGCGAGGTCTCCACGCCCTCCGCGACGACGTGCAAGTCCAGCGCCCTGGCCAGCGAGATCACGGCCTCGACGATCGGGGCGTCCCCGTCGGTTTCGGCGCGCATGTCTCGCACGAACGACTGATCGATTTTCAGAACGTCCACCGGGAAGCGCTGCAGGTGGCCCAGGTTGGAATAGCCCGTGCCGAAATCGTCGATCGCGAGCCTGACCCCGAGCGCCTTGAGGCGGTTCAGAACTTCGATGGTGGCGGAAACATCGCCCAGCACGGCGCTTTCGGTGATCTCGAGTTCGAGCGCAGCGGGCGGCAGGCCGGTTCTGCGCAGCGTGCGCGCGACCTCCTCGACCAGGTTCGGGTTTCTGAATTGCATCGGCGAGAGGTTGACCGCCACCACCAGCCGCCCCGACCCCTGCCAGCGGGCTGCATCGCGGCAGGCGGTCTCCAGGACGATCCGCCCGAGCGGTTCTATGAGTCCCGTCTCCTCGGCGAAGGGAATGAACGCGGCGGGGCTGACGAAACCGCGCTCCGGGTGCTGCCAGCGCACCAGCGCTTCCAGGCTGACGATCCTTCCGGTCTGCAGGTCGACTTTTGGCTGGTAGTAGACCTGAAAATCCTCGCGCTCGAGGCTGCGGCGCATGTCGGACTCGAGCCGCAATCGTTCGGGCGCGTCCTCGGCCATCTCGGATCGGAAGGCCGTGATGCGCGACTGCACGCGCTTGGCTCGCACCGTCGCGATGCCAGATTGCCGCACCAGGTCGCCCGCGTTGACGCCAGTTTCGCCCACCGCTAGGCCGATGCTGACGCTCAAGAAGACCTCCTGAGCGTTCACCGTGAACGGTAACGCCAGCGCCGCCCGCACGCGGTGCGCCACCTCGAGCGCGCCGGATTCGTCCAGCACGGACGGCAAGAGTGCGACCAGTTCGTCGCCGCCCAATCGCGCCAGCACGTCTTCCTCGCGCAGGCAGCCCAGCGCGCGGCGCGCGGCCTCGACCAGCACCAGATCGCCCCGATCGTGACCGAAGCTGTCGTTGACCAGGTTCAGGCCCTCCAGGTCCACGAACAGCACCGCCGCGCGACCCAGGGGGTCAGGGCGCGTGTCGTTCAGGGCGCTCTCGAGCCGATTCATGAACAGGCGGCGGTTCGGCAGATCCGTCAAGGGATCGTGCAGTGCCTGATGGTGCAAACGTCGCTCGAGCGTTTTGCGTTCCGTGATGTCTCGCGCGTTGACGATCACGCCGCGCAAATCTGGGTGATTCTCCAGGTGCTGTACGCGCAACTCGAGATCTCGCGCCTCGCCGTCCGCGCGATCGAAGCTGACCTCGAGCTGATCGCTCGTAGACGCGTCCACGCCCAGGGCATCCGTCCAGAACGCCCGCCCGACCATCCCGTCGGGATCTAAACCCAGGATCGGTTGCGCGGCTGGGCTGGCGTAGCGCACGCTGCCGTCCGGTTCCAGCACCGCGATCAGATCGCTCGCGTTCTGCACGAGCGCGCGGAACCTGGCCTCGCTCTCTCGCAGGGTGCGGGTGCGCTCCGCCTCGAGTTCCAATGCTCGGCGCGCCCGCATCCGGTTCAATCGCAACAGCGTCCAGCCCGATGCGGCGAACGTGATCACGAGCGCGAAGACCGTGCTCGCGCCCGCCGCCGTACCCGCGCGGGCGGCGATGGCGGCATCCTGGTCGCTGGTCTGGCGGATTGCGTCCTGCAACGCGTCGAAATCCGGGTTGCCGCGCTCGCGCCCCATTCGCGCCATGCCCACCACGCCCGTGCTGATCTGCCCGAAGGTCGAGTCCACCGACGATTGGAAGCGCTGCGTCGCTTCCATCAATGTCTCGAGCCTCGCGCGCGTATCCGGGAATCCCAGCGCCGCGTTCAAGCGCTCGCCCTTCGCCTCGAGCGCACCGAGCGCGCCCAGGTGATCGGACAGGGCGCGCCGCGCATCGTCCGCCTGGAACTGCGTCGGCGGGATGCCCGGATGCTCCGCGTTCTCGGCCAGCGCCCGCCACTCGAGCGCGGATTGCGCGAAAGCCATGCCCTCGAGCTGTTCCAGTTGCCTCATGACCTCGCGCCGTTCGTTGGCGTGCCCCCACAAGACCAGCATCAGCGCGAGGCTGCACGCGGCGGTGATCGCGCACAGCGCGAGCGGCAACCACTCGCGTCTGGCGGAGATGGCAGGTTCAGACAGTCGATTCGGCGGGGTGTTCATGCCTAAATCGTCCGTCAGGAACGCGGTTTTTCGTGTCCAGAATCCTCAGCGTGGTGATATCGGCTGTTCTCGAGGCGATGCTTTACGTCTTCACCGTCTGGTTCCGAGACTCGCGTTCGTGAAAACTCGTCCGTCTCGAGAACACCGTCCAACACGCATTCTCGAATTCGCGTACTGGACGGTGTTCCTGGTCTCGAGCTACAAAAACGGGTGCGCTATTCGCACCCGTTTCAATCCCTCGAGCCTGAACCTTACCTTCTGTCGCGCCCGCCGCGTCCGCCGCGATCCCCGCCGCTGGGACGGTCGCTGCGCGGGGCGCGGGGCGCGATCTTGCCCTCGAGTTCGGGCCGGATCAGGTCCAGCTTGCCGCGCGGGTCGACGCTGGCGACCTTGACGCGAATCTTGTCGCCGACCTTCATGACTTCCTCGACGCTGTTCACGCGGCCTTCGGCCATCTGCGAGATGTGCATCATGCCGTCCTGGCCGGAAAAGATGTTGATGAACGCGCCGAAATCGGTGGTCTTGACGACCGTGCCGTCGTATTCGTCGCCGACTTTGGCTTCCTGGGTGACGCCCTGGACGCGTTCGCGCACGATCTCGGCGGCGGCGGCGTCGCTGGAGTAGATGCGCACCGTGCCGTCCTCCTCGACCGTGATCTGCGCGCCGTAGGCCTCGAGTTCGCGGATGTTCTTGCCGCCCGGCCCGATCACCACGCCGATCTTGTCCACCGGAACCTTGACGGTGATGATGCGCGGCGCGTGATCGCTCATTTCGGGGCGCGGTGCGCCGATGGCCGCGTTCATCTTCTCGAGAATATGCAGTCGGGCTTCCTTGGCTTGCGCCAGGGCTTCGCGCATGATCTGGGGCGTGATGCCGGTGATCTTGATGTCCATCTGGAGGGCATTCACGCCATCTTTGGTGCCGCAGACCTTGAAGTCCATGTCGCCCAGGGCGTCTTCCATCCCCAGGATGTCCGTCAGGATCGCGTACTTGTCGCCCTCCTTGACCAATCCCATGGCCACGCCCGCCACGGGCGCTTTGATCGGCACGCCCGCGTCCATCAAGGCCAGGCTGCCCGCGCAGGTGGTCGCCATGCTGCTCGAGCCGTTCGATTCCAGCACGTCACCGACGACGCGAATCACGTACGGGAAGCTGTCGTAGCTGGGCAGGACGCTGCGCAGGGCGCGTTCGGCCAGCACGCCGTGCCCGATCTCGCGGCGGGATTGACCGCCTAACCGTTTGACTTCGCCCGTGCTGTACGGCGGGAAGTTGTAGTGCATCAAAAATTTCTCGCCATCTTCAATGCCCAGGTCATCGATGATCTGCTCGTCGCGGCCCGTGCCCAGCGTGACGGTGCCCAGCACCTGCGTCTCGCCGCGCGTGAACAGGGCGCTGCCGTGCGTGCGGGGCAGCAGTTTGGTTTCGATCGTGATCGGTCGGACGGTCTTGGTGTCGCGTCCATCCGCGCGCAGGTTCTCCTCGAGCGCCATGCGGCGCAATTCGACCTGTTGCACCTTGTCGAAACGACCTTTGAGGGCCGTCACGCGGGCGGCGTGCGCTTCAAGGATGTCCTTGTCGTCCGTGTCTGGCTTCGGTGCGAGTTCCGCGATGATGCCGTCGCGCACGGCCTTGATGGCTGCGCCCTTGGCTTTCTTGCCGTTGGTCAGGATCGCGTTCTTGAGGTTCCGCTCGTGCGCTTTAGAGGTGATGACTTCCAGATCGGCCTTCTCGAGCGCGGTTTCGGCGTCGGTTTTGGCGGCCTTCCACTCGAATTTCTCGTGGCCGACTTCAGCTTTCATCCGCTCGATCAGCGCCAGGATCGGTTGCATCTGCGCGTGACCGAACTCGATCGCGCCGACCATGATCTCTTCAGACAGTTCGCTCGCGCCCGCCTCGACCATCAGCACGGCGTCCTTGGTTCCGGCGATCACGATGTCCAGGTCGGAAGTCTCGAGTTGCGTCACGGTCGGGTTGATGACGTAGATCCCGTTCAAGCGGCCAACGCGCACCGTGGCGCACGGCCCGGCCCACGGGATGTCGCTGATCGACAGGGCAGCGCTCGCACCGATCGGCCCCAGGATGTCCGGCGTGTTCTGTTGGTCGGCGCTCAGCACCGTCAGGATCACCTGCGTCTCGCGGCGGTACGCTTTCGGGAAGAGCGGCCTGATCTGCCGATCCGTAATGCGGGCCGACAGGATGGCTTTCTTGCCGGGGCGCGATTCGCGGCGCATGAACGAGCCGGGAATCTTGCCGATGGCGTAATGGCGCTCCTCGAATTCCACGGTCAACGGCAGGAAATCCAGCGTGCTTTCCCGGTCCGCCGCCTGCGCGGTCGCCAGCACGACCGTTTCCCCGTAGGTCACCAGCACGCTGCCCGACACGAGTTTCGCCAGTCGGCCCGTCTCGATCACCAGTTCTTTGTCGCCAATCATGGCGGAGTACCGCTTCGCTTCCATTTCTTTCTCCGTTTCCGACGTTCTCTCGTCGCTTTAGATTCTGTCCGTCAGGATTCTAACGCCGCGCGCCCGGAGAATCCCGTCTCGAGCCAGGATGTTGAGCCGATTGATGGGAACACCGTCCGGCACGCGAGTTCAATCATGCGTACCGGACGGTGTTTTTTGAAGCCACAAAAAGCCCTCGAGCGTAATGCTCGAGGGCTTTCAACAATCCAACTTAGCGGCGCAAGCCCAGGCGTTCGATCAGCTTCTTGTAGCTCTCGAAATTCTTGGTGCGCAGGTACTTGGTCAGACCGTTGCGCCGACCGACCATCACCTGAAGACCGCGCTGACCGTGCTTGTCCTTCTTGTTCGCGGTCAGGTGGGTGGACAGACGGTTGATCTGGAACGTCAGAAGCGCAATCTGCACTTCGGTCGAACCGCTATCGCCGTCCTTGGTGGCGTAATCCTTCATGATCTGGGCTTTTTCGGCGGGTGAAAGCATCTTGCACGTCCTCTTGTTGCTGAAGTCCGGAATGTCTCAGCCCAACCGGGCTTGTGCCCGCAACCGAAACACCCGCGCCGGGGAGTGTAGCACGGGTGCGCGACCTTGACAAACCGCTCGCTTGACAAAGCCCCAGGCCGTGAGTACGATTCTCGAGCTAGCTTGTGCCGAGGTGGCGGAATTGGTAGACGCACTAGCTTGAGGGGCTAGCGCCCGCAAGGGTGTACGGGTTCAAATCCCGTCCTCGGCACCACCGTCCTGGACGCGCTTTTTAAGGAGCGCGTTCCGTTTTTTTGGCTCCCGACATCGAGCGTCGGGCTCGGGTTTCCTGAAGGCGTGCTCAATTCATGGCTCGAGGGCGAACCTGCGGCTCGCGCGATCCCGCCGCCTGCGGATGACCCATTCGGCCACCGCGAGGTTGATCGCCCAGCCCGCGCCCATGCACAAGGCCCTGGTCAGTTCTGAACGAAGCCCCGGAGACACGATCAAGGGAATATGCGTGAAGACCTGCGTCCCCGCCCCCAGACCGATGGCATAGGCTCGCGTCATCGAGTCGCCGTGCTGCACGAAGTTTCGCTGAAAAATGGCGCGCGCCCCGAGCAGCAAAAAGTACACCATGGCGAACCCGACGACCAACCGCATTCCGTAAAGGATTTGCCCATCGAAGGGCGGCCAGGGATAGAAATGCGCCATCCACAAGCCCGTCAGTGCGGCCACGAGCCCGCTGGGGATCAAGATCCGCCCAGCCGTGCGGTGCCAGATCGGTCGCGATCGGCGCAAACCCGGTGCGAACTGGAACGCGCCCAAGAGCGAATAAACGCTGACGCTGATGATGTGCAACACCACCGGGATGGGCGAGGCGAAGAACCGAGCGTTGTCCGGGGTGATGCTCGCGCCGCCGCTCAGTTGGGCGACGCGGGCAACCCCAGCCGCGACCGGAATCAGACTGAGCAGAATCAGTCCAGCCGGAATGAACCATTGGGTGGGGCTCGAGTTCTTCCCGACTGCTGTTTTCATGGTCGATCCTCCTGAGGCTGACGGGCACCCTTTGGCCTGGACGGGCTTTCGCGTTGTCCGTGTTGATTGCGAGTGCCGGTTACGAATCGCTCTCGGGGTACTGAAACACGCGCTCTAAGGGAACCCCAAAAACCCTGGCAATCTGGAAGGCCATCTCGAGCGAAGGGGAATAGCGGCCCTGTTCGATGGCGATGATGGTCTGGCGGGTCAGGCCGACCCGGTCCGCCAGGTCAGCCTGGGTCATCTCCTGGTGGGCGAAGCGGAGCTGGCGGATGGCGTTGGTGACCCTGGTGGGTTTCACACCAGAAAACCTCGGCGGTAGGCGAGGATTTTGACCATTGAACTCCACAGGCTCGCGAGGACGCACGAAGAGTGAATCGTGTTGGCGATCCAGAAGTGCGGGATTTTATTGATGGTCAAGACCAGCGCGATCAGCGTCGCCAGCGAAAGTACGTAATAGCCGATGGCGTCGCCATAGCGGTTGATGTCGCGGTCGCGTTGGTCTTTTTTGTCGGCTTCCCTGGGCGCGAGCATCACCACCGCGATGTGGCCGATGATGGCCCCCACGACGGCTGCCCCGAAGCTGGCGAGCATCACACCGGCATAGGGAACCTCGATGATGGGAATGCCCTGGGCTCGACCCAGGATGATCCACCAGTAAAAACCATAGGAGATCAGTGTGATCGCCGCAGAGATCCAGGTGCTCTTCTCAGAGAACGACATTGCTCCTCCTGGGTCAAAGATCTTTGACGCGAGGCAAGTGTAAAACATCTTTGACGCAATGTCAAATTTTTTTGACACAATAGATCATCGCCCCGACCGATAACTGATGGCGATACGAGAATTCACGTGCCGTACGCTTCTTCTGATTTCAAACGCCATCGCAGACGCGATTCCACGAATCAACGGCGTCCTGTGCCCGCGTTCGGTCGGAACCAGGCGCGGACGCACCGCTGAATTCGACGCACCGAACTTCCAGCGCGTTCAGACGCCGCGATCCGTTACGTTCGACACCGATGCTCGAGGAAAACTCGCGCGAGTTTCGAGAAGAACACCGTCCAGCACGCGGGATTATATTTGCGTGCTGGACGGTGTTCTTTCCCGGCGTGCGCCCAATGGCCGAACCCTGAAGGCCGATCGTCAGAATCGGAGTTATTGAGAGTAGGGTACGGGTATGAACGCGACGTGCCGCCCGTGACCCTGGATCGCACGGTCGCTCACCGCGTGTTGGTGATCGATGACGAACCCGGAATGCGCAGCCTGATGCGGCGCGGTCTCGGCATGGCCGGTTACGAGGTCGAAACTGCCGAGGGCGGCGAGGTCGGGCTCGAGGCCGCGACCCTGCGCCCACCGGATCTCGTGCTGCTCGATTTGATGATGCCCGGCCTGAACGGTTTCGATACCCTGGCGTTGCTGCTCGCGCTCGTGCCTCGCCCGAGAGTGATCGTCATGTCCGGCAGGGACGAACCGGAGGATCGCCAGCGCACGGCGGGTGCGGACGGTTTCCTGGTCAAGCCCGTCACGTTCGACGCGCTGCTCGAGGCGATCCGGGCTGGAATCGAAAACCCTTTAAGCGTGACGGCCTCGATGTGAAGAAGAAACCGTCGCCTCCTGCGACTGGGCTGACCGCACGGGGCGCGGCGGCAGGTAAAACCGATCTGCCAATCAAAGCCCCAAAGAAGCCCACGAGCGGCGCTCGAGCCGGGGCGCGATCGGTCGCGAACGATGCCCTGCCGGTGGTGGTCGGAATCGGCGCGTCGGCGGGTGGACTCGAGGCGTTTTCCAGGCTGCTGACCGCGTTGCCAGCCGATACGGGCATGGCGTTCGTGCTCGTCCAGCACCTCGACCCGAACCACGAAAGCGTCCTGAGCGAATTGCTGGCCCGCACCACCAGCCTGCAGGTATCCGAAATAAAGGACAGACAGAACCTCGAGCCCAACCGCGTCTACGTGATCCCGCCGAACACCAACCTGGCCGTCCAGCGCGGAATTCTACGGCTCTCGCCGCGCACGGCTGGACGCGGCTTCCACCGTCCCATCGACGATTTTCTGCGCTCCCTGGCCGAGGATCGGGGCCACCGCGCGATCGGCGTGATCCTCTCCGGCACTGCCTCGGATGGCACGCTTGGGCTCGAGGCGATCAAGGCCGAAGGAGGCATCACCTTCGCGCAGGACGAAGCCACGGCGCGCTTCGACTCGATGCCGCACAGCGCCGTCGCCGCCGGGGTGGTGGATTTCGTGCTGCCGCCCGAAGGGATCGCCGCCGAACTCGCGCGCATGGCGAATGAACCCTACCTGACGAACCCGCCCGAGATCGAACGTTCGCAGCTTCCCACCACGCGGAACGCATCTGCCAAGCCGATCACCGGTCCGAGCCCCAAAGCGGCGGGCAACACCGACGAGGACGGCTTCAGGCGCATCCTGCAACTGCTGCACGATGTCAGGGGCGTGGACTTCTCGCTGTACCGTTCGACCACCATCCGGCGGCGCATCGACCGGCGCATGCTGCTGGACAACGTCCCCTCGCCGTTGCGTTACAGCGAACGCTTGCGCGCGCACCCGAAGGAACTCGAGGCGCTCTATCAGGATTTGCTGATCGGCGTGACCAGCTTTTTTCGCGACCCGCAGACCTTCGAGTTCTTGCAGCGCGAGGTCTTCCCGCAACTCGTCAAGAACCGCACCGCCGACGAGGCCGTGCGCGTCTGGGTGAGCGGCTGCTCGACCGGGCAGGAAGCGTATTCGCTGGCGATGGCCTACCTGGAATTTGCGGCGCAGGCGGGGGTCAACGTCCCGCTGCGGGTTTTTGCCACCGACCTGAACGAGGCGATGCTCGAGCGGGCGCGCGCCGGACTGTACGCGGAAAGTTTGATGCACAACGTCTCGAAGGAGCGCCTGAAGCGTTTTTTCACCGAAGAGTCCGGCAGCTACCGCATCTCCAAATCGGTGCGCGAACTGGTGGTCTTCGCGCACCACAACGTCTTCGCCGATCCGCCCTTCTCGCACATGGACGTGATCAGTTGCCGCAACCTGCTGATCTACCTCGAGCCGACCCTGCAGAGCCGGGTCATCCCGACCTTCCATTACGCCCTCAAACCCGGCGGTGTGCTGGTGCTGGGCGCCTCCGAAACGGTCGGTCGCCACACGGATTTGTTCGCGACGCTGGACAGCCGTTGCAGGGTTTACACCAAGCTCCGAGTGACGACCAAAATTCCTCGGCCTGCACCTGCGATCCCTTTCGTGGCTCCTACCGCGGCCAGGTACGGGTATGAGCGAACAGTGTTGACCGCAGATGCCCCCGACGTGGACGCGCTACGCGAGGCTGACCGCGTGGTGCTCGCGCGGTACGCCCCGGCGGGCGTGGTGGTCGATGCGACCCTCGAGATCGTCCAGTTTCGCGGCATGACGGGTCGGTATCTCGAGCCCCAGAGCGGCAAGGCGAGCTTCAATCTGCTCAAGATGGCGCGCGAGGGCCTGATGTTGCCCCTGCGCGCGCTGATCGAACGCGCCAGACACGAAAACCGGGCCGTGCGCGAGGAGGGTGTGCGCTTTCAGCGCGATGGGCACGCAGAGACCGTGAACCTCGAGGTGGTACCGCTCCGAGCGCCACCCAGCCTGCTGGTGCTGTTCGAGGCTCCGGCGCCGCACGCTGCAAACCCGGCGTTGGAGCCTCCGGAACCCAAGCGCAAATCGAAAAAAACCGCTGATCGAGCGCAGCCTGCGGCTGACAGCGAGGCCGCCGATGGGGTTCGCCAGGTCGAGGGACTTCAGCGCGAGTTGCTCGAGACCCGCGATTACCTGCGCTTCATTCAAGAACAGGGCGAGGCCGCCAACGAGGAACTCCAATCCACCAACGAGGAAGCGCAATCCGCCAACGAGGAAATGCAGAGCCTCAACGAGGAACTCGAGACCGCCAAAGAGGAACTCGAGTCCAGCAACGAGGAGATGCGCACCATCAACGAGGAACTGAACGAGCGCAACGCTGAACTGCGCCACCTCAACGACGATCACCTGAACTTCCAGGCCAGCAGCGAACTGGCGATCGTCGCGATCAGTACCGACCTGAGCGTGCGGCGGTTCACACCGCAGGCGGAACTGGTGCTCGGCCTGCGCGCCGGCGACATCGGGCGACCGATCGGGCACGTCCGACACGGGCTCGACTCGCCCGATCTGCCCAGTCTGGAGGCGCTGATCGCGGAAGTGATCCAATCTGAAAGCCCGACAGACCGCGAGGTGCGCGACCGCGATGGCCGATGGTTCCTGATGCGGGTTCGCCCGTACCGGACGCTCCAGAACCACATTGACGGCGCGCTGCTCGTGCTCTTCGGTATCGACGCGCTCAAGCGCGCCGAACTCGAGCGCGAACGCCTGCAGCACGAGACCGAAGTGGCCTTCGAGAGCCTGGGCGACGGCCTGATCGCCCTCAACCGCGACTGGACGGTGACCTACATCAACACCGCCGGGGCGCGCCTGGCCGGACTGGCGCGCGAGGCGATGCTCGGCGGCAACTTCTGGGCGTTGTTCCCGGAGCTTTCGGAATCGATCTTCGGTCCCACCTACCGCAAGGCCATGACCGAGCGGGTGGCCGTCGAGCTCGAGGCGAACTACGCCCCACTCGAGACCCAGTTCGAGATTCGCGCCGTGCCGGTCGAAGCGGGAATCTTGGTGCTGTTCCGCGACGTGACCGACCGCCGCCGGGCCGAACTGATCGTCGAAGAAACCCAGGTGCAACTTCGCGCCCTATCCGAGAGCCAACGGCGCTTCCTGGCGGATGCCGCGCACGAACTGCGCGCACCTTTGGCGGTGATCCAGGGCAACCTCGAGGTGATCGAGCGATACCCGAACATGCTCCCCGATGAGCGCGCCGAAGCCGTGACCGAGAGCGCACGCGCCGCCACCCGCCTCGGGCGGCTGGCGAACGATCTGCTGTCGCTGGCGCGCGGCGATGCCGGGGACGGGCTGCGGCTCGAAGCCCTCGAACTCGCCCCGATTCTCGAGGAGACGCTGCACGAACTGAGCCGCCTGACCGAGGGCCTGCGCCTCGAATCCGGTGCGCTCGAGCCGTGCACCGTGCTGGGCGACCGCGATAAACTCAAGCAGCTCGCCCTGATCCTGCTCGACAACGCCATCAAGTACACCCCGGCGGGTGGGCGCGTCTCGCTCGAGTTGCACCGCCAGGAAACCCAGGCGGAGTTCCGGATATCGAACACCGGCCCCGCCATCAGCCCAGAGGATCTGGAACGGGTCTTCGAGCGCTTCTACCGCACCGACGCGTCTCGCTCGCGCCAGACGGGCGGTACGGGGCTCGGCCTGCCGATCGCGCGGTGGATTGCGGGCCAACACGGCGGAACGGTCAAACTCGAGAGCGAACCGGGCGTGGGCACGACCGCCATCGTGCGGCTACCGCTGGTACACGATACCGATGGTGCTGCTTCGATTCAGCCCGTGCTGAGCTGATCAGATCCACCAACAGGACGGCGCCGACACCAGCACTGGGTGGATCATCAGCACTGGGTGGATCATCAGCACTGGGTGGGTATCGCGCCGAGCGATGGAAGGAGCGCGTGCAACCGCGCGACGAGTTGCGCGAACGACACGGGCTTATCGAAGTAATCCTGTGCGCCCAACGCGAGACCCTCCGCGCGGTCGCCATCTCGGCCCGTCAAAAAGATCACCGGGATGGTCGCACCGGCGGCGCGAATCCGGCGCAGGGCTTCCGGGCCATCCATGCCGGGCATCATCCAGTCGAGGATCATCAAGTCGGGTTTGGTGGTGCGGGTCAGTTCGACTGCGGTCTGGCCCGAATCGGCCTCAATTACGCTGTACCCCTCGAGTTTCAGGCCACGACGCAAGAAGTTGCGGATGCCTGGGTCGTCGTCAGCGACCAGGATGCGAAACTCAGGCAACGGCAACACGCGCTTTCATGCCCCGAGCCTAAGTCTTTGGGCTGATGCCAGGCTGACGTATTCGGATGTTTTGGGTGCGGATCGAAACTGAGACCTGGCGCGTTTGAATGCCCCATGTGTTTTTCACCGAAGGCTCGAGGAACTCCAGACGACCACCCTGCCCAGCGGCGTTCTTCAGTCGTGCTGGACGGTGTTCTTGCCGCTTTGCAATCGAGAAAAGACCGTCCAGCACGCAGATTCTGAAATCTCGAGAAACGCGTGCTGGACGGTCTTTGGCGGGAATCGATTTCAGAGGTAATTTGGGCGCATCTTGAAATCGATGGTTCAGAAAACACCGTTGAGGACGCCATTGAACCCCAGGCGCTCAGATGCGCAGGAGTGTCGCCTGATGTGTACGAATTGAAACCAATAGCGGGATGCGTTTATTGCTTCTCGAGGATGACAACGCCAGCCGTAAACTCCTGGCGGTCTCGATGCGCCGCTAGGGTTACGCCGTGGACGCGGTCGCTTCAGCCACGGAGGCGAGCGGTTTGATTGCCGTTCATCCTTACGATGCGCTGTGCCTATGGTTTTACCGATGACGCTCGAGACCTCGAGGTGTCAGCGCACGCCGTGACTCGTGCGGTCCATCGCGCTCTTCGGGCAGACCACCAACGGGTTCCAGTTCGCGAACAGATCCAAGGGGTTGTACTGCCAGACCCACAGGTGAAGCGCGTAAAACGGTTGCGGCAGCAAGGTTGTGTTCAGCGAGAATTCTCGCCCCAGCAGTGCGGGTGCAGCCTTGTTGCCCGCATCGTGCCAGGCTTTTTGAAACACGAGGTACTCGAGGCCCACCAGCCGCAGTGTCCCGTCGGCTCGAGGTTCGTACATGAGCGCTTCTGGGCGCAGGGGATCGAGCTTGGGATCGTCCAGCAAGGCACTGTTGGTGTAATGCATTCCTTGCGCGCCCTGCGGGCTGCTCATGCAATCCATGAACTTCGCGTAGCCCGCTTTGAGCGCGGCTTCGACGTTCTCGAAACGCGCCAGAGAAGCTCGAACCTGCGTCAGTTGCTCGAGCGTCGGCTGGGGCGCGTACTGCGCGATCGCCCACGCACCCAGCGCTGCCAACACGGTACCCGTCAGAAGGATCAATCTTTTCACGGCGGTCTCCTATCGGTAGAAGTACGGGTCGAGCACGCTCACCAGCGTGATGCGATCCACCGGTAAGCCGTTGCGTTCGGCGGCCTGGCGGATGGCGTCAGGGTTGGGGCCGTCGTAGACACAAAAGGTTTTGCGGTGATCCTCTGTGACGTAGGAATGCAGCCAGGTCACGTTGACGGTGGCGTTCTTGTCAGCGATGCTCATGCAGCTCGCGGAACCTTCAGCGTTGAGGGGAATCTCGAGACCATCAAGGAACGTGCGCTCAACCAGGTAGCGGGGCATGGGTGATCTCCTCGTGTTGACGCTGCGCTGCACGGTTCGTTGGAACGATCTGCGGGCGCAGGACGCGGGTTTCAGGGTTGAATCCGGTGGTCACCTCGAACCAACCCGGTAACCCGGCTCGGGCGCGGCTCGACGTTGACGCTCAGCTTGACCTGGCTGCTCGCGCCGCTGGAATTCGTCGCGGTGATGGTCAGTACCCTCAGGCCAGGACTGGAAAAGGTGAACGACCCGAGCGGCAGTTCACCGTCCAGGCTCGAGACGATATTCAACCTCAAGCGGTCGTTGTCTGCGTCACTGACGGCGTAGTGGCTTCTGGCGGGATCGTTCGGGCCGAGAAAGACGGTCGTGCCCAGCTCGATCTCGAGCGACGGCGCGAAAAGCGTGATCTTCGGGGGCGAGTCGTTCGCGGGCATCCGCGAGCGACTCGGGTCGAAACGGTGTTCGGCGGGTGCATCCAGGATCGGCAGTTCCACCGCGTCCAACGTGAACCCACCCAGCACCCAGATGGCGCCGCAGCCGTTCAGCATCCCCGCGCCAACCAGCATCAGGGCGGTACGAAGGGCGAATCTGTTCATCGTGGTTTCCCTCCGATTCCTTGGATGCCGTTGCGGTTCTGGCCTTTTCTGGTTCCGGGAACATCGTCTGGGACGCGATTTTCCGTCCTCCGAAAAGACTGTGCTGGACGGTCTCGCCAAAATTTCTCGGCTCGAGCATTTGATCGAGCGCCAGGCTGAGGGGCGCGGGGACGACAGCACCGTGAGCCTCAAAATGTCGTCAATGCTGGTTCCTCGACAGACCTCGCCGGACGGTGTTTCTGAGCTTCTCGAGTGAGCCGCGCGAGGGGTGAACGGGTCGTGATTCAGACCCGCGACGTGTTCTGCCATCCTCTACCTGAAGGCGACGCGTCATTTGCCGACAAAGATGTCCGGCGCTGCACCCTTGGGCAACAAGTACGTCACGGCCACCGCCGCCTTGACGCTCCCGTGGTTGTGGGCCTCGTGGATCTGGCCAGTCGGTTCGTTCCAACTCTGGCCTGGCTTGTAAACCTTGCTGACCCCATCCTGAACCAGCGTGATCTCACCTTCGATCACCATCGCCACGACCGGCCCACCATGCGAGTGCAGTGGGAAGACCGCACCGGGCGGGAAGTCCACCACGACCATCATGGCTTTGAAGTCTTTGGGCATGGTCAGGTTGTCGTAGGTTGCGGCCCAGCGGGCCGAAGGTGCGCTCTGGGTGGCGACGACCGTACCGAGTACGAGTGCCAGGGCGGTCAGAGCGATCGTGGCGCGTGTTGGCTTTTTCATATCAAACTCCTTCACGTTCATCAGGCGGACGCCGTGGTTCAGATGTGACCCGAACGCCCTGTTCGCGAGATTTCTTCCGGTTGCGCACCACAGGGCCGGTTCGGGTCCTGCTCGCGGATCGCGATCACTTCCGAGCCCTCGAATTCGCACCGGGATGGCTGGACGCACTCAGCCAAGGATTCAGCCAGGTCGGGAGCGCGGGTCGCGCCGCACACCGCGCGCTGCGGGTCAGGCGATCCACCGGTGATCTCGAGACTTTCGCCGTCCGCGATGAACGAACCGTCGATGCGTCCCGCACGATCCAGCTGCAACTCGAGCACACAATCGAGATCCCAGAGGCGAGCGAAGAAGCGCCCCGTGATGCTTGCGCTCGAGGTTTCTGGCCAGCGCTGCCGCAATGATCTCCGGGCGCTTTCATGACCCGTCTCCTTTCTGCCGAGTTCAACCGTCCGGCCCGATGCTCGAGCGCGAGGTCATGATGGGGCACGGCTGGTCAGCGCGCGGTTAGTGATTCGGACTTTTTTGAGCCGATAAACACAGCAAAAAGACCGTCTGGGACACGAAATAACGCCCGTGTCCCAGACGGTCTTCTGAAGCCAGGGCTGCCGCTCAGGTGATGGGCTGGTTCACCACGAAACCTTCCATCGTCTGAGGTAAGAACTCACCGATCTGCTCCAACCTCGAGCGTCCATCGCGAAACAATCGGCGCGCGCTTCGCGCATCGCCCGCAACCTCGAGCGCCTGAACGACCGAGCGCAGCGTATCGAGGTCGTAAGGTTCCATCTCGCACAGGATCGCGCCGATCCGGGCGATTTCTCGAGGCTCGATTGGGTCGGACTTCTCGATGGCGGAGCGTAAACCGAGCGTCAACGCCTCGCGTACCTCCAGCCGCCAACCCTCGTGAAACCCATCCAGGTACGCGCCGCGCCAGAGGCTCGAATCACCCGATTGCAGAACGTCTTCCGCGTCGCTTGAAACAGCCCCGAGTGCGTAACCGTTCGGTGTGCTGATGATGCTCTCCGCCCCGAGGCTCGATCGGATCATGTAGACCTGCTGTTTGAGGGAGTTTCTGGCCTCCGGTTCGGGCGCGTCCGAACCGAGCGCATCGATCATTTCGAGCGCGCTCGCCTCACTCCGACCGGCGATCCGGGTTTCTAAGAGGTACGCCAGGATCTCGAGGCGCTTGCGGGCGCGCGTTGGCACGGGTTGACCGTCTCGCTCGAGCCTCACGGTGCCGAGAACCTCGAGTCGAACCGAAGGGCGGTCTTCCCGATAAGAATCAGAACCATTCGCGTCAGACGCGAGTTCGGGCCATTGCCTCTGCGCGGCGATAAGCGTCTCCATCAGCCCGCGCTCGCGGAACCACTCGAGCAGTTCCAGGCCACGCTGGCGATCTCGCACGAGTCGGGCGCAGGCGAGTTCAGCCTCGCGACGGTACTCGAGTACCTGCGTACTTTGGATCGCGTCCTTCCACCGACTGAGCGCTGCATCAATCTGAGCGTTCGCCTCGAGCGCCACCGCCAGAGCGACGTTGCAGGCGAAAGCGTCATCCTCAGAATTCAAGCCGAGGCCCCGCGCTTCCTGCGCCAGCGCGAGTGCCCGCGCAGGATCGCCAGCCCACGCCTCGACCCGTGCGGCGGCGGGGAGCGCCCCGCCGAGGCATCGAGGGTTGGCCAGTTCACGCGCGTGTTTGACGGCATCCCGTGAGAATTTCAGGGCGAGCGCACCACCGTGCGGTGGACGCCACTGGGCGTAGAGCAATCCAAGGCTCCACTCGGCGTTTGCCAGGGCGTGCGTGACCTCGAGGCGTGAGAGTGTCTCGTAGCCTTCGAGCATGATGGTTTCGGCCTCGGTGAATCGTCCCAGCCGCGCGAGGATCGACCCGAGGGCCGTCCGGGCGTTCGCCCCGTACTGATAGTTACCCGCCTGATCCATCAGTTCGATGGCCTCGTTGAGGCTCTTGATTGCGTCCTGGTACCGACCGAGCCGGGTGAGGTTAAACGCGCGGTTGTAGTGGCTGGAAGCCAGGTTGGCGCTCCGAGAGGCCACTCGAGCCAGGGCCAGACCCGAGTCGTGCAACCGCTGAGCTTCCTCGAGTTGACCCTGCTCGGATCGGATGAACCCGAGCATCCCCAAACTGATGGCGCGGTGGGTCGCAGAGAGGTCGATCGTCTCGAGGGCCTGAGCAATCAGGATCTCAGCGTTCTCAAAATCGCCCAGGTTGACGTAGACTTCCGCCGCATAAGAAATGTTTCGGGGGAACTCGACCAGTTCTGGATGGTCACGCCAGGTCTGTGACGCTTCGACCGAGCGGTGGCTTCGCGTCTGGGCGCGAAACACGATGTTCACCCAGCGGGCTTCGGTTTGCTCGACCTCAGGCAATCCGGCGATCAGGGTTTTGACCTCCTCGACCTTGCCCATGATGGCGAACGCCATCGCCAGCCCGTACCGGGCGTCGCGGTTGCACGGTTGCGCCCCGAGCGCCAGTTGCAGGAGGCGCACGCGCTGGCGGTGCGAGTCACCCGGCTGAAGCCACTGAACAGCCTCGAGCGCCAAGCGCGAGCGTTCTTCGCCCGTCGAGCGCTCAGCGGCCAGGCCCAGCAGGTGCGCGGCGGCGTTCAGATCGCCCGCCTCGCGCAGTTGGCGTCCGACCCGTTCGAGCCGCATGACCACCTCCGAAGGCTCGAAGCCCGCGTCGTCAACATAGTCCGCCGCCTTCACCGGGTCAATCACCTCGAGTTCGCTCAGGGCCCGCGCAGCGTAACGAGTGCGTCGAGCCATCGGAATGTCGCGCCTGGTGATCTCGGCAAACAATGGGTGCGCGAACCGCGAGTTGTTCAGCACGCCGCCCTGCTCGAGCGCAGTCGCCGCGACCAGAAGCGGCTCGCGACCAATCCCTGCGACCTTCGCCCAGACCGCATGGAGCACCTCAGGTGCGAGTTCGCCCGGCAGAATGGCCCTCGCCTCGAGCGCCGCACGGGTTTCTGGGGTCTCGGTCAGACTCAAGGTCAATTGCGAGATGATCGCATCGACCGTGATCGGCATGAAGTCTTCGGGCGGTGCGCGCCAGTGCCAACGTTCGCCATCCGACCACATGAACCCTTGTCGGGTCAGGTACCGCAGGAACTCGAGCGCGAACAACGGGTTGCCGCGCGTGCGCCCGAACACCCACTCGGCTCCATCCTGTGGCGGTGCTGATTTCAGCTCCTGTTCCAGCACCGCCGACGTTTCCGCCATTGAAAGCGGCTCGAGCCGATGATTGTGGAACGGTTCAGGCAATTCGGCGCGACTCGTGACGAGCAGACCCACGCCGCGCGTGCGACGCACGGCCCAAGCGAGCGCTTCGATCACCTCGAAGCGCTCAGAATCGGCCTCGTGAACATCCTCGAGGTGCAGCACGAACGGGGCGAGCGCACCGAATACCGCAGCGAGCGTCGCCGCAAACGTGCCCGTTTCGAGCGGCTCGCCGCGCTCGAGCCGCGTGAGGTGCACCCGCGCCCAGGCGGGCAGGGCTGGGGCTTGCGGCAAGGCTGCCACGAACTGCGCGCTGCTCAGGGTCGCGTGCAACGCGAGGTGGCGGCACGGCACGCGCTCGAGGATCGCTTGGGCGGCGTGCGTCTTGCCGATGCCGGGTTCGCCCCAAATACCCAGGGCCACACCAATGCGCCGGGACACGACCGCGACCAGTTGCCGCGAGATGACCTCCTCGACTTCTCGCCTCACGCGCCATCCCCTCCGCCACGAACGGTTTGCTCGCAGAAGGCTCGTCCGGTCTTCTCGGACTTCTCCACCTTCAAAGTCGAGGGCAGCATTGGAGATGGAAAAAGCCCGTACCACACCTTGAACAGAATCTCTCACCCCTTATCAACGACCGGCTAGTAACGCGCCCTGAACCCGACCGGGTTCACGATCATGCGCCCATCGTGCGTTTCGTATTGCCGCATTGAGGTCACCATCGGCACAGCGTTCAGGGAGCACGCGTTCAGGTGGCACGCGACCGATACCAACCAAAGCACGCGACAAAGCGAGCGGGAAGAGACAAATGCTCTCACGGAGTCCAGAGCCGAAGCCTGAGATGTTAGCCCGAAACCGACGCGCACGATCAGGAACCCAGGGTTCCAAAACCGCCCTCGATCCGCTCGGCTCAGAGCAAGGCTCGAGTGCGCATTTCTTTGGACTGGCTCCACACCCCACATTGAGGGTTCACGCTCACCGCGCAGTACGCATTGATGATTCGACATCGGTCAGCCCCGATTCTCTAAGCAATTCCGACTTTTGCTCGAAACCCATCGAGAACAGATACGGGCTTTTGATGGACTTTCGCGGCTTCAGCCTGGTGCGTCCGGGCGGTTATAGGTCAGGGCACTTTTAGAGTCAGTGGAAAATGGTTGAGGCGATCCGAAGATTGATCGCAGATCCTCGTTTTGCATCGCTTGAGCTACGCTCACGAGAACGCTGTCCGGCACTGAAGTGAATATTGTTTCCTCCACCATCATTTCCCCTAGATCCTGATTCGTGACAAAACTCCTGACAGCCGAGACCATCAGGAGCATGTATGTGGTCGGGGTGGCCAGATTTGAACTGACGACCACTTGACCCCCAGGCAGCCCTCGGGTGGTGTTCTATAGTGAGGTGTCGTGACGATTTGCTGTCCCTGACACAACCTACAGGACTCGAGCTGGCTTGGGCGTGACCTCAATTGCGGCGCCTTTTCCCAGGATCTGCAGTCAAACCTGCGGTCAAACAGAAATCCCATTGGGGCTGCCACGCTCGTAACAGACTTTGCCCCAGTGTTCGGCACACGTCCTCAATTGCAGCTTTGTTTGAGCTGAGGGCATCAGAGATCGACAGCGTGAACGCTGGACGCTGGCATAACAATCACAGCGTTTACGCGATTTCGCCGATGATGTGCGATGTACCGTAGGAGACTCACTATTGTTAGCAGCAAGACGATAGTTTCCCCGTGTCTTGATTTCCTGCAACAAACGCAGGTTCGGTGAAACACCTGAGACATGGGAATCTTGGGCCGGATATCTCCGGCGCTCGCAGAACCTGATAGGCATGGCGCAAGTCGTCGTTGCACACAATGCGCCGAGTTAGAGCGCTATTCTGAAAGCACCCACGATGATGGATTACGACCAATTGCGATTCGATCTGGAAAACGCGCCCAGCATGAAGCTGTTGCGAAGTCAACACGCACCGCTGATCATTGCTTTCCTATACGCACAGTTCAAGAGCTCGCAACACTTGAGCGTGCCATTCGATGATCTCGCATTGCAGCTCGAGCGATTCCTTGAGGTGTTGAATGAACAACAGCCCACGGCAAGCCGTTCGGCATCGGCTTACCTCAAAGAGTGGGCGGACGAAGCGCACCGCATCGTTCGTATCACGTCACGCGCTCACGGGGACTTTGTCGAATTGACCGCCGACGCGGAACGTGCCATTGGCTGGGTCGAAGGATTGTACGGACGCGAGTTCGTCGGTACGGAATCGCGGTTTTTAGCAATCTTCAACCTGCTTGAGGAAATCATCGCCCGGAGTACGGCGGATGTCCCAACACGCCTCGAGCAGCTCGAACGGCAAAGGGACTCATTGCAACATGAGATTGACTCGATCCGCGCGGCTGGAAGGGTTGAGCCGTTTTCAGACACGCAGATCAGAGAACGGTTCTTTCAGGCCGGAGAGGTCGCGCGCGAACTCGTGCGAGATTTCGCCGCCGTTGAGCAGAACTTCCGGATGATCGTCAAGGCCTTGCAGGAGCGGCAGGTGCAGCCTGGCACGCGAAAAGGGGCACTGGTTGGCTATGTCTTAGATGCCGATGAAGAATTGCGCGAATCAGATCAGGGGCGCAGTTTTTATGCCTTTTGGGAATTCCTGATGTCGCCCAGCAAGCAAGACGAACTCTCCGAGCTGCTCGAACGGGTTTACGCGCTGCCTGTTATCCGCGATGTGGCTCGAGACAACACTTTGCTGCGTCATGTCAGCGGAGCGTTGATCGAGGCGGGTGGCAAGGTTGTGGGTTCCAACCAGCGGCTGGCTGAGCAATTGCGCCGTTTGCTGGACGAGCACATTCAGGCGGAGCGTCGCCGGGTGCGCGAACTGATCGAGGACATCAAACGTATTGGTCTGCGTCTAGTGGATGAACAGCAGCCCGTGGTTTTTCTGGAATTGGAAGGTTCTCCTGAAGTCAACATGGTGATGGAAAAAGCCTTGTGGGAGCCTGGCGTTGCGCCCGTCATTGCGACCCGACCCCTCGAGGGTGACCTCGATTTGACCGAAGCCGACTTTGGCGCGTTGTTCGAGCAATTCTCGGTAAGCGAAAAGTGTTTACGCGACCGCGTCGCAACGCTGCTCACAACCCAACCGAGCTGCACCCTGCTGGATGTGCTTGAGCATTTTCCGCTCGAGCAGGGCTTGGCTGAAGTCATCACGTACATGGCGATCGCCAGCCGGGATGGTCAGCACGAGGTTTCGGAAACGCAGCATGAAAAGATCTTCTTGCAATCTGCACCGTTTGGGGATGATCTTGAACGAAACAGCTCGAGTTCACATCGGCAGGTCAGTGTTCCCAAAATCACCTTTAGGAGTTTAGATGCCCGTTGACCTTCCCGTCCCACACGCGAGTGCAATGATTCGCTTACTTCAAGGCGCGATCTTCAGCGACGATGCGAACGCTTGGAATCTTTTACTGGCACACCAGAGGGCGGTGCAGAATGACTTCGCTCGGATTGGTTTGGAATTGTACCTGAACGAACCCGATGGCTTCGCGTTTGTGCGCCAACCTGAACCCGAGGATGCCGAAAGCACCCTGCCGCGTCTGACCCGGCGCGACCGCCTGAGCTATCATGTCACGCTGCTATGCGTGTTGTTGCGAGAACGACTCGAGCAGTTCGAGGCAAGTACACCAGAATCGGATCGGTTGCTGGTTTCGCAGGACGAGTTGCGCGACCTCTTGCGTTCCTTCTTGCCGGAGCGCAACGATGAGCGTGCACTCAACAAGAAGCTCGACGAGACCGTCAACCGCGTTTTAGAGTTGGGCTTCCTCAAACGCTCGAGCGGCTCGTCGGGTTTGCTCGAGGTGCGGCGCATCATCAAAGCACGGATTGATTCAGAGCGTTTGGCAGAAATCAAAGGCAAGCTCGAGTCGGTGCGCGAAGATGAAGGTTCCCCCGATGCTGTTTGAGTCTGAGAACCGACTCAGGGACGGCTTTCGCCTCGAGACCCTCGAGGTTTTCAACTGGGGAACTTTCAACCGTCGCGTTTGGACGCTCGAGATGCAGTCAGGGACGGCACTCCTGACTGGAGAGAACGGTTCGGGGAAATCCACTCTTGTGGACGCGCTCTTGACCCTGCTCGTACCGGGCCGAATCCGGCATTACAACCAAGCGTCCGGCGCGTCTGGCAAACGCGAGCGTGACGAGAGAAGCTATGTTCTGGGCGCGTACAAACGCACGACGGACACGGATTCCGCAGGCAGCAGCGTGTGTTACTTGCGCGGCAAGGACACGTACAGCGTGCTGCTGGCGCGTTTTACGAACGAGGCTTTAAAACAGACCGTGACCTTGGCGCAGGTCTTCTACTGGAGCAGGGACGACGAATTGGATAAATTCCACGTCGTCGCCCCACAAGCCCTCTCGATTCACGAGCATTTCACCGTCCAGACTGGGTTGGACGAACTCAGGAAGCGTTTGCGCGGGCTGGGTTTGGGTGTTTACGACGAATTCAGCAAATACAGCCGCGACTTTTTGAAGCGCTTCGGTCTGCGTTCGGACAAGGCGCTCGACCTTTTCAACCAGACCGTCTCGATCAAGGAGATCGGCGGGCTGAACGATTTCGTGCGCCAACACATGCTCGAGAAAACCAATGCCAGCGAACAGATCGCGGCGCTGCGCGAGAACTACGAAAACCTGACCCGAGCGCACGACGCGATCCTCAAAGCTCAGCAGCAAATCACGCGCCTCGAACCGCTGCTTGGGCAAACCGAGCAGCACGATCAACTTCAATACCGTATCGCGGAAACCGAGCAGAGCGCCGAAGCCGCACCGTTCTTTTTTGCAGCACGAAAACTCGCGTTGCTCGAGGGGGATTTAAACGCTGCCGCGCTAGAACTTGCTGTAGTTCAGAGCAACCGCGATGACATCGCCATGCGCCTCAAGCAACTCCGTGCAGACGAGTACATTCTACGTGACGCGCTACGTCAGGACAGCGCCGGGCAACAGCTCGAGAAGTTACGGATTGAACTCGAGTACGTCAAGAAGGAGTCTGGTCGCAAACGAGGGAATGCACTGCATTACGATCAGACCGCCCGACGCTTGAACGTGGCTCCGCTCAACAGCGAAACTGAGTTCCACGCCACCGCGCAACAACTCCCGAGCGAACTCGATGCGTGCGCAGTACAGCTCGAGGCGTTGACCCGTGATCGTGACGCTCTGATTTCGCAGAAGGACCGACTCGAGGTCGAGTTCACCCGCGCCCGCCAGGAACTCGATTCCCTCCAGAGGCGCACGAGTCAGGTTCCGCTCGAGGACGTACGGCTCCGCGAGGATATCGCTCGGGCGCTCAATCTGAACGAGGCTGACATGCCGTTCATCGGTGAATTGCTGCGCGTGCGGTTGGATGCCCGAGATTGGGAGCCTGTCATCGAACGGTTGCTGCGCAGCTACGGTCGGCAGTTGCTCGTACCAGAAGCGCATTACCGCTCCGTCAGCGCACACGTGAACGACGTAAACTTGCGCGGACGGCTCGTGTACCACCGCGTCCCGGATCGCGCCGACTCTTCGCGGAGAAAGCCAGTGACCCCAGATGCACTGGTCGCCAAGCTCGAGGTCAAACCAGATCATCCTTTGCGCGATTGGTTGATCGCCGACCTGGAAGATCGCTGGGACTACGTGTGTTGCGAGTCGTTAGAACGCTTCGCTCGAGAACCCAGGGCGATCACCCTGAGCGGGCAGGTCAGGCACAACCAGACGCGTCATGAGAAAGACGACCGCAACACGCTCGGGAATCGCGCACAATACGTTCTCGGTTGGGACAACCGCGACAAGGTTCGCGTGCTTCAGGAGCAACTCGGTGAACTTGGGCAAAGGATCAGCGCGGTACAACAACAAATTGGTAGCATCGAAACCGAACAGAAAGCCATTCAGAACCGCGACAAGTACCTGCGGGAACTGCTCAAATTCGAGCTGTACACCGACCTCGATTGGCGCACCGAGGAGCGCCGAGCCGAGGAACTCGAGGCGCAACGCCAAGCGCTCACCGCAACAGCGGAGAATCTCCAGCGCATAGAGCGGCAACTCGAGCAGTGCCAAGCGGATATTGAGAGCGCAGCGAACGCGCAAAAGCACTTGGATGGCGAGATTGGCAAGATCCAAGGGCAAAAAGAAAATTTCGAGCGGCAAAAGCAGATCAGCCAAGGATTCCTCGAGACGACAGAAGCTGAGGTTTGGCACGCCCACAGCGCCCGCATCGAGTCCGAGGTGGTAGGTCGTGACGTGACGCTCGAGACGCTCGACTCGCTTCGGACAGAGATTGAAAGGCGGTTGAACAACAGCGCCAACACGCTCAAAGGTCAAGCCAACAAACTTACCGAGAGCATCGTCCTCAGGATGAACGATTTTCGCCGCGATTACCCAGCCGACACCGCCGACATGGATGCCAGCGTAGACGCCGCCCCCGAGTACCGACGAATGCTCGAGCGGCTGACGAGCGATGACCTGCCCACCTACCAAAAGCGCTTCAAAGAATGGATGGAGGGCAAGGCGACCGATTCCATCGTCGGCTTTCAAGGCACGCTCGAAACGCAGGAAAAAGCGATCCGCACGAGTGTTGACGCACTGGACGAATCATTGCACAGCATTGACTACACGCCCGCCACATACATTCACCTGCGCGCCGAACGAAACCGCGACAAGGAAATCACCGAATTCCGGCAACTGCTGCGCGCCTGCATTCCCGACGTGGGACGGCGCACGCCCGAAGCGAACGAGCAGGGGTTTTTGCGGATTCGCGCTTTGATCGCACGTTTTGAAACCGAGGCGCGCTGGACCGCTAAGGTCACCGATGTCCGCAACTGGCTCGAGTTTGCGGCGGAGGAACGCTACCGCGAGGACGATACGCAAAAAGCGTACTACTCGGACTCGAGCGGCAAGTCCGGTGGGCAGAAAGCCAAGCTCGCGTACACGATCCTGGCTTCAGCCATCGCCTACCAGTACGGTCTGGATCAAGATGAACACCGCGCAAAGGCTTTTCGCTTGGTGATCGTGGATGAGGCGTTCAGCAAGTCCGACGAGCAGAACGCGCGTTACGCGATGCAGCTGTTTGAGCAATTGCAACTTCAATTGCTGGTGATCACGCCCCTCGACAAAACACACGTGGTCGAGCCGTTCATCTCGTCCTGCCATTTCGTCAACAACACACCTGAGGAGGACGACTCGAAGGTCTTCAACTTGAGCATCGAAGCGTATCAGCAGCGTAAACAAAGCCTTTACACGGTAAACAAGGCGTGATTACACCCTCGGAAATTGAAGCCAAAGCGCGTCGCATGTACCCGGTGTTCCTGCGGGCATGGCTGCGCGACGAGGCATTCACGCCGATCACCCTGCCCGTCGGAAAGCTGCCCGACGGGTATCTCGAGCTGCACGCGACAGTGAGCCGATTGCTCCAGGGTGAACGGCGCAGGCAAGATGCGGGCTACCGCGTCGAATCCCAAACCCGTCAAACCCGCGTACACGGATCGCAAACGCTGCCCGCGCGGGTCGTCATCGGCACACCTGAAGACCTGCTCGCCCTTGCTGGGAAGCGCCCGGAATTCGAGGCATTCCAGCGCGATATCGCCCTGATCCGGCGTGAGCAACCCGCGCTCGAAGCGTGGCTCGAGGCGAACGTGACGAGCGTGATCGCGCATCACGGCGTTTGGCTGGAATTGCTGCGCGTTTGCACGTACTTTCAAACGAACCCGCGCCCAAATCAGTATGCTCGAGCGCTGCCGATTGCAGTCCACACGAAATTCATTGAGGGTCACACCGGGATTCTGCGCCGTCTGCTTGACGCGCTCCTGCCACCAGAAGCGATCCGCGCCGAGGAATCCTCCTTTGAGCGGCGTTTCGGGTTCGCGAGGACGAACCGCTCGTGCGGTCGCGGTTGCTTGATCCTGAGCTTCACCACCGATTCGGTTTGAACCTGCGCGACGTGAGCCTGCCCGTGAGCGAATTCGTGAATCTCGAGTGGCGCGGCGTGCGCTGCCTCATTGTGGAAAATAAGAAAACCTTCTTGACGTTGCCGTTCCTGCCCGACACAGTGGGCGTCTTTGGCAGCGGTTTCGGGGTTGAACTGCTCACGTCCGCCACCTGGCTTCAGGACTGCCCGATCCTGTACTGGGGCGACCTAGACGCACACGGTTTCGAGATTCTCTCGAAACTCCGCTCGAGTTTCCCCCAGACAGTTTCCGTGATGATGGACGCCGCGACTCTCGAGCAATTTAGGATGTTCATCGTGCCAGGAACGCCCTCCGCAACGCGTTCGCTGCCGCACTTGAAGCCTACTGAACACGAGGTCTTTGCTCGGCTCGCGCAATCCAGCCAGCGGCTCGAGCAGGAGCGCCTCGATCACGCTTATGTCGTTGAGCGGCTCGGTTCTTTGATAAACGCGCTTTGAGGACTTGAACGGGTTTTTCAAAGTTGCGCCTTTACTCCAGCTCACACGACGGGAAACAGCGTCCGCTCGAGCAAGCAGACAATCCTCACCGTGTCCAGCGTGAACGAGGTCTGAAAACCCTTGAATTTCTCGATTTGAATGGTTTTGATCTTCACGCGCCGTTACCCGTTTCACCCTCAGCGCCATCGCCCGAGAGCAGCGCCTCGAGTTGCGCCACGCTCGGCAGCGTCCCCTCGAGTTCTGCAGGCAGTGCCTGGGACAGATCAAAGCTGGAGATGCCCATTGGTTGCGCTATGCCGCGCAGCGCGTACTCCACATCCGTGCGGTCGCGGTCCTTGCACAACACGATCCCGATGCTCGGCGCATCACCGGGTGAGCGCAGCAGATCGTCCACGGCGGACAGGTAGAAGTTCATCTTGCCCGCGTACTCGGGTTTGAACTCCGTCATTTTCAAGTCAATCACCACGAAGCAGTGCAAGCGGTAATGGTAAAAAAGCAAGTCCAGGAAATCGTCTTTGCCATTGACCTCTATGTGATGCTGGCTACCGATGAACGCGAAGCCCGCGCCTAACTCGAGCAGAAAGTTCTTGAGGTGCGCGATCAGCCCGCGCTCGAGGTCGCGCTCATGGGCTTCATCTCCCAGTGACAAAAAGTCGAAGTTGTACGGGTCTTTGAGGATCTGCGCGGCGAGTTCAGATTGCGGCGCGGGCAGGGCGCGGTCAAAGTTGTGAACCGCTCTGCCTTGACGCTCCATCAAGCGCGTGGCGATTTGCGCCTCGAGGATCACCCGCGACCAGCCGTTCTGGATGCACGCTTTGGCGTACCACTCGCGCGACTCGAGGGAATCCAGCTTGTCCAGCAGGCGCACGTTGTGACCCCACGGCAATTGTCCAACAACCTGTTGGACAATTGCCTCGTCTGGGTACGCCTCGGCAAACGCTCTCATGTACAACAGGTTCGTTCTGGATAAACCCTGCTTGTACCGCTGCATTCGTGACTGTCCTCAGCTAGTGTCTGGCAAGCGCTCCCAGCCGCTCTTGTGTCTGCGTTTGGAGCTGGGATTGTGGAATGAATCGCACGCACTCGCGCACCATTTGCGTGCAGCTCATCCCAGTGACGGCATCCCTTCAGATCACAGGCCTGGGGCCAACTTCGAGCAGCGGGACAACTGCAAAGTCACCCTATGGCACGGACTAAACCGGCGATGACCTCAGGCCGCGTGGGTCGCCAGCACGCTCACGGCGGCAAGAATGCCAAATCCGACGAGCGCCAAGCCCGCGCTGCGGTTCACCCAGCCCAGTCCTCCCGCCGTCAGGCGCGTGCGCAGGGCGTATGCCGCGACGCACAACCCACCACGCCACGTGACCGACCCGAGGAACACGCCAAGCGTGAACAGCGCTGGGTCGCGCTGAGGTGCGCCCAGGGAGAACTCGGCGAACGCTGTCCCGAACGACACCATCGTCATCGGGTTGGAGAGTGTCAGCGCACACGCTGAACAAAACGCCGCAAGAAGCCCGCGCTCCGAGGCCGCGCGCTCGGACGTGTTCGAGGCGAGCGTCGTGATGCCCAAGTACACGAGCACCATGCTGCCCGCAAGCCTCACCCAATTCTCGTGGTTCACCAGGAGGCTCGAGACAGCACTCAAGCCCAGCGCGGGCACGGCGCTGTAAATCGCGTGTCCCGAGGCCGACCCCAGGCCCGAGACGAACCCCAGGGCAGGCCCGTGACTCAGCGTGCGGCGAATGCACAAGAGGTTGATCGGACCAATTGGCGCGGCAACGGACAGGCCGATCAGCGCGCCCAAGCGGGTGGTCGGGGAGATCATGCCGTCATCCTGTGCAGTGCAACGGGAGTGCGAAAGCC
>CAXTKV010000002.1:0-63476 GCA_964244895.1 uncultured Deinococcales bacterium
GGTGAAACAAGAAACACCGTCCCAGACGGTGTTTCTCGAGTTTGAGATGCAACGCCTGCTTTAAGCAGGTACTTTCTGGCACAATGGAACCATGACTCAGACTGCGACGTTTATTGGCACATTAAAAGTTCTTATCGATTGGATCGTCAATCATTTGGTTAATCCTCTTCTTAAATTCCGTAGTTTTATTAACCACTTTTTCAAACTTCTTTAATGCTTTTCCAAATTCTAAACCTTTCGTTTTGTCAATTTTTTCATGGGATATAGCAAAATAGACCTCCAGAGGTAGATTTTTCATCTTTTTAGAGAAATATTCGAGTTCGGCATATTCACCCAGCTCTATCAAAGCAACAACGCAAAAATATAATTTATACATGGAAAGTGCGTCATCTGCAGACGCTAAATCCTTCGAGATTTCCTTTAGTGATTTTTTAAGGTAGTCATATGAATATTTTCTTCTGAATATAGATTGAAACATAAATAAAAGTACTATTTGGGGCATGGAAGAAAGAAAAGACTTTGTTTTGCCCGAAACAATTCGAAGATAGAATTCCGAGAACTCAGTGATTACTTTATCTAACAATCGATGCGTTGTTTGGTACGGTGTAGAGTATGCAGCTAATAGAATATCGGGGAAATTTATAATTTTGACGAATTTTTCGATTTCGGATTTAGGAACCATGTCCGAAATTTCAGTTAATTGCAAGGGTGCATCTTTTTTGAGGCCCAAATAGAAAAAGTATGAATTCATCCAATACAAATTGAATATTTTTTCAGACATAGGCATTCCGTCGGTGCGAATCTTTTTTAAAGCATACAAATACTCGAGAAAAGTTTTGTGTTTAAACATAAAAATATTATCCTCGATGCTTCCATATATAATATCGGATCTTTTTATTAGTTTGTTCAAAAGAGCATCATGATCTAGATTCAAATTCCTCTCACTCAAATAATCGCGGAATTTTTCCCGTGCCTCCGTTAAAGAAAGTTTTGGTACATTGTTGTCTAGCATGAATTCTGCAATATTCATTAGAATATTTTGAACAGCTTCGTACTCCTTTTCTGACTTTATACCTTTGTTTATGTCCCACCTACCTAAAGAAAGTTCTGTATATTTTGCATACAGTTCTGTAAGGTTTGATGGTAAATCAGCAGAATTGTCGTTTATTAAACGCGCTAATAGTATCGCCGAGATTGGATTTTGAGGGAGCATACGAAAAACCTGAGAACGACTAATATCGTCAAATATCTTCTTGCTTAAATTCATTGTTTTACATATCTCTTGGATGAAATTCACTGTTTTTGATAATGTGAGCGGTGGAATTTGTAATCGATACACGCCAAATATTTGCGAATCAAAGTCATCTAGATCTCTACTGGCTAGTGTTATATGCAAATTATAATTAGAAGATTCTGATTGCCTGATCAGTTCTTCTATGTGTTTTTTCCTTTCATCGCTTTCTATTTCTAGTTCATCAAAAGCATCTAAAAAAATTATAATCTTAGAGTCCGCTGCTTTAGATAATAGATCAGCATCAACAGATGATTTTACCAAATTTTCTAAACTATTATTATGATCTACATACAATTCAGCATAAGTACATCTGATTGGGATGCACTTCTTTGTTAAATAAATTTCTGGTGAACAGTAGTGATCGATAATTTTTCTAAGTAAACTGGACTTCCCCGAACCCATATCACCTTCAAGCAGTACAAAGCGATTATTTTCGATTGCATCTATAGGATCGATTTTTTTATTAGTTTTGAAGAATCTTGGATTCATTCTTTTTGGAATTCTAACGTATTCAATCACGTCATTTTCTATGTAAATTGGTGCGTCGCCTACCACTATAATACTAGATTGTAAATTTTCCTTGTGGTTTTCGGTACGTAATTTCTCGAGATAAAGCCCAGTTTTTACTTCAATATTGCTCCAAAATGTAGGAACGTATTTATCAATTAAAGCTATTAAATCGTGACCACTAATAAATTCTATCTTTCTGTTTTTGAACTTTTCAAATATTTTTTGTTTGGCATTTTCGCTAATATTTTGAGTTGTCATCACCCAGACTTCTGAGATATAAATTTTTTTCTTTCCAGAGTTGTAAAATCTTTCGATAAGGAAACATTCATCTATTTGCTGCTCGATTTTAGTGGTGTCCTGACTTATTTTACCTATTTTTACCACTATGCCAACGTAACTTGTCCGTAAAAGCACTTCATCTTGCTTTTCAAATACAAAATCTGCTCCCATTTCACGTGAACCGTGAGTGTATTCATGACTTATAACGGAAGGAAGAACTCCGAGTAAACTAGAAATAATTGGATGCAACTCATCTACTTCGTCAGAGATATTGTTTATTCTTTCCACTTTATTTTCGTACATAATTTCCTCGATTAATCAGTCAATTTGGAATTTGATACTATACTTCACTTCTGTCTTTTAGGTTGCGCGAACAATTGGATTCTGTTAATTGCTCATCCATTCTTCGGGAATCCTGCAACCAACCCTGACTGCTCAATCTCACCACTCGCATCAAAAAACTGCACGTGTCCATCATGATCGCACGTCCAGAATTCTGATGCGCCAGCCTGAAGGTACAACTCGCGTTTGCGCTCAAATTCCTCTGCGGTGTTGCTGGGACTCCAGACTTCCACGCAAATCTCGGGCGCAACCACGAACAATTCTTCGGGTGCGGCTTCGTAACGTTCCGTGCTGGCCCAGGCCACGTCCGCGACGCGCACGCCGTCGGTGGTTTGAATGGCGGCTTCCGTGATGGTGTCCCCGTCTTGCATGTGCGTCTCGAGCCACGCGGCGATGATGGTTTGCAAGCGCCCGTGTCGTTTCGCGGTGGGACTCATGATGATTTGACCTCTAGCGTTGGTTTCAATTTTGAATGGCATGTTTTCCCAGCGTGAATCCTGAAGCAGTGTTTTCCAATGCTCGAGGGTCGCGTCTTGGGCGGGTCTGGTTGTGACTTGGCTCATGGGTTCATTCTAGGGCGTGCGTCCTGCACGGTGTTCTCGAGAAGTCAATATTTGCGTCCTGGACGGTGTCCCTCGGATCAAAACGAACCACATCACTGAATAACTCATCTTCGGATTCTAAACATGTCCATGTACTAGAATAAGATTATGCCAACAGCAACGCATTACGAACACGTGATCCTGAACGAACACGGCTTGCCTGTGCTCGAGCCTTCGGGCTTCAAGATCCACTTCCTCGTGCGTGATCACGTGCAGCGTGGTTTGGACGCTCAGCAATTGCTCGAGTTGTACCCTCACTTGACGCTCGGACAGATTCATTCGGCGTTGGCGTACTACTGGGATCATCAAGCCAGTATGGATGCCGCGTTGGAAACGGATCGGCTCGAGACGGAACGCTTGCTGGATCACGTGGCGAAGCCGTTGAATCGCGCTGATCTCGAGCGTCGGCTGGCGCAAAAATCCTCAGATCGGTAATCGTCTCACCCCGTTGCAGAGTTCTTGAAAACTGCACGTGTGCGCGATCAACTCGAGTTCGGCGATACACGCGCCGTAACTCAATTTGTGCTGCTCCATGAAAATGATTGGACTCAAAGTGCGCCCTGAACTCTGGTAGCTCGCGGCGATTTCCAGAAAATCCCGATCTTGTGTGAACAGCACGCGATTCAGGGCAGATGCCCGACTCAAAAGGTCTGAGTCGGGCATCTCGTGGTTCCCATCTTCGCTCGCGGTCAGAACGTCAATTCCTCGGATGCGCAAGCCATCAGTGATTGGTTTGGGGACGTGCTGATCCATGTAGTACGCGAT
Organism: uncultured Deinococcales bacterium; assembly: GCA_964244895.1. Taxonomy (GTDB): domain Bacteria; phylum Deinococcota; class Deinococci; order Deinococcales; family JAAFIG01; genus CAXTKV01. The sequence continues at coordinate 3,793 of CAXTKV010000002.1, forward strand.
CTCTGCGGTCATCTGATCCTCTGGTCTTCTTCGTGGCGTGCGAAAATCTTCAGGGTTTTCTTGTTAACCGCATTTGCTGTACCCGCAGCTCAGGCATTTCAGGCAGCCTTCCTCGCGGATCATGTTGTTGCTGCTGCAAGACGGGCAGCGTTCGCCTTTCATCTCGACTTTCGCCAGGTTCTTGAAGAGTGGCACGTCAGATTGGTTGTCCAGTTCGCTCGCGCTCGGGGCTGCACCTTCCAAGACGGGGTACAGGAGCGCTTGCTCGGCGGGCACGACCTTGCCGCTGGACGCCGTACTCTCGAGCGCCACCGCGATCAGGTCGGCCTTGGATGCCACCAGGCGTCCGTTGTAGCTGCCGTACAGTCCGCCGTTGATGCCGCGCAATGTTTTCTGGATGGCTTCGACGGGCACGCCGTATTGCAGGGCGATGCTGACCACGCGGCCCAGCGCTTCGCTGTCGGCGTTGGCTTCGTCTCCGGCGCGGCCACTCACGACCACGATCTCGACGGGTGTGCCTTCGTGGGTGTTGGTGGTGATCAGGAAGGTGCGTTTGGTTCCGGCGGCCAGGTCGGTCAGTTTCACCATGTCGGTCACGCCGGTTAAGCGGGCGGGTCTCTCCATGATCGGCTTTCCGGGTTGGAACCCTGGGGTGACGTGCCAGTTCGACTCGTGCTGGTCGCTCGAGGTGGCGGCGGGCGTCTCGGGTTTGTCTTCTTTTTTCTCGTCCTTGCTGACGCTCAAGACCTGGAATTGTCTCGATCCGTCGCGGTAGACGGTGATGCCTTTGCAGCCCGTGCGGTACGCTTCGCTGTAGGCGTCTTCGATCTCTTCGACGGTCGCGGCGTTGGGCAGGTTGATGGTTTTACTGAGGCTGTTGGCGGCGTAACCTTCGGCGTCGAAGGCGCGTTGGACGGTGCCCTGCATCCGCACGTGATCGAGGGGTTCGATGTCGTGGGCGCAGACGAACACGCTCTGCACGACTTCCGGCACGAACTCGAGACCCACGCATGAGCCGTGGTTGCCGCTCAGGGCGTCGGTGACTTTATCCCAGTCCCAGCGTCCATCGCGGGCGTATTGCGGGTGAGCCGGGAATTGCTCGAGGAGTTCCTGGAACAACGGTGCGATCAATGCCTTGTAGTCCGCGCCGATCTTGCGCCAGATGAACGGGCTGAAGACGGGTTCGATGCCGGAGCTGACGCCCATCAGCATGGAGGTCGTGCCGGTCGGGGCGACCGTCAGGACGGCCACGTTGCGGCGCGCTCGGTGCGGCATCTTGTCGGCGTTCTGGGTGTAGACGGGGTACGCGCCGCGTTCGACGCCCAGCGCTTCTGATTCCTGGATGCTCTCCTCGCGCATGACGCTCATAATCTCGTCGATCATGTCGCGCCCGTCCTGGCGGTCGTAGCGCAAGCCCAGCTTGATCAGCGCGTCGGCCAGTCCCATCACGCCCAATCCCAGTCGGCGCAGGTTGTGGCTGGCCACGCGGTTGTCTTCCAGGGCGAAGACGTTGACTTCCAGCACGTCGTCCAGGAAACGGATGCAGTCGCGCACGTCCTCGCGGAAGGTGTTGAAGTCGAAGCTCGAGTTTTTGACGTAGGCGGCCAGGTTGATCGCGCCCAGGTCGCAGGGTTCGCCGACGGTCAACGGGATTTCACCGCACGGGTTGGTGGATTTGATCTCGTATTTCGGCCCGAGGTTCTTGAGGGCGCTCATCTCGTTGACGCGGTCGTTGAAGATCAGTCCGGGCTCGCCGGTGCTCCAGGCGTGTTCCGCGATCTGGCGCCAGATCCAGGTGGCGGGCACGCCGACCTGTCCGGTGGGCGTGTTGTACAACGGCACGGCCTTCGCGCCGTCCAGCGCGCGGGCGCTCAATTCGGGCCAGCGCCCGGTGTAGTCGTCGTCGATGGTCACGACGTGGTATTTGGCGGGCACTTCCAGGGGCTGGATTTCCCACAGGCCGTCGTCCTGTAGCACGTTCCAGAAGCGCTCGGTCGCCAGGATAGAAATGTTGAAGGTGGAAATATCACCTTCGCTGCTCTCGCGATCCAGATCCTTGGCGGTCAGGAAGTCCAGCACGTCCGGGTGATCGATCGAGATGGTCGCCATGCCCGCGCCGCGACGCGTGCCGCCCTGACGCACCACGCGCAGCACGGGCGCGTAACAGTAGCGCAGGGTGGCGACCGGGCCGGAAGCTTCCGCGCCGAGGTTGGCCCATTCCAGGAAGTTATCGAAGATTTCAAACAGGAACGACACGGGGCCGGAACTCGTGCCGCCGGAACCCTTGATGGCGGCGCCTTCGTGGCGCATGTTGGACAGGTCAATCCGGGGCTCGAGGCCCATCTTGGCGTTCTCGCAGACGGTGCGGGCGGCCTCGATGATGCCGCTCATGTCGTCTGGTACGCCGTACAGGTTCTCGGGTTTCTCGAGCACCACGGCCACACCGTACTGGCGCGCCAGCGTGGAAAGGTCCGGGTTGACCACGCCGTAAATGACTTTTGTCCAGTTGCGGATCGTGGTCGGGGTTTTCTCGCCGTCGGGCATGGTTGGTGGGCGCATCAGACCCTTGACGAAATCCTCGATGTCCGGGTGGCTGACGCTCATGTAAGCCCAGCCGCGCACGGCGTTGTCGCGTCGGTTGCTGACGCTGCGGGGCGCGTACACGTCCAGGTTGACGCCGTTGCCGCCGCCGACTTTGGTGACCAGCGCCAGCTTGCGCGCGACTTCCATCACGCCCTCGAAGCTGCTGGGGTCGTGCTCGGTTGCGCCCTGCACGAAGCAGTTCAGCACGTTGCCGTGCTGCGTGCCCGCGCCCGCCAGCACGCGTCCGCCGGGGCAGAAGCGTTTGGAAGCCATCAGGTCGTAGAAGGTCTCGCCCCACTTGGCGCGCAATTCCGGGCTGGCCTCGCCGCCCGCGACCCAGTTGGCGATGCGTCGGAACATGCCGTAGACATCGGTATCGCCGGGTTGCATGTACTGGCGTTTGGCGATAGCGACGGCGTGATCGTCGAAGTGGTAGATGCTGTTGCCGGTGCTGGTGTTCGGGTCGGCGGCTTTCGTCATGATCTTTCCCCCTGCTTGAGATGATTTGGGAATAAAACGAGTGCGCCAAAGACGCACCCGGCCCGCGTTTAAGCGCGGTTTTCTTGAAACGACCCCGGTGCGTGTTTCGCGTGCATTGCCGCCCTGCGCTTCCTGAAAGGCCTTGCGCTTCCTGAAAAGCATTTCCCGGAACGGTTCCCGCTCGCCGATCGAGCTTTTTCGGCCTCGGGACAACATCTGGTGTCGAACGAGTGGGATGATACTACCTGTTGTGTTTGTTTGCAAGTTTTGATTCTGCCCGTCGTGATCGCAGAAAATGGCGACGAGCCTCTAAAAATGCCGTTCTGGAGGAAGATTATTCTTCCGACGCGGCATTTTTGCGATCAGGATCGGTGTTTATGACCCATCGTGCCGCCCCGATAACGGATTCTGGGCGTACAACTCGGTTCAAACTGGGATGCGAATGGCCTCGAGACCACCCGAAGTCGAGGCCACCGCGATGCCGCCGACTCGAGCCCCAAGCTCTCGTCGTGCTGCGGAGCTGCGACGAGGCATCTTTTCCCGGTACTCGAGTGCGAAACGTCGTGTGGGACGTTATTCTTGACCTTCTTGATGAGAAACCCTTCGCTACGCTCGGGACGACAGCCTTTTTGCCTCGAGCCGAGCGTCGGACAGCTTCGAGCCGAGCGTCAGAACCGCTTCGAGCCGAGCGTCAGAACCTGAGCTGCATTCTCGAGAACACCGTCCAGCACGGTGTTTATAATTTGCGTGCTGGACGGTGTTCAGCGCGCCTCGAGCCAGACGGTCAGCAACCGAATCTGCGCGTCCAGGTCAACCCGGTGTACGGCTTCCTGAATCGTGTGGATGTAGCGCGTGGGCAGGGACAGCGTGATCGTGGGCACGCCAGCGCGGGAACGCTGGATCGAACCGCCGTCCGTGCCACCGAACGGCAGCACCTCGAGCTGGTACGGAATCTCGTGCTGGTCGGCGGTAGCGATGAATTCGTCCACCAGCCAGCGCGTGCTGACCATGCTCGAATCGAAGAGTTTGATGCCCACGCCCGCACCCGCGACCGTGATGGCGTGCTCGGGCTCCAGGCGCGGGTAGTTGACGGCCAGCGTCGTGTCGAGCGCGATGCCGATCTCGGGTTCGACCCCGAAGGCGGCGGTCAACGCGCCGCGCAGACCGATCTCTTCTTGCACCGAAAAGACCGCGTACAGGTCATCCGCGTGAGTTTTGCCCTCGAAGGCCCGCAGCACCTCGAGTTGCGCGTACACGCAGGCGCGGTTGTCGAGCGCCTTGCCGACCAGCAGGTGGCCGACTTCTCGGAAGGTCTGATCCAGACTGATTGGATCGCCGACGCGAACCCTGGATTTGACCTCCTCGGGCGGCAAACCCAGGTCGATCACGAAATCCTTGATGGCTGGAATCCTGTTGCGTTCGGCCTCGTCCGCGATGTGGGTCGGTAGGGCGGTCGGGTTGAGAACTCCCGACAGGTCGCCCGTGGCCGTGCAGACCGTGACGGATCGCGCGAACAGGTTGCGGTTGTCGAATCCCCCGAGCGGTTGCACGCGCAGGAAGCCTTTTTCATCCACGAAGCTGACCATGAAGCCGATCTCGTCCATGTGCGCCGAGAGCATCACGCGTTTTCCCTGACCGTTGCCGCGTTTGAACGCGATCAGGTTGCCCATCGCGTCCTGGCGCACGTCGTCCACCAGCCCCTCGAGTTCGGCCCGCACCAGCGCCGTGACGCGTTCCTCGCGCCCGGAGATGCCGCTCACCTCGGACAATTTTTTCAGCAGTTGCAGGTTCATGGCTCACTCTAACGCTTCACATTCCGCAGTCCGTGGCGCAGGTCAAAAAGCCCGTGCCAAACGGGAGCGTTGGCGCTCGAGAAATGCTGCTTTGAGCCGAGTCTCGAGGGCGGGGTAGCTCATAGACCAGTCGGGTTCTCGTAGGAGTAACCCTTGGTTGCTTTCTCGCGGTCAAGGTTCCTGGAGTTCAAGTTTCAGAACCTCGCAAACACCGTCTGGTAGGCATTTCTTGATTTGCGTGCCAGACGGTGTTGCCATTCGAGGCGCAAAAAAGACGCCCCCAACTGGGGCGTCTTTTCAGAACGCTGAACCTATATGCGGAACAAATTGGCGATCAAGTTGGTGACCTGACCGGGCTGGATCGTGAAGGCCTGAACGAAGGCGCGGAAGCCGGGCGCGATCACCACGACCTCGTGGTTGCCGACGGGCAGACGGGTCACAGTCAACGTGCCGTTCGAGCCGATCCGACCGACCTGGTTGCCGTTGATGAACACCAGCGCACCGGCCACGTTGGAGCGCACGGTCAGCGTGCCCTCGCGCGGGATGGCCTGCAACGGCGCATTCACGACCGTGGTACGGCCCGCCTGGACGTTGATGGTGGCGGTGTAATCGCGGTAGCCGTCCAGGGAAATCTTGATCTGGCGCTGACCCGTGTTGGCCGAGAAATTCACCGGCGACTGACCGACGAGCTGACCGTCGATGAAGACGCTCGCGCCGGGGGTGCTGACGACCTGAACGGTGCCGACGCCCTGGGCGGGGGGCGGAGGAGCGACCGGGCCGCCGACCTGGAAGAACGCGACCGCTGTGACCCAATCGGTCGGTGGGACGGGCGTGACGACGATCGAGAGGGCGCGCGCCAGGTTGTCCTGACCGCGCACGGTTACCTCGGCGAACTGGTTGTTGCCCTGGAAGTCAGCGATCTGCGTGATGTTCAACGGCGTCTTGGAGGCGACGGCCAGCACCTTGTCCTGACCGTTCGGACCGCCGACGGACAGCGCGTAGCTCGCGCCGTTGGGCGGGAAGGTGCGGGTTTCATTGGCTCGCAACAGTTCGTTGCCACCGGAGAGGCGGTTGGGCAGCACCAGGTCAATCGCGCCGTCCGCGTGGACGCTGAAGAGGTAGACGTAGGCGTCCTGGTTGACGGAAACGTTGATGCGGATGCGCTCGCCGATGTTGTAGACGGGGTTCGCGCCGCCACGGTCGACGCTGACGCGCACCTGCAAATCGGGCTGAACCGGGTTGACGATGATGCTCTGGGGGCTGATTTGAGGGCTCGACTGCGCGGCTGCAGCTCCTGCAACGGCGAAGAGGGCGGTGGAGAGAATGCTCTTGAAGTTCATGTGTTTCCTCCTTGAACCCGAAGGTTCGATTCCGATCTGCGCTCACCCTAACAGCGTCTTCTCACAAAACCGTGAGGGAAGCTGAAAGGTGCTTAATCTACAAAGAAAAGTTAAAGCGTGCGCGAACTGAGGCGTGAGCGGTTCTCGAGGCCATTGATCTCGTGCGGGACGAGGCTCGAGTATACGTCTCGGAGCGATCCGGCGTGCTGGACGGCAAGTAAACCGGAAACGCCGTCCAGCACGATAAGAATCAGCGCGCGAGGCGTTCAAAGCGACGATTCACGATCCCAACAACCGGGATTCGTGGGGCGGAACCCCGAATCCGGGTCAGGTTTTCGAGCCCGAAGCCTCAAAGGTCAACTGCGCGCCGAGAGCGCCGCGCCGATCACGCCAGCGTCGCTGCCCATCACGGCCTTGCGGATCACGGGCACGGCGAAACCCCGAGCGCAGGCTTCGGCGGCGGAACGCACCCTGTCCAGATAGAAATCGCCGACTTCGCTGACGCCGCCGCCCAGCACGAACATTTCCGGGTCGTAGACCTTCTGGGCGTCCGCGATGGCCACACCCATGTAATGGGCGGCCTGATCGACGATTGCCAGGCACTTGGGTTCGCCCTTTTGAGCCATCTCGAACACGTCGCGGGTCGTCAGGTTCTGGCCGTAGCCGTGCGCGAAATTCGCGTCTCGGGCAATCGCCGTGCCGGATGCCACGGCCTCGAGCGCGCCCGCCACGCCGGAACCGGCGATCGGGCCACCCGGCAGGGCCACGATGTGCCCGATCTCTCCGGCGATACCGTTCGCGCCGCGCCAGACGCGGTCGTTGAAGATGATGCCGCCGCCCACGCCCGTGGAGACGGTGATGAAAATGCTCGAGTCCGCGCCGCGAGCCGCACCGTAGACGTGCTCGGCCAGACCCGCCGCGTTGGCGTCGTTCTCGAGTTCCACGGATCGGCCAAAACCGTCCTGTAGGGATTGCTGGATCGGCGCGTTCTCGAAACCGGGGATGTTCGGCGCGAACTTGACCACGCCGGTCTTGAAATCGATCGGGCCGGGCGTGCAGACGCCGATGCCGTGAATGTGCGCCTCGAGCTTCATGATCTCGCGCCCCGCACTGAGCATGGCTTGCACGACGCTTTGCCAGCCGTCCTTAGGGGTGGGCGCGACGATCTTGTGTTGAATCTGGCCGTCCCGGACGGCGGCCACCGCGATTTTCGTTCCGCCGAGATCGATACCGAGCAGGGTTTGAGTCATTTCCTCAGGTTATCCCACGCACCCCTACCCTAGACAAGAGCGAAAGGCGAGAGCCCCGAGCCCCGGCGTGCCGCGCATATACTCGAGAACGCCGTCTGGAACGATCTTCAGGGTCTAGGAAGACTTTCTGAATCCGCATCAGTTTCATCGGTTTCGATTTCGTGCTCGAGTTCGTCCATCTCGACCTCGTGCTCCAGGATGCTGATCGCTTCGGCGTGCATGCTTGAAGGCACGAACATCTGCACCATGCCCATGTACCCGCCCGTCTCGATCTCGATCACCGGGCTGGACAGCACCCACTGGAACGGCGTGCGCAGCATGGCGGGCACGCCGTAGCGTTCCAGCAGGCGCCGGAAGGATTCCGCGATCAACCGCGGGTACTCGCCGACCTGCCGCCAGGTGTCGCCTCCGAGGGTGACGGTTTCCATGATGGATTCAACCACACTGCGTTCTCGGGCGCGCTCGAAGGGGCGTCAGCTCGAGCCAGATTGAGGCTCGAGCCTTATGAACACCGTCCGGGACGCATTTTCTTGAGTGGGAAAATCCGCGTGCTGGACGGTGTTCCTGAATTTCGAGATTTCAGGGGCGCGCGAGTCTGACCCGCTGCGCGTTGAGCTCGCGCCACCCGGTGCCTTCGCTCGAAATTCGGGCTCGAGCACCGACGGCAACGATAGCTACGAGCTCGAGACTCATTTCTATTCACCGCGCTCGAGAAAACGGAAGTTGGTAAATTCCCCCGCGTGGGGTACGCGCCTGCGGGTTTTGTGCAGGTTTTGAAAGTCAGCTCGCGTAGACTGAAAAGCGACTGTTATCAGGATTGAACGCCGCACACACGACCGGGAGGAAGCACCATGACCCAGATGAGCCAAGAAATGACGATTGTGGACATCCTGCGTTACGCCGTGGAACGCAGCGCGTCCGACGTGATCCTGACCTCCGGCTTGCCGCCGCAGTTCAAGGTGCACGGCGAGTTCAGCTCCGGCGAGTACTCCGCGCCGCTGACCCCGAACGAGACGCGCCGACTGATGTACGCGATGATGGACGAAAAGCGCCAGCGCAACTTCGAGGAATCCAGGGACATCGACTTCTCGTTCGCGCTTTCCGGGTTGGGCCGCTTCCGCGTGAACGCCTTCATGCAGCGCGGCAGCGTCGGCGGCGTGCTGCGCCTTATCCCCACCAACGTCAAGGGCTTGGCGGACCTGGGCATGCCGACCACCACGCTGATCGACATCGCCAACAGCCCGCGCGGACTGGTGCTGGTGACCGGCCCGACCGGTTCGGGTAAATCCACCACGCTGGCTGCGATGATCGATCACATCAACACCAACAAGAAACTCCACATCGTGACCATCGAAGATCCGATCGAGTTCAACCACAACCACAAGAATTCGATCATCAACCAGCGCGAGATCGGCCCGGACACGATGGGTTTCGAGGCCGCGCTGCGGGCGGTGCTGCGCGAAGCTCCGGACGTGATTCTGGTCGGCGAAATGCGCGATTACGAGACCATCAAATCCGCCGTGACCGCCGCAGAAACCGGCCACCTGGTGATGGGAACCTTGCACACGAACTCCGCGCCGGAATCGATCGACCGCATCGTGGATGTTTTCCCGGAAGAACAGCAAGAGCAGATCCGGATTCAGCTCGCCAACAACCTGGTGGCGGTCGTGACGCAGCAGTTGCTGTTGCGCGCGGGCGGCGAGGGACGCGTGATCGCGTATGAAGTCATGATCGCCACGCCCGCCGTGCGCGCACTGATCCGCGAAGGCAAGAGCTTCCAGTTGCCCAGCGTGATCCAGACCGGCGCGCAGTTCGGCATGGTCACGATGGACGCGTGCCTGGCGGATCTGTTCAAGAAAAAAATGATCACCCACGAGATGGGTCTGTCCCGCGCGGTGGACGCCAAAGAATTCTCGCGTCTGGCCGCCTCGGGTGCCGACGGGCCGCAGATGCCCAAACAGACCATCGCGGCTGCGCCCGCCGCTGCCGCCGGAGGGAACAACTTCGGGCGGCGCTGATTCGGTTTTGCTCGAGCCAGCGCGCTCGAGTGACGGGTTCATCCCGGCATCTCGAGCGCGTTTTCTGAATCGATAATCAAGAATGAAAACGTGACCGAAAGGAACCAACCCGTGACCTTCGATGATCTTCTCAAATACTGCGTTTCCCAGGGCGCGTCCGACATTCACCTGCACGTCGGCATGCCGCCGCACGTGCGCGTCAACGGCAGCATCAAAGCGCTCGGCTCGAATGCGCTGACGCCCGCCACCACCGAGGGTTTCGTGCAGGTGATGTGCAGCGAAAAGCAGCGCGCCATCTTCGAGGAACGCAACCAGGTCGACCTGGCGTACTCCATCGCGGGCCTCGGGCGGTTCCGGGTCAACCTGTTCCGGCAGCGCGGTTCGGTCTCGGCGGTCTTGCGCGTGATCAACGCGGATACCTCGCACCTGTCGCGCGTCAACGTGCCGAAGGACATCATGGAGTTCGTGGCCGCCCAGAAGCGCGGCATCGTGCTGGTGACCGGCCCGACCGGTTCGGGTAAATCCACCACGCTGGCCGCCATGCTGGACCGAATCAACGAGACCCGCGACGACATGATCGTGACCATCGAAGACCCGATTGAGATGCTCCACAAGGGCAAGAAATCCGTGGTCGTGCAGCGCGAGATCGGCACGGACGCGCCCAGCTTCGCGGAGGCGCTGGTGGCCGCCATGCGCCAGGATCCGGACGTGATCATGATCGGCGAGATCCGCGATTTTGCGACCGCCAGCGCAGTGGTCAGCGCCGCCCAGACGGGCCACCTGGTCTTCAGCACGCTGCACACGATGGACACGGTCAGAACCATCAACCGCGTGATGGAACTCTTCCCGCCGCACGAACGCGAAACCGCCCGGACGCTGTTCGCGGATTCGCTGGTGGGCGTGATCTCGCAGCGCCTGCTGCCGCGCTCGGACGGTTCGGGACGCGTGGCGGCGCTCGAGATCCTCAAGGGAACCCTGCGCGCCAAGGATTTGATCAAGGACCCCGACCGCACGGGCGGATTGCGCGAGTTGATCGCGGAGAGCCGCGCCGACGGGATGCAACTTTTCGACGATCACCTCTCAGAGTTGTTCGCCGATGGCGTGATCGATTACGACACCGCCTACAGCGCCGCCACCAGTCCGCACGAGTTCCGCCTGATGGCTCAGGAGGCCGAAGCCAGCCGCAAGATTGCCCGAGAGACGCAGGTCGGTACCAACGTGACCGGGGTTTTCGGCCCGGCCTGAACGCGGTTTCAGTCCAAGCTCGATGAAAGAACACCGTCCAGGACGGTGTTCTTTCATCTTAAAGATTCGCGTCCCGGACGGTCTTCTTGTCCGCGGCTCGAGCATCCAGCCCAGGTTTACGGGAGATCGTGAATGCTCGAGCCCGCAAAGATTGGCAGCCGCACCCGAGAACAAACGGCGCGTGAAGGGTAAACTCTTCGGCACGCCGGGAACCGTTCGCAGACGCGCGGCGTACCACTACACATGAACGAATCCCGCGAACCCGCACCAACTCGTCCCGGATCGCCGCCCGGTTCCATCCTGTTGGACGGCCCGACGCCGTGGTTGTGGCTGGGATTGCTGCTCTTGGCGCTGCTGTTCACACCGCTGCGTCACCTCTGGCCGTTGGTGATCCTGGCGGTGGGCGGGCTGACCTTGACGGGCCGGATGCGTTCCGGGCGAGCCGTGTTGTTTTCCCTGGTGGCGCTGGCGGGCGGCGTCTTCAGCGCCAACCCGTGGTCGGAATTTGCGCCGCGTTTCTCGCGCAGCACCGAAGTCGGGGACGCGCAAAGCCTGACCCTGGACGGCGTCTCGACCGTGGTGGTGCGCAGCTTCAACGGTTCCGTGCGCGTCAGCGTGGCTCCGGGCGAACCCCAGCTCGAGATCAAACGGCGCGGCGGCACGACCGTGACCGTCGAATCCGCCGATGGCGCGCTGCACATCGAAGCCCACAAGCCCTTCCTGAGCTGGGGCGCGGGGGCCGACCTGGACATTCGCGTACCGGACGCCCTGGATTTGCAACTCGAGACCACCAACGGCGCAATTCAGCTCGATGGCCCGGCGCGCAGCCTGCAAGCCAGCACCTCCAACGACCCGATCACCGTGCGCAAGGTCGGACGGGCGGAACTGAAGCTTCAAACCAGCAACGGCCCCATCGAAATCAGCGATGCCGAGGGAACCCTCGCGGCCAGCACCAGCAACGCCAGCCTGAAGCTGGTGAACGCCAACCAGATCGCGGTGAACCTCATGACCAGCAACGGTTCGATCACCTTAGAGCGCGTCCGGCTGGCGGCGGATTCCAGCAACACCGTCACCACCGACAACGCGCCGATCACGCTGCGCGCCGTGGACGCTCCCGGCGGGTTTTCCATCACGGGCCAGACCAGCAACGATGCCCTGGACGTGAACCTGCCCGGTTTCGACACCAACCTCGAGCGCGACCGCTTCGAGGCCAACCGCGACGGAGCCAATACGGTTCACCTGGAACTGAGCACCTCGAACGCGCTGATCAGCCTCAGACCCTAAGCTCGAGAAGACCGTCCCATACGCATTTTCTCGAGATGGAAAAATACCGTGCTGGACGGCCTATCCGGTCACGCCGAGCGCTTTCCTGACTTCCAGCCCGAAGACTGCGAACGCCAGGCTGGGTGTGGCGTAACCCTCGAGCCCCTCGACCAGTTCGAGCATCGCGCGGTCAATTCCCAGGCGCTCGTGCAAACCCCGATTGCGCGTCAGGAACGCGATCACCTGCGGCCCCAAGTCGCGATCCCATTGCTTTTCCAGCCCGTCTGCGGCGGTCAACGCGTCCAGGAGATCGCGCTCTACGGCCTCCAGGAAGTTTTTGGCGGTCTTGAAGGTATCCCGCACGCGGTCGCGCTCGAAGATCACGCCGGGTCTGCCCCCTGCGAACTCGAGCAACTCCAGATCCAGTTCCGGTTCCAGCACCGAGAGCGCCCGCTCGAGTTCCATCGCCGTGACCGGCGGCACGCGCACGCGCACGCTGCGCGAAACGATGGTCGGCATGACCGCGCTCGCGTCCTCCGCGATGAACACGAAGCGCGCACGGTGCGAGGGTTCCTCGACGGATTTCAAAAGCGCGTTGGCGGCGGATTCGTTCAGGAACTCCGCCCCGTCGAAGACCACGAACTTCGATTTCTCTCTCGCCGCCGTCTCGAGCCAGTCGATCACGTGCAGCTCGTACTCGTTTTTGGTGTCGTGATGCCTTGAAATGGCGCCGATCGGGATGATGCTGGAACGCGCCTGTTTTTTCTCGCCGGTTTTCGTGGTCGTGCTGGTGTGCGTCTTCGGCCCGACCTCCAGGTAATCCGGGTGCGTTCCCGCCGCGAACATCGCGCACGACGCGCACGCGCCGCACGGTTCAGTACCCTGCGGTGAACGGCAATTGAGGTATTGCGCGAACCATCGCGCCAGCGCGCGCCGCCCCACTCGGGCTGGCCCCTCGAGCAGCACGGCGTTGGCCGTCTGCACCGCCAGTTGGCGTTTGACGCGCTCGTGCCCGACGATCTGCGTCACGGCCTCACCGCCCGACGGACAGGCGCGCCGCGATCGGTTCCGGCAGGCCCGCCTCGCGCAGTTTGCGCTGCACGGGTTCGATGCTGTACGCGACCCGGTGAACCTCGAAAATGCCGCGCTCGTCGTCGTAAAAGCCGTAACTCGACCTGGGATCGCCATCCCGAGGTTGCCCGACGCTGCCCGGATTCGCGATCCAGCGCGCCTTCGGCGGCAGCACCAGGCGGTTGTGTTCGTCCGGCATGGTGTGGTGGCGCGTCCAGTCGCCGCTCGGGCCGTCCAGCGTGGTGTACACGCCCGGAATGTGCGTGTGCCCGACGAAGGCCAACCGCCCCGGCCAGACGCCGAAGACGGTGCGCGCCACGCTGATCGAATCCACGTATTCGAAGGTGGATCGCGGGCTGCCGTGGATGATCAAGAATTCCTTCGGGATGCGGTCGCCCGCCTGCGCGCGGCCCGTCGGCACGCCCTCCTCGCCGCCCGTGGAAATGTTGCGCTTGCCGACCCAGGTGCGCAGTTGCGAGATGTGGCGCGGGCTGAGCTGACTGAGCTGCCAGCGCAAGACCATGCCGATCACGCCGTAATGCTGCGGGTCCTCGCCGTGCCAGATCGACAGCAACCACTCGTCGTGGTTGCCCACGATGCAGTTCGCACCCAACGATTCCAGCGTCTCGAGCACCTCGACCGGATTCGGGCCGTAACCGACCGCGTCACCCAGGCAGACCACCCGATCGAAACCGCGCGCTGTGGCGTCGTTCAACACGGCCTGGAGCGCCTCGAAGTTGGCGTGAATGTCGGAAAGCAGCAGAATTCGCACTGCTGCGAGGATAACACCACGGCCTGAGGGTGCAAGGTTTCGTAGCCCATTCTCGAAGGCGGACGTGGGGCAGTCAGGGGTCAGAAGTCAGAGGGAAAAGCAGTTCATGTCGGACTGGGTTTCTGGTTTGCGTCGAAATCTCTTGGCAGCCCGCGAGTGCGCCCTTGCGTTTGCCCGAGCAAAACCTCGAGATTGGCGCCCGATACTCGAGGTTTTTATTGGAACACCGTCCAGGACGTATTCTTAAACTCGCGTCCTGGACGGTGTTCTCGAGAGAGTACGGGATCTGCTCGGGGTTCCTCCTGACTTCTGACCCCTCTCACCTCGCGTAGCGTTGCAGGTTGTACGTCTTGCCATCGCAGGTCGTGCGCACGCTGGTGCGGGTGATCGCGTTCGGGCGGAAGGTGCAACCCAATGAACGTAACCCTTCGATCGGCAGCAGCAACCCGCGCGAGTCCACCTTGACACCCCGAGAGAACGCGACCTTGCGCGTGACCTTCGTGACCGGGTTGACGGTGAAACCCACGGACGATCCAGCCTTGACGCGCAACCGGATCGCGGTCGGATCGTCCTCTCGTCCGATGGTGAAGGTGATCTCGTCGCGGGTGCTGATGACGTTGGCGAAACGCATCGAGAATTCGCGCGCCCGCACGTACCCGGTCAACTTTTGCGCAAAAGCGTTCGGGAGCGCGAAGGTAGCGGCGACGGTCAGGAAAAACACGAGGGTTCGAGTCGGTTTCATGGCTTCAGGCTAGACACGGCGACTGTACCAATCCTGAGAGCTGAACCACTATCCTCTCATTGTGAGGGTGAAAATGTGCGTCCCAGACACCGCTCATTTGCGTTTCGAGTTCTCATTTGAATTCTTGAACGTTTACGCTCGAGAAACCGGTTTGGTCGTGCCAGAGCCACCATGAGCGTTCGGGACTCCGCGCATTTTCCTGCCTTTCAGATTGAGACAAACTGAAACCAGGACGGGAGTTTTGCTCTCGTCCTGGTTTGGGAATCTGCTACGAACCGATGATGCTCAGAAACCCTGATTGATCTCGCTGAGATTGGCTGACTTCCTTCAAGATTTCTGGCATTACAACGCTCCCCAAAGTATTAGCCACATCGAGTGTCAATTCCTTTTTCAGAGCGTTGGTCGTCAGATCTTCCTGAAGTGTCTTTTCCATTTTCACAATCATCTCCAACTGCCCAATAATCAATCGAAGAAGGTTTGCAGTTTGGGTCAAATGAAACTGGCGAGATGTCAGTTCGATCTGGCGCAAATCCGAAACGTATTTTTCGAGCCCGATCTCGAAAGCTGATTTCGGGTTTGTACCTGGAAGCCGAATTCCCAGTAAACCCATGTTGAGGTTTGAGACATTTAGGAGTTGTTGTACTAAAGACATAGCAAAAGTGCCGGCGTAACCGGTTTGAATTTGGTCGTTGACCGGGCAGATATTCAACAGCAACTGAAGCACATCAAAGGATGCGCGTTCGGTTCGTAGTTGGTTTTCAAGATCCCGGCAAACAAAGTTTGCACTTTGAAAGTAGCACGCGGGCATTGCAGGCATGGAAAAACCCCACTACGGTTCTGTCACCTCGGAGACGATCAGCAAGGCCCAAGATCGTGCGCTGGGAACGTCCAGCGCACGATCTCGAGCCCGTCTCTCGAGGATCACTCGAGGTATGCTCAGGCTGTGATTCGTCCCCGCATTGGCATCACGGTTTCACAGACGAAAGACCCATCGCTGGCCCGCCACTGGAACGGCACGGCCATCAATTACGCGCGCGGCGTGCTGGAAGCGGGTGGTCTGCCCGTACTCTTGCCCGTGCTGCCCGGAACGGAATCTGCGCAACTCGCGCACCTGGATGGCGTGCTGTTTTCCGGCGGGGTGGATGTCGACCCGACGCTGTTCGGCGCGGATCACGAGGCCGGGCTCGGTGAGGTCGACGCGGAACGCGATCTCTTCGAGATGGAACTGTACCGACTGACCCGCGCCAGACGCGCGCCCGCGCTGGGCATCTGTCGCGGGTTCCAACTGATCAACGTCGCCGAGGGCGGCACGCTGCACCAGCATCTGCCCGGCCAGGACGGCATCTGGGCTGACCACCGCCAGACCGCCCTGCCGCCGACGCTGGGTCACCGCGTGCGCATCGCTGAAGGCACGCAACTCAAGGAGTCGTACCCGAGCGGTGCGTTGCGCGTGAATTCGTATCACCATCAGGGCGTCAAGGATGTTGCGCCCGGCTTGACGGTCAGCGCCTGGGCTCCGGACGGTCTGGTCGAGGCGCTCGAGGGCGAGTCCGTGATCGCCGTGCAGTGGCATCCAGAACTGCTGTTCGAGCACCACCCGGAGCACCTGGAGCCCTTCCGGGCGCTGGTGCGAATGTGCCTGCCGCTTTCCGCGTCCAGATGACCGTCGTCCGAGCGCCCAACCGCGTCTGGACGGACGCGTTCGGCAGCGCGATCTGCACGCTGGAGGGAGGCTACGGCGGTCGGGTCGCGGCGGTCATGGTCGGTCTGGTAACGGGGCACGACCTGGCGGCGCTCGCTCTGGGGCGGTTGCTGGTGCTGCCGCCCTTCAAAGGTCGCATCGGACTGGTCGTCCTGGATTCGTTGCACGCCGCGCCGATCACGAACGCCATTAGGCAACTCGAGGCCAGCGTCGTGATCTCGCTCGAGGACGCGCCGGGCGTCATCGGGCGCGGGCCGGAAGTGCACCTGGAACCCGGCTCGTTCACGTCCAGCACGGGTCTGGAATACGCTGAATCGGGCGAGTACGCCGCCTGGGACGCGGGCTGGCTCGCGCCAAAAATAGAGGGTTCCTTTGATTGCGCGTCCGTCGCGGCCAGCACCGCTTTCAGCCTCGGACTGGCCAGCGCCGTGTGCGGTCTGGATGATCTCGAGCGCACGGTGCTGATCGCGCTGTCGTGAACGTCGAGCCGCAAAGTTCTCAGCCGCAAGTCGCAAGGTAGAAGCCTCGAGTCCATGATCTCGAGGCTTTCACGAAAGCCACCGCCCTATCTGGCCTGACGCGCCTTTGCTTGCGACTTGCGGCTCATGGCTTGCGGCTTTCCCCTGTACACTGCCAGGGTGTTCGATCCAGAGACCCTGATCCGATCCTTCGGTTACATCGGCCTGTTCGCCATCATCTTCTTGGAAACGGGATTGCTGGTCGGGTTTTTCCTGCCCGGCGACACGCTCCTGATCTCGGCGGGCGTGGCGGCGGCGGGCGGCCTGATCTCGTTGCCCGGAGCGATGCTCGCGTGCGCGCTGGGCAGCTTTTTTGGCGATCAGCTCGGGTATTACATCGGTTTGAAGCTCGGGCCGCGCGTCTTCACCCGACCGCAATCGCGGTTGTTCGACCCGGCGAACGTGGAGCGCGCCAGGGCGTTCTTCACGCGGTTTGGGCCGTTCGCGATCTTGATCGCGCGCTTCGTCCCCGTCGTGCGCGCTTTCGTGCCGACCATGGCGGGCGTCAGCCGTTTCCCGTACCTGACTTTTCTGGCCATCAGCTTGTTGGGCGCCATCCTGTGGGGCTCGAGCATCACCGCCATCGGGTACTTCCTGGTCAGCGTCGTGCCCGGCTTGAAGCGTTACGTCGAAGTGGTCATCGTGGTCGGCGTGCTGGCCGGGTTGCTGCCGTCGTTGTGGCACATCTTCGGCCCGAAACGATCCGGTCAGAAATAAGAACACCGTCCTGGACGGTGTTCTCGAGAATATAGAATTTGCGTCCGGGACGGTCTTCTTAAAAAAACGGCATCTTCAAAAAGAAGAACCCCCGCGACCAGGCGGGGGTTCTCGAGATCGCGGGTTCAGGGTTTGAAATCGAAGATCAATTTGAAGGCCGTGATCGTGATCGGGCTCGCACCAGCTTCGTTCTGCCGCACCTGAAGCGTCCAGATTCCGGACGGGTTCAGGTTGTTCAGGCTCGCCAGGTTGCCCACGCGCGGGTCGGGCGCGATCGGCGGGTAGAAAACCTTGTCCGTGTTGCGGCTGCACGTGCCGTCCGTGTACTCACCGGTGACAATCGGGCTGTTCGGCGCGGCTGACGTGCCGCCGCGCGTGTCGGCTTTTCCGGTGTACGGGTCGATGGTGCCCGCCCTGGGAAGGTCGCGGTTCAGGGCGGCGTTCAGGTTATCGATGTTCGTTTGGGTTTGCCCGGCCTGAAGGTCGAAAGCGATGTATTTTTTCTTTTGCACGGCGTAGAAGTCCGTGCCGCAGCGCCGATAAACATCGTTCCGGTTCGCGCCACCGTCGAGGGTCGTATCGGTTCCCGTACCGACGACCGTGGAGTCGTTGGTATAGCTGGGAGCCGTCGCGTCCAGGCCGAAGTTGCTCGAGTCAAAGATCGCGTTGACGCCGCTGCCGCCGCCGTAGTCGATGAAATCAATGGCGTTCCACGGCCAGGGTTTTTCCTGAACCGTTCCCCCTTTGAGTGGCACGTTGACATCGGCTGGTGCGCTCCCTGAAAGGCGCGGATCGAGCGGGTTGACGCCCGCAGGCAGGCCATTCCCCGCCGCTTTCGCGTTCACAAAATCCATCAGCGCCAGCGTCTGACCACCCACTGGCGGGATCAGGCTGATGACGTGCGCGGAACGCTTGAAGTTGTTGCCCTCGAGCGTCACCAGCACGCGCACCTTGGCGATTTTGGCCGTCGTGGTCGGTACACTGATCGCGGCGGTGGCCGTGCCGCCGCTCGGGATGGTGATCGGTGCGCTGGCGGCGTTGGCCGTCCAGACGTTCTGGATGGCTGCGCTCGAGGTCGCGACGTTGAAGGGCTTCACGAACGTCGAGGTCGCGCCTGTGATGGTCGTGCCGAACGTCAGGCTGGCCGCGTTGGTCGCGCCCGGATAGATCGCGCTCAGGCGCACCTGGAGCGTGTCGCCAGCGTTGACGGTTCCTGCGCTTGCGGTGAACGCGCCGCCGTTCTTGCTGTACTCGCCGCCTTGCACGCTGACGGGCGTGTTTGCGCTGATGGATGAAAGCGTGACGGTGTTGCTCTGAATAAAAGTTCCATCCACGGCGAGCGGCGGTTGCTGGTAGCGTGCATCGCCGCTCAGACCGGGGCAGTCCGTGTTCGGGTTCGGTGGATAGATCGTGCAGCGCGTGGTTCCCGTCCAGTAGCGCTCGCCCGCCGATACGCTCGGGGTCGCGTTCGTCTGCGGCGTGAAGCTGATCGCTGGATTCCAGTCTTTGGTGCTGACCGCGAATGATCCCACCAGGCCGCCGGACGGGTTCAGGCCATCCCGCCCGATGGTGACGCTGACCGTCGGGCTGCTCGAGCCATCCGCCGTGTTGGGTGCGGTGGTGGTCACGGCCACCGCGTCGTTGTTGTTGAGCGTGCCGGGGCTGGTAGCGGCCACACCGTTGATGGTGAAAGTGCCGTTGGTGACGGTGATCGGGGTCGGGATGGTGATGCCGGAAACCGTGAAGCTCTGCGTGATGCTCGCTCCTGGGTCGGCGTCCGCCCGGTTGGTCAGCGCGGGGTTGAACGCGTCCGGGACGCGTTTACCCGTCTTGATCGTGAATGTGCGCGCCTGAGCGCCGATGGTCAGGGTTACAGTTGTTTCGGTCAGGTCGGCGCTGGCGGTCGTGCCCTTGACGGTCACGGTATCGCCGTTGTTGACGGTTCCGGCGCTGGTGGTGTACGCGCCAGCGTTGATCTTGTAGCTGCCGCCAGAAACCGTGATCGGCGTGTTCGGGTTGATGCTGGAAAGCGCGACGGTGTTGCTTTCCGTGGCCGTGCTCCACGGTTGGTCAATCTTGGTGGCGAAGCTGACATCGCCTGGGGCGGTTTTGGTGGTCACGCTGAAGGTGAAATTGCTGGTGCCGACGGTGACTTGTACGTCTTTGGCGGTGTTGAGCGCGTTGGCGCTGGTGGTGCGCAGTTGCAGCTTCTGGCCGGACGTGATCGTGCCTGCGGTGCTCGTGTACGCACCCGCGCCGATCCTGTACTCGCCGCCGGTGATGGATACGCTCACGGTCGCGTTGATGCCTTGAATCGTGACCTGTTCGCTTTCGGTGACGGTGTTCAGCTCAGCCCCGGTGACGGGTGTGAAGGTCACGGGGTCGGGCGTGGTGTCCGGTGTGGGCGGCTTGGGTTCCGGTTGCGGTGGGCAGGCTGTGAGCGTCACGGCCAGCATCGCTGCCGCGAACCATCTCAGGTTGTGGGTCGGTTTCATGCGTCCTCCTGCGGAGCTTCGGTCTCGAGCTTGCGACCGAGATCTGGTGCGTTCGTCCGTGCCGTATTTGATCGCGTTGAACTTAGTGCTGAATGAATTCGGATGCGCTTTTTGTGCGTTACTGACGCGCTAAAACTCATTGTCCGCACTCGCTTTCGATTGGTGAAGACTCTCGTCGGTGACGCCTTTGCCGTTCGGGACGCACCATCGGTAACGCGTGCAGCACGGTGTTCTCGTGAAGGTCGCGCTTCTCGAGCGTATATCGAGATCGGTGGCTTCACGCGGTTTCCTTGATATATCTCGGCTGAGACGGTGTTTCTGCGCGAATTCGCGCGATTCCCTTTCTCGAGACCTGCGATTTGCGCGTCTCGAGATGCACGCGAGGTGGATTCAATGCTCAAGACTGACCTGGGTTCGAGAGGAGAGATTCTCCAGCCCGATACCGCGTGTTCGGCGGAACCGATACCGCGTGTTCGTCCAGCCCGATACCGCGTTCGTGCGGCGCGAACCGTTTTAAGATGCACCCATGCCTTTTCAACTCGCGGTCTGCGATTACCCGGAACACGTCTCCAGGGACGAATGGATGGGCTTCCCCAAGCGCATGAAAGCCCTCGGGCTGACCTACGTGCGAGTCGGCGAGTTCGCCTGGAGCAAGCTCGAGCCCCGGCGCGACGAGTTCAATTTTTCGTGGCTGGACGAGGCGATCGATGCGCTCCACGCGGAGGGTCTGCGGGTCGTGCTGGGCACGCCGACGGCCACCCCGCCCGCCTGGTTGATTCGGGCGCACCCGGACATCCTGCCCGTGGATCATCACGGTCGCGTCAGAGATTTCGGCTCGAGGCGGCACTACGACTATTCCAGTCCGGTCTACTGGCAGGAATCCGCCCGGATTGTTGAAGTCCTGGCCAAGCGATACGGCGATCATCCGGGCGTGGCGGGCTGGCAGACCGACAACGAGCACGGCTGCCACGACACGACGCGCTCGTACTCGGCGCAGGCGCTGGCGGGTTTCAGGCGGTGGCTCGAGAAAAAGTACCTCAGCATCGAGAAGTTAAATGAGGCGTGGGGGACGGTTTTCTGGTCGCAGGATTACACCGACTGGAACGAAATCGGCTTGACCAACCTGACCGTCACCGAGCCCAACCCATCGCACGTGCTGGATTTTCACCGCTACTCGAGCGACCAGTTGATCGCCTACGACCGGATGCAGACGGAGATCCTGCGCGCGCACTCGCCGGGGCGCTTCGTGACGCACAACTTCATGATTTTCTTCTCGGATTTCGATCATTTCAAGGCCGCCGAGCACCTGGATTTCGTGACCTGGGACAACTACCCGACGGGCATGCTCGAGTTCTTCGCGCCGTGGTTGACCGAAGATCAGAAAACGGCTTTCGCGCGCACCGGACACCCGGACTTGATCGCCTTCAACCACGACCTGTACCGGGGTCTGAAACGCGGCACGCCCTTCTGGGTGATGGAGCAGCAGTGCGGTCAGGTCAACTGGGCGACCTGGAACCCGTTGCCCGCGACCGGCGCGGTCAACCTCTGGACGCTCCAGGCCATGGCGCACGGGGCGGATGTCGTGTCGTACTTTCGCTGGCAGGCCGCCAGGGAAGCGCAGGAGCTGATGCACTCGGGGTTGCTGCGCTACGACGGCACGGAGGATCGCGGGTTTCGTGAAGCCGAAGCCCTCGCGCCGCAACTCGAGAAACTCAGCGATGGCGAGGTGCCAGCCCGCGTCGCGCTGATTCACGATTACGACAGCCTCTGGGCTTACGATGTGCAACGCCACGGCCAGACCGCGACCTACTGGGGCCAGTTGATGCTGTTCTACTCGCGCTTGCGCGAGTTGGGCGTGGACGTGGACGTGGTTCACCCGAGCTTCGATTTATCCAAGTACGGCCTGGTGGTCGCGCCCGCCCTGCACATGATTTCCGACGAAATTGCGGCCAACCTGACGCAGTTCGTGAAAAACGGCGGGCAACTGATCGCCGGGCCGCGCACGGGCTTCAGAATGCCGACGGGCGCGGTCTGGAAAACCCGAGCCCCCGGCCCGTTGGCCGAAACGTTCGGGGTGCGCGTCAAGAATTTCGACGCCATGCGCCCCGGACTGGTTTCTCGAGTCGAGGCTTTCGATCAAAGCTTCGAGACGCACACCTGGAACGAATCCCTGGAAGTCGTGACGAACGGTGTGGACGTGCTGGGCACGGTCAGCAACGACCCGCTGTACAACGAAGCGATTGTCACGCATCGCAACCTGGAAAAAGGCGGCGCGACCTACGTGGGTGCGTGGAGCGAATCGCTGGTGCGCACCGCGCTCGAGTTCGTGCTGCGCAAGGCGGGCGTGCCGCACCGGATTCTCGAGCCGGGGTTGCGAATTTCAAGGCGCGGCGGGTTGACCTACGCGCAGAACTGGTCGCACGGCGGGATGCCCGCCCCGATACCCGATGGCGCGGACATTATCGTCGGTTCCCCGCTTCTCGAGGCCGCCGGGGTCGTCGTTTACCGCGAGTGATGCGCAGACAACACCGTCTGGCACGCATATTCAAACTTGCGTCCCAGACGGTGCTCTTGAGAACTCGAGCTTCGAGCCCCGCTGTTGTCCTCCCCTGCCTCGGTAGGGCACGGCAGCGCTGCGCGGTGTCGGTGTCATCAATCCGCTTTTGGCGGACGGAGCGGTCGCTGTTCTCGAGCATCGCGAATTCGTTCGTGCTCGAGTTGCCCTCGCCGCAGATCGAAATGGACTTGGCCGAGAATGTTCGCCGGATTTGACTTCGAGCGCACTCGAAGGTCTAGGCTTTTTTCGTGAGCGCTTTGAACGCGACCCTGAGCATCAAGGAAGCCGCCGCAGAATCCGGCGTCAGCGCCCACACGCTGCGGTACTACGAACGCATCGGTTTATTGCCCGCCGTGCAGCGGGACGCGAACGGGCAACGGCGGTACGGGTCGCGCGACCTGGGCGCGATCTCGATCCTGATGCGCCTGCGGGCGACCGGAATGCCGATCCAGGGCATGCAGCGTTTCGCGGCGCTGCTGGCGCTCGGTGACGACGCGATGCCTGAACGAAGGGCGCTCCTCGAGGCGCACGGTCAATCGGTGCGGCAGGGCATCCGAGAACTCGAATCGAACCTTTCGGCGATCGATGCAAAAATCGCGCTGTACACCAGACTCGAGCGTGAGCGCGCGCACTCCTCGAGCCCACATCCGTCACCTCGAGACAACGCTCGAGCCATCGCGCAGGAGGTCTGAATGAAGCAGCTCGCACTCGGCAAGCAGGGGTTGATGGTCTCCCAAATGGGTCTGGGCTGCATGGGCATGAGCGAGTTTTACGGCGCTGCTGACGACGCGGAATCCATTCGCGTGATCCATCGCGGGCTGGATCGCGGATTGAACTTCCTGGACACCGCCGACATGTACGGCATCGGGCGCAACGAGGAACTGGTCGGTCGAGCCGTCAAGGGAAACCGCGAGCAGTACGTGATCGCCACCAAGTTCGGCAACGTCCGCGATCCCGAAAGTAAAGGCTTTCGCGGCATCAACGGCAAGCCCGAGTACGTCCGAGCCGCCTGCGAGGCCAGCCTGAAACGCCTGGGCGTGGATCAAATCGACCTGTACTACCAGCACCGCGTGGACACCAGCACGCCGATAGAGGAGACGGTTACCGCGATGGCGCAACTCGTCCAGGACGGGCTGGTGCGTTACCTGGGCCTGTCCGAAGCTGCGCCCGCCACGATCCGTCGGGCGCACGCCGTCCACCCGATCAGCGCCCTCCAGACCGAGTACAGCCTGTGGTCGCGCGATCCCGAGGACGAAATCCTGGCCGTCTGCCAGGAGCTGGGGATCGGGTTCGTGCCGTACAGCCCGCTCGGGCGCGGTTTCCTGACCGGGCAGATCAAGAGCGCCGCGGATTTCCCAGAGGACGATTTCCGCCGCTACAGCCCGCGCTTCCAGGGCGAGAACTTTGAAAAGAACCTCGAGCTGGTTTCACAGGTCGAGGCGCTGGCCGCAGCGAAGGGTTGCACGCCCGGTCAGCTGGCGCTGGCCTGGCTGTACGCGCAGGGCGCGGACTTCGATCCCGGCATCGTGCCGATCCCCGGCACGAAACGCCTCTCGTACCTCGACGAGAACATCGATGCGCTGAACGTGACGCTCTCGCCCACCGACCTGGCGCAACTCGAGTCCATCGCTCCGAAAGGTGCTGCCATGGGCGATCGTTACCCGAACATGGCGACCGTCAACCGTTGAGCCCTCAAGATCACCGCCTCGCACGACCATAACGTCTCTGTTGCCTGAGGGGTTTTGGGCGTGGTTCACACACTGATCCATCGCTCAGGCCGATGCCCGAGCCGCTTTGCGCAACGGGAGAACCAAAAACACCGTCCAGCACGCAATTTCTAATATGCGTGCCGGAGGGTGCTGCTCGTCAGCGCTCGAGGGGGATCAGCCTCGAGATGGCGCGGAAAGTCTGGATGGAACGGTTTCTCTTCGTCTCGAGAAGCCGTTGATGCGGTGGATCAATCGCGGTGCATTTCCCAGACGGGAATCGGCATGAAAAACGTCCAGGAAGGTTGCTTGTGCGGGTTGCGTTTGGCGTGCGCGAACGCCAGGCGTTTTTGTGCGTCCAGCACCTGTTGAGATTTGACTTCCAGCGTCTGGCGTGCGGATTTGACTCGAGACAACACGAACATGCTCACCCCCGCGTGAGTTGACAGCCTTGAGTTGCGAATCAGCCCGCGCGTTCGAGGTCAAATACCGGAATGTTCATCGGGATCGTCGGTTGGCGTCCGGCGCTGACGGGTTCCAGGGGTTGCGTGCTTTCCAGCGCGACGCGCATCTGAAGGGCGTAACGGGTCTGGCGGTCGCGGGTGACGCGCGTGCGGGCGCGTTCGACGCTGGCGGCGGTCTGCGCCAGGGTGTCCTCGGCTTCGTGCAATTCGAAGCGTTCGGCGGCGGTCAGGCGGCGCAGGCAGGCGTCGCGCTCTTCCTTGTTTTTGCCTTCGATCGCGCCCTCCGCGTAGAGTTCACTGATGGTTTCTTCCAGCGATTCGTGGGCGGCGCTGAGCCGTCTGCTGGCTTGTGATTGGGCTTGCAGGGCGGCGTCCAGATCGTCCAGGTGAACGTGCATCGTTTCGAGCCAGGTCGTGATGTCCTTGGTGAGTGTCGTCATCGGTGCTCCTTCGTATTTGGCCTTCTGGCCCGGATTCGAGATAAAACCGATCTCGTGATTATGTTTATAGCATAATCTTGGCGCCGTGTCTAGTCTTTGATACCAAGAAAAGACCGTGCAGGACGCTATTTCTTGATTGCAGGAAGACCGTCCACCACGCGAAATTCCAGCCTCGAGAATCGAGGCTGGAGAAACATCGTTCAGGACGCTAGATTCACTCGTTCTCGCGCGAGCACTGTGCGGCTGATGCGTCTTGACGGGCAGCTGCATCTCGTTCCCCAACACCGATTTCAGACCCGAGTTCGGGGTCAAGCCAGGAGAGATGGAACTCGGGAACCCTCGGGAATCGCGCAGTCAACGCAGCCTTGCTCGAGAACACCGTCCAGGACGCATTGATGATCTTGCGTTCTGGACGGTGTTCCTTGTTGAAGCCATGCTGAATCGGGATGCGCAGACCGTTGCGCCGCCGTTCAGGGATGAGGGGTGCAGGTCACGACGATGTCGGTGATGTCGCCGCTCACGGTTCCGCTGATGAACGGCATGCCGCTGGATTCCGTGCCAATCGTGCCCGTGCCGCCCGTGAAGGTGCAGCTCGAATTGCCCTGAGAGGGGATCGTGACCTTGTACGCATCGCCGTCGTACAGCGTGGTGGTGAAGCTGAAGCTCCCGTTGCGCTTGTAGAAGCTCTCGCCGCCGTTCAACTGCAATTGTGCCGTGTCAAACACGCTGTTGGTCAAACCAGAGATGGTGCCGCCGATGGTGCGTTTGGCCAAACTGCAGCTCACGGTCACGTTACTGACGTTGCCGTCGATGGTGCCGCTGGGGTTGCTGAGGGTGCAATTCAGATTCGATGGAGCCGAAACCGTCACCGCGTAGTCATCGCCAACGATGAACTTGGTGGCGAAGCTGAAACTGCTTGCCGCCGCGATGGTCTCGGAGGCGTGCTTGGAGCTGGCCACGGTCAGTTGCACGCCGCTCGAGCCGTTGGGCAGGCTGGCCGTGCCGCCGACGGTGTAGATGATGGGCGCGCAACTCACGATCACGTTGGTCACGTCCGCTTTGCCCATCGTGCCGCTGCCGTTCTGAACGGTGCAGGTATAGCCTGCGGGGTTCGCGCTGAGGGTCACGGCGTAGGTGCTGCCCACCTGGATGTCGGCGAAGCTGAACCCATCGCCGTTGGCGTTGCCGCTCGAGGTCACGCTCACGGTCTTGCCGTTGGTCGAGAGCTCGAGCTTGGTGCCTTGCGGCAGACCGCTGACGGTGCCGCCGATGTTGTGCTGGGTCGCCTCGCAGCTCACGGCCACGTTGGTCACGTCCGCATCGGCGATGGTACCGCTGGGGTTTTTGACCGTGCAGGCGTACCGATTGGGTTGATTCGGGACGGTCACGTTGTAGGCCGTGCCCTTCTCGAGCAGGGTGGGGAAGCTGAAAGGATCGCCGTTGGCGTTGCCGCTCGAGGTCACGCTCACGGTCTGAGCGTTCGTGCTGAGGTTGACCTGCACGCCCTGCGGCAGCCCGGTTACGACGCCCTTCACGGCCCGCGCGGGTGCCAGCACGGTCATGTTGACCTTGATGCCGACCTCTTTGTAGGCATCCGTCGTTCCGTTGCAGTTCAGGCCGAAGTACAGCGCGTATTCGCCCGGCGTGTCCGGCGTGAACGAAATGGCGGCGTCGCTGCTTTTGGCCCCGACGGTCATGCTGACTGCGGGCAGCACGATCCAATCCTGCGCCCCCTTCTGGCGGCGCTTGCCGTACACCTGGGGATTCTTGCAATTCGGCAGGGGCGTGTTGGCGCTGTTCTCGTTGCGGAAGGCAGAAAACGTGACCGTCGCCGGGACACCCTGACGGGCCACCCAGGTTCCCTCGGTTGACCTGTACTCGATGTAGCTGTAGCTCCCATCGCCCGTGGTGCTGCTGCCATCGAACTGGTTGTCCTTGATGCCGCTCGTGGCCGTGTACACGAAGTAATCCGTGTGTGCGCCGGGTGTCACGGTCGGGGTTGGCGACCAGTAGCTCCAGTAGTAATACGAGAACCCGGTGCGTTGGAGTTCGACGAACCCGTTGTTGACGGTACCCGTGTGAGGGTACCAGCCTGTGCCCGACTCGGATGCGAACACGCTCGGATTGGTGACGCCTGCGGGGATCGGCAGGCGGATCGTGACCGGCGTCTTGAAGGTGACATCGTGCGGTTCGATCTCGTAGATCTCACCCCCAGCAGAGATGTCCGCGCCGTCCGGTTGAGCGACCGCGCCCGCGCTGAGCTTGGTGATCGTGATGGTCGTGTCCGCGCTCAACGCGCCCGCCGGAACGACCACCTGCACGCCATCCGGCCCCGTGACCGTGCCGCCGGTCGCGCTCGAGATCGTGCCGGGCGGTGTGACGGGCGTGGGCGTACCGGCACCGCAGGCACTCAAGGCCAGCGCCAGAAATACGATTGAAAACTTCGTCATGGGATGCAACATGTTTTCCTCTCCAGCACACCAGGGTTTCGCAATCCGCCCACACGTTGGTTCGTGGCGAACACCGATGTCGGCGATTGTAGGTAAAGAATCGCTTTATTCTTGTGCAAAATTTGCACGTGCCACACGGTAAAAACCTCAGCGTCGATACCTGCAAGGAGTGAAGTAATAGCGCGCTTACTTCTAAACTCGCGCCATCCTGCACTCCATCCAGAATCGATCAAAGACCACTCGACCGCCACCTCGAGACGTGAGCGCAAGCCGATGGATGCGCGAGATCGAGGAGGTGCGCTTACAGCAGGTGTGGCCGCGCTCTGCTGGACGTAATCGTGCTGGACGTATTCCCCGAGAACACCGTATTGGACGGTGTTTACTCGTTCTCGCGCAGGAACTGGTGCTGCCCGTCGAAACGCATGATTCGCACCTCGTCCTCGAGCACCGTCTTCAAACTGACCGGGCGCGACCAGACCTTGAACAAATTCTCCAACGTCAACTTGGATTTGGCTATTTCCAGATCCTCGCCATCGTGCGCGTGCTCCAAGTACAACTCGCCCCGATTGCCAAAGTTCGCGTCCACCACCCGAATGATCGGCTGACCGCCGTTCGTGAACTGGGAAAGAAGCTTCTGCTTGATCTTGCCGAACTCTCGCGTCACGACCTCGAACTGATCCTCGGAACCGTCCAGTTCGTACACGAACAGCTTGTGCTTCTCGCAGAATTCCTGGGTCAAAAATTCATCGATGAACATCACGTCGTTGTGCGTGCGCCGCACCTCGAACATGCGCTCACGACCCCGCCCCGCCTCGCCGGTGTCCCACTTGTGTTTGATCTTGCTGTCGTCGCACGCGTCGTACTCCGACCCGTGGCGGCCCTTGTCCCAACGCTCCTCGAGATCGCGCCACAGCAGAAGCCCCAGCTTGTACGGGTTCAGACGCTCCCCGCCCATCACGCCCGAGTTCACGTCCGCGTAATGGATCACCTCGGAATCGTCCATCAGGTGACCCGTCATCATCTTCGAATGCCAGTAACTGGCCCAACCCTCGTTCATGACCTTCGTCATGCCCTGCGGTGCGAAGTAGTACGCTTCCTCTCGCACCATGCCCAGCACGTCGCGTTGCCAGTCGCGCAACGGCGCGTGTTGCATCAGGAAGGCCAGCACGTCCCGCTCCGGCCTTGCGGGAATCGGCTCGGCCTTGCCGATCTCGTCCTCGAGGACTTCGGTTTCCTTCTCGCGCGGAATGTGCCTTTCCAGGTGCGGTTTGACATCCACCCGCGTTTGCCTGAACGGTTCGGGCGCAGTCGTGACGCGTTTGACGTGAACGCTGTACGGATCAATCAGGTTCTCAAGTGATAACGCGATGTCCAGAAAGCCCTCAACGGTCTCGAGGCCGTACCGATCCGTGTAGCGCTTGATCGTGCTGGCGTGGTTCGCCATCTCGTCCAGCATCTTGCGGTTCGTGCCCGCGTACCAGGCGTTGTGCTTGAAGAAATCTGCGTGACCGTAGACGTGCGCCATCACCAGCTTGTGATCCGCGAGGCCGTTCACGGTCAAGAGGTACGCGATCACCGGGTCGGTGTTGATCACCAGCTCGTAGATTTTGGACAAGCCGTAGCGGTAGCTTTTTTGCAATTCGTCGTAGGACATCCCGTGCCGCCAGTGCGGGTATCGCCGTGGGAAGCCGCTGTACGCCGCGACCATCGCCATCGTGTCCCAGTCCACCAGTTCGTACTCGACCGGGTAGTAATCCAGTCCCAGGCTCTGCGCGAGGTCGTTGATTCGTGCGCGCCACATCTCGAGTTCCGGCGTCAACGTGGACTGTTTGATGTACGTCCCTCGAGACATTCAGACCTCCACGAAAACGAGATTCTTAGAAACACTGTTCTTGCTTGTAAGACAGCACCTAGCGGGCTCCTCGCGCTCCAGGACGCAAATTTTGAGGCTCGAGAAATGACGTGTGGGACGGCGGTCTTGAGTAAGCAAATTCGAATTCTATTTTGATTGCTCGAGAAAAAGGACTCCAACCCAAAGTAACAAAAGGAGGGTTGTGGCAATAGAAAATAATATTGTTACAAAGAATTTCTCGAAACGGGCATATTGAATATGATCTTTAAAAATCATACGGAAAAGTGGATCAAATCTGATTCTAGAATCATAGACTGCTCGAGAATATTTGCCATTACGAACAATAAAAATGCTATCACCCAAGGTATATAAAACATCGTAAACATAAGCATGCCTTGGATATTTTTACTTACCATTTAATCTCCAAAATAGCACTATACGGAATTTGTTCATCGCCCTGTACCCAAAAACACGCGGATGGCGTCCAGAATCCCCGGCTTGCCCTGAATCTCACTACTGACCACGTTCTCGAGACCATCCAAACGGTTCTTGACGAATCCGATGAACTCGCCGGACCCGTAGCGGCTTTCAACTTGACCGTAAGCGAACAGGTTCAAGCGCGGCAGCAAGCCCTCGCGCAGAATCCGCTCGCAGAGTTGCGCGTCGCCCGTCCAGTTGTCGCCGTCAGAAAAATGGAACAGGTACGCGTTCCAGGAATCCTTCGGGTACTCGCGCTCAAAGGTGTCGGAGGCCAGCGCGTAGGCGCTCGAGATGCGCGTGCCGCCACCCTCGCGCAGCGTGTAGAACTCCTCTTCCGTGACCAGCTTGGCGGCGGCGTCGTGAACCAGGAATTTCCGCTCGAGCTTCGGGTAGTGGCGGCGCAACCACGTGTCAATCCAGAAGGCGGTGGTGCGCACGACCTCTTTTTGCTCGCCGCCCATGCTGCCGGACACGTCCATCGCGTAAATGATCACGGCGTTGGCGAACGGTTTCGGGATGACTCGAGGGGCGCGGTAGACGCGATCCTCGCGCTCCGGGACGATGATGGGCCGTTCGGCGTTGTACGCGCCGGAGGCGATGTAGCGCTTTAAAGCCTTGCGGAACGTGCGCTGACCGTGCCGCAACGATTCCGGCCCGGCCCGAGAAATCGAGTTGTACTTGGCGCGTTCGGTCTCGACGCTGGCCTCACCCTTGGGTTCGATGCGGGGCAATCCCAGCGCCTCGCCTAGCACGTCCGCCAGTTCCTCCAGGCTAACTTCCACCTCGAGCGTGTGCCGTCCCGCATCCGAACCCGCACGACCCTCGCGCGAGAGGTCGCCGGACTGGGATTCGCCGTCGCCGTCGCCATCTCCCGCGCCGACGCCGCCCTGGTTGGAGCCGTACCGGAAGCGCGGCAAATCAATGCCGGGCAGCGGAATGCTGACGGTTCTGCCATCCACGCGCCCGATCAGTTCGCCTTCCGTCACGAACTGGCGCAAGTGTTTTTTGACTTCGCCGCGCACGATCTGGCGGAAGCGTTCGCGGTCGCGTTCAATCGGTCTGGTCATGGAGAGTCTTTTCTCGTTTCGATGGGTGGCTCAAGAAATCTCTATTGCTCGAGAACACCGTCTGGGACGCACTTATTTATTCGTGTCCTGGACGGTGTTCTCGTGATACTCATCCCTTCACGTCGCCCCTGGCGAAGATACTGGCCACGTATTGCAGGACATCGGTAGCGCTGGCATCGTCGTAGCCGAAATCGCGGATCAAGCGGGCTTTGACCACGTCGATCTTGGCTTGCGTGTCCTGATCGACCACGCCCGTCACCAGGCTGGTCAAGCGGATGGTGTCCTTCTGATCCTCAAAGAGTTTCAGCTCGAGGGCTTTGCGCAGGCGTTCGTTGGTGCGGTAGCTGAAGGTCTTGCCCTCGACCGCCAGCGCGCCGATGTAATTCATGATCTCGCGCCGGAAGTCGTCCTTGCGGGATTCGGGAATCTCGATCTTTTCCTCAATCGAACGCATCAATCGCTCGTTGGGTTCGTCGGCCTGACCGGTGTAGCGGTTGCGGACGCGTTCGCCTTGGGTGTACGCCTTGACGTTGTCGATGTAGTTGGCGGCCAGTCTGGTGATGGCTTCCTCGTCGGCGGAAATGGCGCGTTGAACCTCGTTCTTGATGATCTGCTCGTATTCCTCGCGCACCACGCCGATCATCTGGCGGTAGCGTTCGCGCATCTTGTCGTCGCTGACAAGTCCGTGGTGCTTCAGGCCATCCTCGAGTTCGTTCAGAACCATGAAGGGGTTGACGCTGGCCTCGGTGGTGGCCACGATGGCGTTGCTGATCTTGTCCTGCACGTAGCGCGGCGAAATGCCTTCCATGCCCTCGCGTTTGGCCTCGGATTTGAGTTCCTTGACGTTCTCCTCGGTGAAACCGGGCAGGGATTTGCCGTCGTAGAGCTTCAATTTTTGCAGCAGCGTCAGGTTGGCGCGTTGCGGCGGCTCGAGCCTCGTCAAGACCGCCCACATCGCGGCGATCTCGATGGTGTGCGGCGCGAGGAACACGGCGGCGCGGCGTTTGCCGTTCTTGTTGGCGAAGTCGCGCTCGTAAATGCGGATCTCGTCGGAAAGTTTCGTGATGTAGGGCACGTCGATCTTGATGGTGCGGTCGCGCAGGGCTTCCATGAACTCGTTGTTCTGCAACTTCCTGTACTCAGGTTCGTTGGTGTGCCCCAGGATCACTTCGTCGATGTCGGTCTGCGCGAATTTCTTGGATTTGATCTTGTGCTCCTGGCTGGCGGTCAGCAGGTCGTACAAGAAGGCCACGTCCAGTTTCAGGATCTCGATGAACTCCACGATGCCGCGATTGGCGATGTTCAACTCGCCATCGAAGTTGAAAGCTCTGGGGTCGGAATCAGATCCGTACTCGGCAATTTTTCGGTAGTTGATGTCGCCGGTCAGTTCCGTGCTGTCCTGGTTCTTCTCGTCTTTGGGCTGAAACGTGCCGATGCCCACCCGATCCTTTTCGGACAGGATCAAGCGGCGCACGCGCACCTCGTTCTGCACCACGCTCGACCAGTCGCCATCGTATTTGGCCAGCGCCTCGCGGAAATACTGGCGGCTGGCGGGTGACAGATCGCCCTCGAGCCGCACGGGGTACGGCCCGGCCAGGCTCGAGGTGAATTCCTCGCGGAACTCGGTCGGGATCAAGAGCAAAGGCTCGCCGTGCATCGGGTCGTCCACCCAGCGCGTGTGCCCGTCCGCTCCGACCTCGCGCCATTGCAGGGTGTAGAGCGCGCCCTCGTCGGTGCGGCTGTAGTGCTCCAGACCCTTCTTGATCAACCTAGCGATAGTGGATTTTGATGACCCGACCGGGCCGTGCAGCAAGAGCACGCGGCGTTCCGGGCCGTAGCCTTGCGCGGCGGCCTTGAAGAAATCCGCGATTTTCATGACCGTGCGATCCAGGCCGTAGATCGCGTCGCGCCCGCCATCGAAGGGATCTCGGAAGAACTTGTAATGCACCAGGCGCTCGCGGTGCTCGGTGTGTTCCTCCGAACCAAACGCGGTGATCATGTCGTACACGCGCTGGAAGGCGTTGCGCGCCAACCTGGGTTCAGCTTGCACCAGCGCCAGGTAATCGCTGAAGGTGCCTTCCCAGTTGAGTTTGTGGTACGTCTCTAGATTCTGAGCGCCTTTGACACGTTCGATCAGGTTCATGCCGTCACCTCCGGGATCTCGCTCAAGTTTCGAGGCTTTGAACACGCGGTTGAGTCGGAAGCTGGGAACGCCGAACGGAACGAATTCCAGCATACGACCGCGCGCGGGTTTTCGCGGTCGTGCGAGCACGCGTTGAGATGCTCCTGCGAGCACGCGTTGAGGTGCTCGCGCTGGGTTCGGTTCGTTGCTGGGGTTCCATGTCTTATTCTGCCTCTTGCAACCTTACGGAAATGTGAAACCATGCCCAGCGCACCTTGAGACTTGTGCTTTGGCGCGCTCGAGACGCACACGTCCGTCTGCCCCAGACTCACACGTCAATCCATTTCGTCCGGTTCGATTCGGATCGTTCGTCGAGTGCCGAAAAGACCGTCCAGAACGGTCTTTTTCGATCTCGAGAATCTGCGTGCCCGACGGTATTCCCGAGATCCCGTCCTCGAGTCGTCGTGGAAATCTCGAGCACGATCCGGGCGCGTCTGGGGCGCGTAGACCAGTTCAAAAATTGCTCGTGCGCGTATACTCAAGGCGATTCGTGCGGGCGGTAAACCGGCAAACCGAAAAGAGGCGCGAGGACGTGGATCACCTGATTCGAGAACCGATGGCGACGCTCGAGACGCGCTTGCGCGAACTCGTGCGATCCAATGTCGAATTCATCGAACTGATCGGTGAAGATCTGGTCGGCGCGGGCGGCAAACGCGTCAGGCCGCAGATGGTTTTCCTGGCGTCCCGAGCGGTCATGGGGCCGCACCCGCAGGAAGTCGATTTCGGCGCGGTGATCGAGATGGTTCACAGCGCCAGCCTGCTGCACGACGACCTGATCGACGACGCCGAAACCCGGCGCGGCAAGGAAGCCGCCTTCAGGCGCTACGGCAACGTCGTGTCCATTTTTGCGGGCGATTATCTGCTCTCGAAGCAACTGGCGGTGCTGGCCCGGATGCCCGATCCGGGCGCGTTCGTGGCGCTGATCGCGGAAACCTCGCGCCGCATCTGCGAGGGCGAGGTGTTGCAATTTCAGGTCGCGGCGCTCCAGACGTACTCGATGGCGCACTACCTGGAAATCATCACCGGCAAGACCGCCGCGCTGTACGCCGCCGCCACGCGCGGAGCCGCCATGCTTCACGGTGCCAGCGACGACGTGCAGGACGCGCTCGAGATGTTCGGCCTGGAGTACGGTCGCGCCTTTCAGATCCGCGACGACCTGCTGGACTTGACCGCCGACGAGCAAACCCTGGGCAAGCCCATCGGCGGCGACCTGCGCGAGGGAAAAGCGACCCTGCCGATCCTGTACCTGTTCGAGGCTGGCGTGACCGAATCCCGCGAGATCATCTCCCGGCGCGCGTCCCACGATGGCGACGTGGAACGCATGAAGCGCCTGGCCGTGGAGCACGGCGCGATCGAACGCTCCAAGCTCGAGATTCGCCGACGCGCCGAAACCGCCGTGAATGCGCTGCAAGTTCTGCCGCCCAGCCCGGCCCGCAAGGCGCTCGAGGAACTGGCCCTTCACGAAGCCGAGCGCGTGGCCTGAAGACCGTCCAGGACGGTGTTCTGATTCCCAGAACCCGCAAATCACCAGACGCGCAGCGCGTGCAGAACCCACGCGAGCGCCGCCAGCCAGACGACCACCATGAACGCCAACCCGCCCAGGCTGACGGGTTTCGCCTCGAGCTTCGCGGCCTCGAGCCGTGCGCGTTCCAGCACGTCCGGCGGCATCAGGCGCAAGCACAACCACACGCCCGCAGGCACGATCACCAGGTCGTCCAGCAGGCCCAGCACCGGAATGAAATCCGGGATCAGGTCGATCGGGGAAAGCGCGTAACCGACCACGCACGCGCCCACGACCCGCGCGGGCCACGGCGTGCGCGGGTCGCGCAGCGCCACGTACAGCGTCAGCACCTCGCGCTTGAGGCGTTTCGCGGCTTTTCTGAATTGCTCGAGCATCGCGGGGAGTATAGCCGGATGTCCAGTTCGACCGAACGCGGCGTTCTGAACGGATTTGGGTTGAAACAATTCTCGGGATATCGTCGGGGACGGTTTCGCGGTGCATCTGGTAGACCGTCCTGGACGCGCCTCCGCAGATTGGCGCGCGACGGGTGCTGCATGGAGCCTTCAATTCCCTGAAAGAAGATGCAAAACACCGTCCCTGACGGCGGTTTGTCTCACGGCTCGATCACGCGCGGGTGTAAGCTCAAAACGTCCTGTACGAACGTTCATTCACATCAGTTCATTGACCTCGAGAAGCCCGATCTCGAGCCTGACCCGCGCCCAGAAACCCAAAGGAGCCCAGCATGGCGGACTCGCCCGCCCCGACCAGACGCGCCACAGACGAAAAACCGAATCTCTGGCACGCGTTCTTGCACCAACTCGACCTGACGCTGGAACACACGCACGCCCTGCCACAAACCGTCGAATACTTGCGCCACCCGCGCCGCGTCGTGACGGTCAGCGTCCCAATCCGCATGGACGATGGCGCAGTCAAGTTCTTCACCGGCTACCGCGTGCAGCACAACATTGCGCGCGGCCCATCGAAAGGCGGCGTGCGCTACCGGGCCGGATTGAACCTGGACGAGGTGCGCGGCCTGGCCGCCAACATGACCATCAAGTGCGCGGTCGCCAACATCCCGTTCGGCGGCGCGAAAGGTGGCGTGGATGTCAACCCCAAGACGCTCTCCCGCACGGAACTCGAGCGCTTGACGCGGCGCTACACCTCAGAGTTGGTGGACTTGATCGGGCCGGACAAGGACATTCCCGCGCCCGACTGGGGCACGGACGAACAGATCATGGCCTGGATGATGGACACGTACAGTCAGAACCGCGGCAGCACCAGCACCGGCGTCGTGACCGGCAAGCCCGTCAGCATGGGCGGATCGCTGGGGCGTCGCGAGGCTCCGGGGCGCGGCGCAGCCGACGTGATCGCGGGCATCGCCGCCCGCGAAGGGCTCGAGCTTCGCGGGGCATCCGTGGCCGTGCAGGGCTTCGGGCAGGTCGCACGCTACGCGGCGCTCGGGTTGGCGGAACTGGGCGCGCGGGTGGTGGCCATCAGCGATACCTCCGGCGCAATCTATCGACACGACGGTTTCGACGTGCTGAACCTGATCCATTACAAGACGGAAACCGGCGCGGTCGCAGGCTTTCCGGGCAGCAAACGCATCGACCCGGAATCGCTCTTGACCCTGCCCGTGGACGTGCTGATCCCCAGCGCCATCGAGGGCGCGATCCACGCGGGAAACGCCGCCCGAGTCGAAGCCCGGATCATCGCCGAGGGCGCGAACCACGCCGTCACCATCGAGGCCGACGCGATCCTGCGCGCCGCCAAGCGCACCGTCATCCCGGACGTGCTGGCCAACGCGGGCGGCGTGATCGTCAGCTATTACGAATGGGTGCAGGATTTCAACAATTTCTTCTGGACCGAAGACGAGATCAAAGCCCAACTCGAGACCCACATGGCTCGCGCCCTATCGGATGTTCTGGAAGTCGCCGGAGCGCGCGGCGTGGATCTGCGCACCGCCGCGTACATCCTGGCGATTGGACGCATCAACGAGGCGACGGGCCTGAGGGGTCTGTACCCGTGAGGGAAAAGGCAGCCGCAAGCCTCGAGCCGCGAGGTCTGAAGCGTCGGGCTCGGGCCTCGTGGCTGCGTCCGGCACCGATAAATTTTTTCTCGCCCATTCGCGCACCCGCACCCGGCATCGTTCGATACTCGCCCAAGCTCAAGGCTTGAGGCTTGCGGCTCGAGGCCGCTCCGAAGGAGCTCCATGCACGAACACCAACTCCCTTCTTACCTGCCCAAAGACGACCTCGGCCCGTGGGAGATCTACCTCGAGCAGGTGGATCGCGTCACGCCGTACCTGGGAAAGCTGGCGTATTGGGTGGAAACCCTGAAACGCCCCAAGCGCATCCTGATCGTGGACGTGCCGATTCACCTCGATGATGGCAGCGTCGCGCACTTCGAGGGCTACCGGGTGCAGCACAACACGTCCAGAGGCCCCGGCAAGGGCGGCATCCGCTACCACCAGGACGTGACGCTCTCTGAGGTCATGGCGCTCTCCGCCTGGATGACGATCAAGAACGCCGCCGTCAACGTGCCTTACGGCGGCGCGAAGGGCGGCATCCGGGTCGATCCGCGCAAGCTGAGCCGCGACGAAATCGAGCGCATGACGCGGCGCTTCACCTCTGAAATCAACTTCCTGATCGGCCCGGACAAGGACATTCCCGCGCCGGATGTGAACACCAACGAATTGACGATGGCCTGGATGATGGACACGTACAGCATGAACCAGGGCCGCACCGCCACGGGCGTGGTGACGGGCAAACCGATCGCGCTGGGCGGGTCGCTGGGGCGGCGCGATGCGACGGGGCGCGGCGTGTTCGTGGCCGGGCGCGAGGCCGCCGCGCGCATCGGCGTGCCACTGGCTGGCGCGCGCGTGGTCGTACAGGGTTTCGGCAACGTCGGGAACGCATCGGCGCGCATCTTTCACGACAACGGCGCGAAAATTGTCGCCATCCAGGACGTGACGGGCGCGGTCTACAACCCGGAGGGCATTGATCCCTACGACGCGCTGGAATTCGCGGGTCAGTACGGCGGTTTGAAAGAATACCCGAAGGCCGAAGCCATCAGCCTGTCGGACTTCTGGAAGATCGAGTGCGAATTCCTGATTCCCGCCGCGCTGGAACGCCAGATCACCGTCGAGAACGCGCCTTTCATGAACACCCGGATCATCGTCGAGGGCGCGAACGGCCCGACCACGCCCCAGGCGGACGACATCCTGCGGGAGAAGGGCATTATCGTCGTGCCGGACGTACTGGCCAACGCGGGCGGTGTGACGGTCAGTTACTTCGAGTGGGTGCAGGATTTCAGCAGTTTTTTCTGGTCTGAAGAAGACATCAACAAGCGCTTAGAAAAGATCATGTCGGATGCCTTCAAGGGCTTGTGGGATGTCAGCAAGGACAAGGACGTGACGCTCAGAACCGCCGCGTACATCGTGGCCTGCACGCGCGTGCTCGAGTCGAGGGCGCTCAGGGGGTTGTACCCGTAGGGAGTAGAGGTGAAAGCCGAAAGGTCAAAGGTTGAAAAGAACACCGTCCAGGACGCATTTTTCTAGCACGAAAGAATAGCGTGTAGGACGGTGTTCTTGAACTACGCGATTTTGTGGATGCGGTCTGGAACGCCGCGAACGTACACTCGAGCTATGAGGGTCGAACGCCTCGAGAACGCGCCGGAAGCCCTGCCGCCGGTCGCGGCCTGGATTCACCAGCAATTCCCGCACGAGTTCGTCGGCGTGCCACTCGCGGACTGGACGCGAGATTTATGGGAAGCGCAAGGGCGAAGCATCACGACATTCGTGGCGCTCGAGGACGATCGGGTCGTCGGTACAGCCAGCCTGGACGC
Organism: uncultured Deinococcales bacterium; assembly: GCA_964244895.1. Lineage (GTDB taxonomy): Bacteria > Deinococcota > Deinococci > Deinococcales > JAAFIG01 > CAXTKV01. The sequence continues at coordinate 42,324 of CAXTKV010000002.1, forward strand.
GAACGATCTGCCGGTACGCCTCCATCTGACACCCTGGCTGGCGAGCGTCTACGTGCCACCCGAGCACCGTTCGCGCGGCATCGCTTCAAAGCTCGTGGCGTGCGTCGAGCAGGAGGCGATGTCTCGAGGCGTGGCGCGTTTGCACTTGCACACCACCGACCGCGAATCGTTCTACAGCGATCGCGGCTGGATGGTGCTGGAACGTTTGACCGCCTGGGGTCACCCGACGGTCGTGATGGTCAAAAACCTTCAGCGCACCGTCTAGCGCACGAACCCCAGGGACGCGTCCTGCACGGCGTCACTCGAGCAGAGAGGCTTCGGGTGTGCGGTTCTCTACCGGGGCAAAACAGCTCGTGTTAGTTTCGCAAGGAAATGAAACCCTTGGGGGGTCAGTCATGCGAAACGCGTTCTGGATCTTCACTCTAGCCGCCCTGGTCGCCTGCCCGAACACGCCCGCCCTGCCGGATGCCGCGCTGCCGCTCGCCTCCGGGTTGCCGTGGGTGACGCTGCAAAACGGCTCGAGCGGTCGTGATGTCGTGACCGCTCAGTACCTGCTGCGCGCTCGAGGTCAATCCCTCAGCGTGGATGGGCAATTCGGCCCCGGCACGCAGACCGCCGTGCAGAATTTTCAGCGAGCCAGCGCCCTCTCCGCGACCGGTGTGGTGAACGCCGATACCTGGGAGAAACTGATCCTGACCGTGCAGAACGGCTCGAGCGGCGACGCGGTGCGGGCGGCGCAGGATCAACTCGCCAACAGCTTCGGGTACGGCATCGGCATCGACGGCGCGTTCGGCAACGGCACGAAAAGCGCGGTGCAGAACTTCCAGCGCTCGCGCGATTTGACCGACAACGGGATCGTGGAGATCACCACCTGGAGTGCGCTCGTGATCAACAGGGCGGTGGTGTACCTGACGGACGCGACCGCCCGAAGCCGCCTGTCAACCGCGAGCATCTCGGTGTCCTCGAGCGGCAACTGCTCGGATCGCAACAACGCCTCTTGCACCTCGCTCGACCAGGTTCGCGCCGCCAGCATTCGCGGAGCCATCTCCTTGAAAGGCGCTTCCGGTTGCGGCCTGATCGTCACGGGCGGAACCGAGGTCGGTCACGCCAGCGGCGCGGTCAGCCACTCCACGGGCTACAAGCTCGATTTCAGTTTCAACTCGTGCATCACGGGCTTCATTCAGAACTCCATGACCTACATCGGCTTGCGCGGCGACGGCGCAGCCCAGTACCAGGACGCTCGGGGTGACGTGTACGCCAGGGAAAGCACGCACTGGGACGTGATCTTCTACTGAGCGCCGGATCTTGGAAGAGCGAGGGTGAAAGGTCAAAGAAAAACCTGCCTCACGCCACGAACAGCGTTCTTGACCTTCCACTTTTCCCTTTTCCCTTTCACCCTTTTCCCTTTCACCCTTTTTCCTATCTTTTAAGGAGTTCCCATGTGCGACCAATGCAATGACCCCACCCACCAAGCCGTTCAGGTGTCCAGGCGCACGATTCTGCTGGCGGGCCTGAGCTTGGGCGTGAGCGTCCTGGCGGGCTGCAACCAGACGACCCCGCTGAGGCCAGCCCCCATTGCGGGCGATCCGCTCGAGCCGCTGGCCGTGACCTCGCCGAGCATCGCGGACACGAGCGCCTGGGGGGCTCGAGCCTCGACCAGCCCGGTGGTGCTGACCGGAGCGAGGCCGGACAAGATCATCGTCCATCACACGGCCAGCCCGAACAGCACGGATTACACCCAAGCGCACGCCTACGCGCTGGCCCGCAGCATTCAGAACGATCACATCGACGTGAACGGCTGGATTGATTCCGGTCAGCACTTCACGATTTCCAGGGGCGGGTTCGTGATGGAAGCCCGTCACCGCAGCCTGGAAACCCTGCGCGGCGGTAGCAATATGGTCAGCGGAGCGCACTGTCCGGGGCAGAACAACGTCGCCATCGGCATCGAGAACGAGGGGACGTACACCAGCACGCTGCCGACGCAGGCGCTCTACGATCAACTGGTGACCCTGTGCGCGTACATCTGTCAGCAGTACGGCATCCCCAGCGACCGCATCTACGGACACCGGGATTTCATCAGCACCGATTGCCCCGGCGATCAGTTGTACGCCAAGCTCGGGCAGCTTCGCAAGGATGTCGCCACCAAGTTGGGCGCGGGCGGCACGGTTTCTCGAGTCTGGACGACCGCCAAAAAACCCGATTCCGGCGAGCGCGTCAAGAGCGTTCAGTACCTGCTGCGGGCCAAAGGCTACAGCCTGAGCGTGGACGGCGCGTTCAGCGCGGGCACGGAAAGCATCGTCAAGAGCTTCCAGACCGCCAAAGGATTGACCGCCGACGGCATCGTCGGGCGGTACACCTGGGAATCGTTGGTGGTGAACGTGCAGAACGGCTCGAGCGGCGACGCGGTGCGGGCCGTGCAAAGCCAGCTTCTATCCCGAGGCTACGGCGTCAGCGTGGACGGCGCGTTCGGTTCGGGAACGCAGGGTGCGGTGCAGGCGTTTCAAAGCGCCCAAGGGTTGAGCGCCGATGGCATCGTCGGGCCGGACACCTGGGCGAAGCTGACGGCCTGACCAGATTGCTCGAGGTTTCTGGTTCGCGTACTCGAGAAACACCGTCCTACACGCATTTTCGGGTTTGCGTGCTGGACGGTGTTCCGGTGATGAGTCGAATCTCACTTTTCCTCGAATACACTGCGCGGCGTGAACAGAAGAGGCTTTCTTCGGTTGCTCGGCTCGAGCGTGGTGGGCGTCGCTGCGCTCGGGACCTATGGCGTGACCGAGGCTTACGGATTCCAAATCTCAAGGCATACGTTCAAGTTGCCACGACTCGAGACACCGCTCAGGCTGGCGCACCTGACCGACCTGCATTTCGGAACGTGGATTGACGAGAACACCGTGCGCCGCTGGGTCGAAGCCACGCAACGCGAGCGACCGGACGTGATCGTGGTGACGGGCGATCTGGTGCATCGGTTGCCGTCACAGGATGGCCTGGAGCGTCTGGCGCACGCGCTCGAGGGATTGAACGCGCCGCTGGGCGTGTGGGCGGTGCTGGGCAATCACGATTACTGGGGCCGGAAGAGCATAACGACGCGCGACCTGGTGGATCGGCTCGAGCGTACGGGATTACGTTTTCTCGTGAACGATGGTGCGACGTTGCGCCCAGACGTGCATCTCGCTGGAATAGACGATCTCTGGGAAGGTCAGCCGGACCTGACGCGCACGCTGCGGGACGCACCGACTCGAGGCGCGACGATCTTGCTTTCGCACAACCCGGACGTGCTGGTGCGCGTGCCAAAAACCGTGGGCCTGACGCTCTCGGGACACACGCACGGCGGTCAGATCAGGATTCCGGGCTTGCCGACGTTGTTCAACGTCTCGCATTACGGCGAGCGCTTCCAGCAAGGTTTTGTGCAATCGGACACGGGCGCACACGGTTTCGTCTCGAGGGGCATCGGTTTCGGTGGCGTGCCGATCCGCACGTTTTGTCCGGCTGAACTGGTCGTGCTGAACCTCGAGCCTGCGTAAAACCCATACCTCGAGAACACCGTCTGGAACGCTTAATTTAGCCTTCAGGCTGTCGCCTAAACTGATCCTTGTGAGCCGCTTGAACCGCCGCGCCTTCCTCCGACTGATCGCGTCCGGCGCGACCCTGGCGGCGGGTGCTGCGGCGGGTGGCGGCACGGTCTACGCGGGGTTTTCTTCGGCGCACCAGTTCGGCGTCTCAAAGCACACCCTCAAATTGCCGGGGCTCGAGAAACCCGTGCGGGTCGTGCAACTCACGGATTTCCATTACGGCAACGATCACGGCCTGACGGAAATCATGAATTGGATCAACGCGGCGCTGGCTGAAAAACCGGATTTGATCCTCTTAACCGGCGATCTCTTGGACACGTGGGTCGAACCCGAAGTGCTGGACGCGCTCGTGCCCGTGCTGGCGCGGTTGCGTGCGCCGTTGGGCGTGCTGGCGGTGGTCGGCAACCACGATTTTTTCCGGTTTTACGATCCCAAGCTCGATCAGGTCATGCTGGGCTCAAAGGCCGTGCAATCCCGTCTCGAGCGCGCTGGCGTGCGCGTGCTGGTGAACGACGGTCTGCGCGTTCGGAACGATCTGTTCGTGGCGGGCGTGGATGACCTCTGGCAGGGAAAGGTTGATCTCGAGCGGGCGCTCAGGAACGCCCCAACCACGGGTGCGCGGTTGTTGATGTCGCACAATCCCGACTTGCTGCCGGACGTGCCGGAATCGGTTTCGCTGACGCTGTGCGGGCACACGCACGGCGGTCAGGTGCGCGTGCCCGGTTTGCCATTCACGTTTTACAGCGTTTCAAAGTACGGCGAGCGCTTCCAGCAGGGGTTCGTTCGCGGTGGCGCGGATGGTCGCTCGGGTGCGCACGGTTTCGTCTCGCGCGGGTTGGGCACGTCCGGCGTGCCGATGCGCTTGTTCTGCCCGGCTGAACTGGTCGTGCTGAACCTCGAGCCCGCGTAAACACCGCATGGGAACGCCGTCCTCCACGGTGTTCTTGAGATCTCGAGAAAATGTGTCTAGGACGGTGTTTCTCGAGAACCGGCTTTCGCGCGAAAGCGCTCGAACGCGTGGCGTGGGAAAGGTGGGTCACAGACCCATCCCTACAAAACCCTCGGGCTTCAACTCAACATCGCGGGTTCGAGCGCACTGACCAACTCGAGTAAATCCTTGACGATCAGATCGGGCTGGGGCGTCTCGTAGGGCGCACCCATCCGTCCGTCGCGCTCGAGTTCGATCTCGAGACGGCGCTCAATTTCTCGGCGCATCTCGGGGTCGCTGGCGCGCTCGCGCGGGTGTAGACCGGCCCACTGCTGATCCATGTCGCGCCAGATCCAGACGGCGGTCGCACCGGCTCGGTTGGCGGCCAGAACGTCCTGCGCGAGCAAATCGCCGACGTGAACCAACCCATCCATCGCTTTTGGGTCATTGGTGATGCGCGGCAATGCGCGCAAGAATTCCGCCTGCGGTTTGGCGAATCCGGCCACGTCCGGCCCGAGCAGCGCATCGTATGGGACGGCCAGTCTCTCGAGCGGTACGCGCTGGTACTTGGCGAAACCGTTCGTGCCAATCGCGATCTTGCGGCCCATCGCGCGGAGTTGCTCGAAAGCTGGGTTGGTGTCCGCGTAACGCATGGTGATCGGGAAGTTTGCGCTGGCCGCCGCGTCCACGATGCGCGGAAACGGCTTCAGGCCGAAACGCGCCGTGACCGCGTCGTGAATCTCGTCCCAGTCAAAGGCGCGCGCCGGGTGCTCGGACGCGTAACGCGAGCGGTATTCGTCCGTGATGGCTTTTCGCGGTTCCGGCTCGAGCGCGTCCCTGAGCGGGCCGATCACGGCGAGCCCCATCGGCCAGTCCAGGATCGTGCCGTCCAGATCGAAGGAAATCCAGGTCATGCGGGGATTCTACGTTGCTGATGACTTCTGGAGACGCCCACGAGAATTGCAGGGCTGCGAAGCTCAGATTTGTGAACAGCCGAACCCTGAAAGTTTCAGGCTCGAGATCAGCCGACACCGTCTGGCACGCAGTCTCGAGAATAACGTGCTGGACGGCGTTCTCGGGTTACCGACCGAGGCGGCGTTCTCTGGCCTGGTAAGCGCGAAGGGCGCGCAGGAAATCCAATCGGCGGAATTCGGGCCAGAACGCGTCGCAGAAGTAGTATTCGCTGTACGCGGATTGCCACAGCAAAAACCCGGACAGACGCACCTCGCCGGACGTGCGGATGATGAAATCCGGGTCGGGAATGCCCGCCGTGTACAGGTGCGCGCCGATGTGGTCGGGTTCCAGCGTCTTGGAAAGCTGCTCGAGCGAGACGCCCTCCTGGGCGGCGTTGCGCAGCAAGCCGCGCACGGCGTCCACGATTTCTTCGCGCCCGCCGTAACCGACGGCGATGTTCAAGAGCATCCCGTCGTAGTGCGCGGTCGCGGCCTCGAGATCGCGCAGGCTGGAGAGCAAATCTTCCGGGAATTGCCCGTGCTGGCCGATGGCGCGCACGCGAACGCGGTTGTTGTGGATGCGCGGATCGACCGCCAGGTTGCGGGCCTCGCGCTCGAAGAGGTGCATCAGGTGCTTGAGTTCGTCCTGGTCGCGTTTGACAAAATTGTCCGGCGACAGCACCCAGATCGTGACCGCGCGAATGCCCAGTTCCAGGCACCAGCCCAGCACCTCGTGGGCCTTGTCCACGCCCAGGTCGTGCCCGACGGTTCCTTCCAGACCCATCGCCTTGGCGAAGCGTCGGTTGCCATCCAGGATCAACCCCAGGTGCTTGGGCAGGTGTTCGTGCTGGACTTGCGCGTCCAGTTCGCGCTCGTAAACGTAGTACAACGGTCGCATGGCGGCCCGCGCCAGACGGATCAGTCTGGCCTTGACGGAGCTTCTGGGCGCGCTCAGGGGTTGCGGTTGCGTGATTCCAGCCATCTCGATTCTCAATTTAACCCCTCGAATATGAAGCTCAGGTATTCCACCGACACGGCCTTCGGTGGTGGTTTTTTCAGTCTGGATTCTCGAGCGTGAGGTCTGACTCATGGTGGCCAGGGAACACCGTCCTGGACGGTGTTCCTTAAATCCTCTCGGATGACGCTCGGGACGGTATTTTCTCGAGATGGCGATTCGTGCTCGTCGAACCGTGCGGCGGTCTGCTTGACACCGAACGGGCGTTCGTTGAGACTGAACCTCGTCCAAAAACAAAAACTCGGGAGGAAAGACGTGAAGCGATTGATCGTACTGGCATCCGCCTTGTTGTCCGCAGCGGGCATCGTCACGGCAGGCATGGTTCTCGCGCAGCAGAAAGCCACGGTCGTGATCCCGACCGGCAGCACCGGCGGCGTGTTCTTCTTTTACGGCACCAGCATGGCGGACATCCTCGCCAAAGCGGGTGTGGCCAGCACTTCGGCGGTGCAGACGGGCGGCAGTTACGACAACATCCTCCTGATGCGCGACCGCACCGACCCGGCCAGCAACACGTACTACTGCGGCCTGACCACCACCGATGCCGCCTTCGTGACCTACACGGGTCAGGAACCGCGCTTCAAGGACAAGAAGGCCGACATGATGCGCGTCATGTTCTACATGTACCCGAGCCTGATCCACATCGTCACCACCGATGGCAGCGGCATCAAGGTCTTGCAGGACATGAAGGGCAAACGCGTCAGCACCGGACAGCCCGGATCGTCCACGGAAAACCTGGCGCTCTTGGTGCTTCAGGGCGCGGGCGTCAACCCGGACAGCTTCGCCAAGCGCGAACGATTGCCCGCCGCAGAATCCGCCAAGGCGCTCGGCGAGGGCACGATCGACGCGTATTTCTGGGTCGGCGGCGTGCCGACCGGTTCGATCGTCGAACTCGGCCAGACCTTATCGCGCAAGAACCAGAAGATCGTGATGGTGCCCGTCGACCCGCAGAGCACGACCGCGCAACTCGTGTTCAAACGCTTCCCCGGTCTGGTCGAATCCACCACCGTGCCCAAGAAGGTCTACGGCACCGCGACCGACGTGCGCGGCCTCCAGACGGGCAACGTGATGTTCTGCCCGTCGTCCATGCCGGACGATCTGGCGTACAGCATCACCAAGACCGTCTTCGAGAACCTCAAGACGCTGGTGACCGCCGTTGGCCCCGCCAAGGACACGACCCTGGCCAACACCAGCAAGCTCTACGCGACCCTCAGCAAGACGATCCCGTTCCATCCCGGCGCAGTCAAGTACCTCAAGGAATCTGGCGCGATCAAGTAAGCTTTTGTACCGTCCTGGATGCGAGCAATCGAAGCGTATCTCTCGAGGGGCGACCGCCGCGCACGGATGGTTGCCTCATTTCAGAATGGGTTCTCGAGCCGATGACCCCGAACCGATGATCCCGAGCTTGTTCACGCCGGAAATCTCGAGCCCGACCAGGGAGGAAATGCATGAGTGTCGAAGGTGAAACCAGCCTTCCCAGAACGCGCCTGGGCGCGTTCACGACAGGATTGCTGATCCTGGCATCGCTGTACAGCCTCTATCTGGTGATTCACCCCTACACGCCCGTCAGCCGCCTGAACCTGCCGGTCTTCGACATCATTCAGATTCAGCGCGCCACGCACGTTTTCTTCCTGGTCGCCATCGGTTACCTGGTGAGCGCACAGGGCGAACCGGGCAAGCGCACGCTCGGGTCGTGGGTTTTTGTCGGGCTGTCGCTGATTTTCCTGTTCACCTTCTGGGTTCCGAACGCGCCGAACGTCGCGCTCGACCCGGTCGCCAAGCTGGTCGGCACGGTCTTCTGGGCGGTCGGGATTCTGCCCGCGCTCTTTCCCAGGGCGCGGCGCGTGACGGGCTTGATCGCGGCAGCCCTGGCGCTCCTGCCCTTGCTGTACCAGATTCGGTATTTCGAGGATCTGGTCAACCGCGCCGTGATCCCCGCGACCTGGGACATGGTCATGAGCTTCGGGTTGATCTGCCTGGTGCTGGGCGCGGTCTACCGATTTATTGGGCCGGTCATGCCGTCGCTGGTGCTGGTGTTCATCGCTTATAACCTGTACGGCAACGCGTTCCCCGGCGCGTTTCAGAACGCCAAGCAACCGATCGACGTGATCCTGGGCAAGACCTACAACGAGACCGAGGCGGGCATTTACGGTCAGGTCACGGGCGTCAGCGCCAAGTACCTGGTGTACTTCACGATTCTTTCCGGCATGATCGGCGCGCTCGGGCTGGGCAAGGTCGTGTCCAACCTGGCGCTCGCGTTGGTCGGGCGCAAACCCGCCACGCCGGGGCGCGTGACCGCCATCGCCAGCGTCTTCATGGGCATGTTCTCGGGTTCCGGCGCGGCGGACACGCAGTTCGTGGCCACGCTGGCCAAACCCTTGTTTGAAAAATCCGGTTACGACACGATGACCGCCGCCGGACTGGTCGCGACCGCCGGAACGATCGCGATCATCACGCCGCCCGTGCTGGGCAGCATCGCGTTTATCATGGTCGAGAACCTGAACATCCCTTATATCGACGTGATCGTGATGTCCATCGGGCCGTGCCTGCTGTACCTGCTGGCGATTTTTACCTTCAACGAGTTTTACACGCGCAAATCGAAGCTTCAACCCGTCGGAGAGATCATCCCGCGCAGCTACATCGCTCGGTACTCGAGCGTGTTTTTGCCGATCATTCTGATCATCGTGATGCTGTACTTCGGTTACGAGGTCAGCACCGCCGCCAGCCTGGCCATGATCGCGTTCATCGTGATCGCCTACGTTGACCCGACCCTCAGGCCCAGAGGCATCGGCAAGATTCTGGAAGGCCTGCGGGATGGCTTCAGGTCGTTGATTCCGATCGGTACGGCCATCACGGCGGCCAACCTGATCTTCGCCATGCTGGTGATTTCGGGATTGGCGTCCAAGTTCTCGCAGTTTCTCGAGAGCATCACCAGCGGCAATCTGGTCGTGGCCTGCCTGCTGACCGCGATCTTCAGCCTGATCCTGGGCATGGGCGTGCCACCGACCGCGACCTACGTGCTGACGGCGGCGTTAACCGCGCCCGCGATCATCAAGCTGGCCGTGGCGGGCGGCATTCCGGAGAACGCCGCGAAACTGGCCACGCACATGTTCTTGTTCTATTACGCCGTGCTGGCCGACGTGACCCCGCCCGTGGCCCTGTCCGCTTTCGCCAGCGCCAGCGTCTTCAAGACCGACCCGATCAGGACGGGCGTGTACGCCGCTCGGGTGGCGCTTTCCAAATACCTGGTCGGGTTCTTCTTCCTGATCGCGCTCGAGGGCACGGGATTGCTGATCCTGCCGATATTGATGGTCAAACCGCTGGCTGAAGCCATCCCGATCATCATCGAGCGCTTCGTGACGGTGGCCCTGGGCATCACCTTCCTGTCCGCCGCCACCGTGGGTTACACCCGCCGCGCGCTGGAACGCTGGGAGAGCTGGCTGATGGGCCTTCTGGCCGTCGCATGCTTCATCCCGAACCTGTACGTCAATATTCTCGCCATCGCGCTGTGCGCGCTGTTCTTCATGAGCAAAGGCCGCCTTCGCGCCAGCACCGCGTGAACCTCGAGCTATCTTCTGAGAACACCGTCCAGGACGGTGTTCTTTCGTCTCGAGAATCTGCGCCTGGAACGGTGTTCTTGACTTGTGCCTCCCCTACTCAAGCAGGGGAGGACAAAAGGCGAGATCTCGAGACGTTGCCGGGCTGCGGTATGCTCGAAAGCGCGCATGAGCACGCACCCAGACCACACGAACGACCCCTCGAGCCCCAGGCTCGTCGCGCCGAATTTCATCACGGAAATCATTCAATCGGACGTGCAGCAGGGTCGCGTACCGCGCGTCGGCACGCGCTTCCCGCCCGAACCGAACGGCTACGCGCACGTCGGACACACCTTCGCGTGCCTGCTGAACTACGGGCTGGCCCGAGATTTCGGCGGGCGTTTCGTGCTCAGGATGGACGATACGAACCCCGAAACCGAACGCCAGGAGTACGCCGACGCGATCCAGCGCGACCTGGAATGGTTGGGCGTGACCTGGGACGGGTTGTCCTACGCCTCCGATTACTTCCCGCAGTTGCACGCCTTCGCGGTGCAGTTGATCGAGAAAGGTCTGGCCTACGTGGACAGCGTTCCCGGTGAAGAAATGGCCCGGCTGCGCGGCACGGTGGACAAACCTGGAACGTCCAGCCCGTACCGCGAGCGAACCATCGCGGAGAACCTCGAGATGTTTTCCAGGATGCGCGCCGGAGAATTCCCGCGCGGAGCGCATGCGCTGCGCGCCAAGATTGACCTGAGCAACCCCAACATGAAACTGCGCGATCCCGTGCTGTACCGCATCGTTCACGCCAGCCACTACCGCACGGGCGACGCATGGTGCATCTACCCCAGTTACGATTTCGCGCAAGCCATCACGGACGCGCTCGACGGCGTGACGCATTCGTTGTGCAGCCTCGAGTTCGTGGACAACAACGCGATCTACAAATGGCTGATGGAACACCTCTGGACGGAACCCGTACCGCACTTCTGGACGGGCGGGGTCCCGCCACGCCAGTTCGAGTTCGGACGGCGCAGCCTCGAGTACACGGTCGTCAGCAAAAGGAAGCTCTTGCGATTGGTCAACGAGCATCACGTCAAGGGCTGGGACGACCCGCGAATGCCCACGATTTCCGGCTTCCGCCGTCGCGGGGTCACGCCCGAAGCCCTCCGCGCCTTCGCGTCCGGCATCAGCGTCAGCCGCACCAACCGCACCGTCGACATCGCGGTTCTGGAGAACGCGATTCGGGACGATCTGAACCTGCGATCCCCGCGCGTGATGGCCGTGCTGAAACCCTTGCGCGTCGTGATCGAGAACGCCGAGGACGCCACCCTCGAGCTTCCGTACTGGCCGCAGGACGTGGTGAAAATTTCAAGTGACGGTCTGGTCAGCCTGCCGAACGGTCAGCGCGTCAAGCCCGAAGCCGCGACCCGAGCCGTACCGTTCACGCCAGAAATCTACATCGAGCGCGAGGATTTCGAGGTCGAACCGCCCAAAGGATTTAAACGCCTGACGCTGCACGGCAAGGTCAGGTTGCGCGGCGCTGGCGTGATCGAATGCCAATCCTTCGAGACGGACGACGTTGGAAACGTGACCTTGCTGCGCTGCACGATGCTGCCCGACACGGAAAAAGCGCCCGGCGTGATCCATTGGGTGTCCTCGAGCAAGAGCGTCCCCGCTGAATTCCGGTTGTACGACAGATTGTTCCGCGTGCCCCAACCCGAAGCCGAAGCCAGAGAACTCGAGGATGAAAACGATCCCGACGACACCACGGATTTCCTGTCGTTCCTGAACCCGAACAGCCTTGAAGTCGTGACTGGGTTCCTCGAGCCGAGCGTGCTGAACGACCCTGTGGACACGCGGTATCAGTTCGAGCGCCTGGGTTACTTCTGGCGCGATCAGGATTCGAGCGGCGAGAAGATCGTGATGAACAGGATCATTTCGTTGCGAGACTCGTGGGTGAGGGTAGAAGTTCGGACTGTTACAGCTCACGCACAGGTTGGTTTAGTGACTGTCAAGATCGAGAATTCTCTCGATGGAATTCAGCAAACAACATTCAATTCCTTGGTTTCTCGAGGCATCTCGGACTCGGACTCTGGCGTTCTCGCAAAAGAACCCAGGCTCGCTGCGTATCTCGAGGAAGCCGCACAGCACGGCGATATCGCTGCGCTCTCGAGTTGGGTCGTGAACGATCTGGGAACGGCCTTGAGGGAAGGGGAGATCAAACTCTCGCCCGCGAATCTAGCGGCGCTCGTCAAACTTGTCCAGGACGGGGCGCTCTCGAGGAACCAGGCGAAAACCGTGCTGGAAAAAGCGCTCTCCATGGGCGAAGATCCCGCCGCGATCGTAGAACGCGAGGGCTTGAAACAAGTTTCGGACGCGGGTGCGCTGGAACCCGTGGTGGACGGTGTGATCGCTGCGAACCCGCAGAAGCTCGAGGAGTACCGGGCGGGACGGAAGGGATTGCTGGGTTTCTTCGTGGGTCAGGTCATGCAGGCCACCAAAGGTCAGGGCAACCCGCAACTCGTCCAGGAGATCGTCAAGCGCAAGCTCGAGCCGTAAGAACACCGTCCAGGACGGTGTTCTCGAGCATCGAGAATTTGCGTGTAGGACGGTGTTCTTGTTCAATCCAGAGACCGGATGAAGGAACGACAGATCGCGGAAGCCTCGGGTCTGGAACCACATCGCGCCGGACTGCGTATACTTGAGTCATGAGGAACCCTTTCATCTGGATCGGCCTGATTGCGATCATCGTGCTGGTGATTCTGTTCGCCGCGAACCCGTACATTTACTTCTTTGGCGGCACGTTGAACGTGCAACTGTTGATTCTAATCGTGCTGGTTCCGTTCGTGCTGGGCTTGCTGATCGGTTTTTTCCTCGGGTTGCGCCGCCGCCCGAAGCCGGTCGTGACTTCGACCTCGACGACCGCGCCCAGAATTTAGGAAATATCTCGTCCCAGACGGTGCCCATATTGGGAACACCGTCTGGGACGTACTTTTTAAATGGCGTGCAGACCGCCGTCGGCCATGTAAACCGCGCCCGTCACCAGGCTGGAATCGTCCGAGGCCAGAAACGCCGCGACCGCCGCGATTTCATGGGGTTGACCGTAACGGCGCAACGGAATTTGTCGCTCGAAATTCTGGCGCACCTGCGGGCCGTGGCCGGGCTTGAGGGCTTCGTCGTACCCGCGCATCATGTTGGAATCCAGCGGGCCGGGGTTCAGGGAATTGACGCGGATGCCCTTGCGCGACCACTCTGCGGCGGCTCCGCGCGTCAATCCGATCACGGCGTGTTTGCTGGCGTTGTACGCGATCATGCCGGGTGCACCGATCACGCCCGCCACGCTGGAGACGTTGATGATGCTGCCTCGGTTGGGCGCGGCACCGTCCGGGACGGGATTCTGGAGCATCAGGGGGATGGCGTGCTTCATGCCCAGAAACACGCCTTCGACGTTGACGGCCATGACGCGTTGGAAGTCCTGAAGCGGGTAATCGGGGATGGTGGCGGGCACGCCGCCGATGCCCGCGTTGTTCATCAGGATGTGCAGCGCGCCGAATCTCGTTTTGACTTCCCCGATGATGCGCATCCAGTCTTCCTCGAGCGTCACGTCGTGCGCGAGGGTCAGGACGTGCGCGCCCGCAACCTCGAGTTTTGATTGAATAGCCTCGAGCGATTCGGGGTGTACGTCGGTCAGTACCAGTCTCGCGCCGCGTTGCGCCATGATTCGCGCGCTCGCGCTGCCGATCTCGCCCGCCGCGCCCGTGATCAGCGCTGTTTTTCCGTCGAGCGCGCCGGGAACGACCGGCGCGACTTTCCCCTCGAGTTGCGTCATGCCCGGAGCCTAACACCGTGACCGAGGCTCGAGCCTGTGGATAAGCTTGTGGAGAACCAGAGAAGACCGTCCTGCGCGCGTTTCTTGGGATGCGTCCTGGACGGTCTTCTCGAACGAAACTCAACTTGACCCGAGTGCCCGCAGGTGCTACACTCTGCATGCTTATGCAGTTTTAGCGCATAAGATTAAACGACATGACTGACCTCCGCACCGACCGACGACGCTGAACGACCCGAACGCATTCGGGTTTCGAGTCATCGGAACGTGGCGCGGATTATGCTGTCTGGAACCAGAAAACCATCAAACACACCAAGGAGAACGAACCCATGTCAAAGAAAAAAGTCGTGCTCGCCTACTCCGGCGGCCTGGACACCAGCATGATCCTCAAATGGTTGCAACTCGAGCGCAACTATGAAGTCGTGTGCTTCACCGCCGACATCGGCCAGGGTGACGAGGTCGAGGAAGCCCGCGTCAAGGCGCTCAACACGGGCGCGGTCGCGGCCTACGCACTGGATCTACGCGAGGAATTCGTGCGGGATTTCGTGTACCCGATGCAGCGCTCCAGTGCGCTTTACGAGGGTTATTACCTGCTGGGCACGAGCATCGCGCGGCCCTTGATCGCCAAGTACCTGGTCAGCATCGCGCACGATGAACACGCCGAAGCGATCAGCCACGGCGCGACCGGCAAGGGCAACGACCAGGTGCGATTCGAGATTAGCGCCTACGCCCTCAACCCGGAAATCAAGGTCATCGCCCCGTGGCGCGAGTGGGGTCCGTCCGGGCGCAAGGAACTGATGGAATTCGCCGCCAAGCACGACATTCCCGTGCCCGTGACCGCCGCCAAACCGTACAGCATGGACGCCAACCTGCTGCATATTTCCTACGAGGGCGGCATCCTGGAAGACCCGTGGGCCGAATACCCCGCCGACATGTTCCACCTGACCGCCAACGTCGAGGACGCGCCCGACGCGCCCGAGTACGTCGAAGTGGAATTCATCGCGGGCGATCCGGTGGCCATCAATGGCAAGAAACTCGGCCCCGCCGCCCTGCTCGAGGAAGCCAACAAGATCGCGGGCAAGCACGGTATTGGCCGCGTGGATCTGGTCGAAAACCGCTTCGTCGGCATGAAATCCAGGGGCGTCTACGAGACTCCAGGCGGCACGCTGCTGTACCACGCGCGTCGCGCCGTGGAATCCCTGACCCTCGACCGCGAGGTGCTGCACCAGCGCGACGCCATGCAACCCAAGTACGCGGAACTGGTGTACAACGGCTTCTGGTTCACGGCGGAACGAGAATCCATGCAGGTCTACTTCGATCACGTCGCCAAATCTGTGACCGGAACGGCCCGCATGAAACTTTTCAAGGGCAACTGCCTGGTGTCGGGACGCAAATCGCCCGTCAGCCTGTACGATCCGCAACTCGTGACCTTTGAAAAAGAGACCGTCTACGACCAGGCGGACGCGGGCGGCTTCATCAAGCTGAACGCGTTGCGCGCCCGCGTCCGCGCGCGGTTGCAGAAGGATTGAAGCTCGAGAACGCCGTTCCAGACGCAATATTCGCAACCTCGAGAAATACCCTCCTATACGCAATCAATCAACCCTGTTCATCCATCTTCAAACCGAAAGGAGCACAATAACCGCATGAGCTTGACCGACCTCAAAGAACAAGCCCTGCAACTCACGCGCGAGGAGCAGATCGCGTTGCGCGATTTCATCGACGAAATCGCCAACCCAGTCGATCCAGAATTTGATCGGCGCTGGCTCGAAATCGTCAATCAACGCCGAGAGAATCTGCGCGCTGGACGATCACAGACCGTGCCCTTCGAGGACGTTCTGCGTGAACTCGACGATCCGGTTTGAACTCGAGGCTCGGGTCGAATTGATTCGCGCCGCTGAACATTACCGAAACGTCTCGCCCGAAGTCGGCAAGGAATTCAGCCGGGCTCTGCGCGAATGCACGCGAGACATCCTGAATTTCCCGGAAGCCTTCAAACAGGTTGGCGACGGTGTGCGCCGCGCCAGCCTGCCCAGATTCCCCTACTTCGTTTATTTCGTGGTCGATCCGGATTGCGTTTTCGTGTACGCCATCGCGCACCACAAGCAAGACCAGTCGTCCTGGCAGCGCCGCGTGCGCCCCGGATGAAGGTTCAGGAACACCGTCCAGCACGCAAATTCGCAATCTCGAGAAACACCGTCCCAGACGGTTTCCCGATTCTCGGAACCCCGCACAGAACGAGAGATTCGAAATGACCGGAGCCCACAGCCATTGTTCGTTTTGCGGCGCACCGTTCCCGGATGCCAGCGCCGCCTTCCCGCGCACCTGCGCGAACTGCGCGTCCGTCAGCTACCGCAACCCCACCCCGGTCGCGGTGGTGCTCGTTCCCGTGGGTGACGGTCTGCTGGTGGTTCGGCGCAGCATCCCACCGCGCGTCGGGCAGCTGGCCTTGCCGGGTGGGTTCATCAACTTCGGCGAATCCTGGCAGTCGGGTGCGGCGCGCGAGGTGATCGAAGAAACCGGGCTGGAACTCGACCCGCAGACCATCCGCGAGGTGCGGGTGCTGAGCGCGCCGGACAGCGCGATCCTGATCTTCGGTTTGGCGGCAGCGCAACCGATCAGCGTCCTCGAGCGGGTTCGGCTGAGCGAGGAGACGAGCGAGATCGCCGTCATTCCTCAGGCCATCGAACTCGCCTTTCCGTTGCACACGCTGGTCGCGCGCGAGTACTTCGAGGGGCGGTACGCGTGATCCCGACGCTTCGCGAGGCCACCCTTGATGACGCCGAACTGATCGCGCGGCTGACCCGAGCCTGCTGGGTCGGTAAGCCCGAGGGTTCGAGCGGGCACTTTGAGAGCGCCGAAAAGGTCAGGAAAGACCTGACGGAAGGCGAGGGAATCGTCATGGAACTCTCGGGCGTTCCGGTCGGCAGCGTGCGGTATTTCCCGGTGCGGGAGTCGAATCAGAGCGGCGCGTATATCACGGCGCCGGTCGTTCCCGGCGCGTATATCACGGCACCGGTCGTTCCCGGCGCGTATGTCACGGCGCTCGAGATTGGGCGTCTGGGCATCCTGCCGGAACATCGCGGTCGCGGATTAAGCACCTGGCTGATGAACGAGATCACCATGCGCGCCACCCTGCGCGGCATTCAGGAATTGCGCCTGGCGGTGCGCACCGACGAACCGGGGTTGCTCGAGTATTACAAACGCCAGGGTTTCTTCGAGGATGCCAGCATCAGCTACAGCCACGCCAACCCGAACAGCCCGAAACCGATCGCGATGCGAAAATATCTTTTCGACCGACCGCGCCCGTCAGGAGAGTTGCTGTGAGCCAAACGAAAAAACCCTGGGGTGGACGCTTCGAAGGGCCGACCGACAAGCTGGTCGAGGTGTTCAACGCCAGCCTGGATTTCGACAGGCGACTGGTGCGCGAGGACATCGCGGGCAGCCGCGCGCACGTGGCGATGCTGGGCGCGGTCGGGATTCTGGAAGTGGATGAAGTTCAGGCGATCCTGACTGGCCTCGAGACTGTCCTGAACGAGGTCGAGGCGGGCTCGTTCCCGTGGCGCGTGGAACTCGAGGACGTTCACATGAACGTCGAGACGCGCCTCAGGGAACTGATCGGGCCGGTCGCCGGGAAGTTGCACACGGCGCGTTCCAGGAACGATCAGGTGGCGCTCGATTTCAGGTTGTGGGTCAAGGGCGCGTGCGCCAGAATGATCGAGAAGCTCGAGCGCCTGCGCGCGGTCATGCTCGCGGAGGCGGATCGGAATTTCGGCACGATCATGCCGGGCTACACGCACCTTCAGGTGGCGCAACCGATCATGCTTTCGCACTGGTTCATGGCGTACTTCGAGATGCTGTCTCGGGATCAATCGCGCTTCGAGGACGCGCTCTCGCGCATGGACGAATCGCCGCTCGGCGCGGGTGCGCTGGCCGGGACGCCGTGGCCGATCGATCGGTTCCGGACGGCGGCGGCGTTGGGTTTCGCGCGTCCCACGCGGAATTCCCTTGATAGCGTCGGATCTCGAGATTTCGCGCTCGAGTTCCTGGCGGCGTGCAGCATCGCGATGGCGCACCTGAGCCGAATCAGCGAAGAACTGGTGCTGTACTCATCCTTCGAGTTCGGTTTCGTGGTGCTGCCGGACTCGCACACGACGGGCTCGAGCATCATGCCGCAAAAGAAAAACCCGGATGTCTCGGAACTCGCCAGGGGCAAGGCGGGGCGCGTCTTCGGGGATCTGATGGCGCTCTTGACGGTCGTGAAAGGCACGCCGTTGGCGTACAACAAGGATTTCCAGGAGGACAAGGAACCCGTCTTCGACGCTGCGGACACGCTTGAAGTGATCCTGACCTTGTACGCCGACATGTTGCCGTTGTGCCTGTGGCAAGCCGAAACCACGAAAAGAGCAGCGGCCAGGGGCTACAGCACCGCGACCGACCTGGCCGACTACCTGGCGCGCCAGGGCGTGCCGTTCCGCGAGGCGCACGAGGTCGTCGGCAAGTTGGTTGCCGTGTGCGTCAATTCAAAGCGCCAACTGTGGGAACTGACGAGCGAAGAGCTCGCGCTCGCGCACCCGAAACTGGACGCGGGAGCGCTCGAGGTCGTGACGGTCGAAGCCAGCGTATCCGCCCGACGAAGTTACGGCGGGACCGCACCGGAACTCGTCCGGGAAGCGATCACCGCCGCCCAGGAGGCCATCAATCCCCAAACCTCAGATTTGAAAACCGCCTAAGGAGTCCCGAAATGCACGACGCCAGCCTGCCTTTAGAGCCGATCCGGATCCTGCCCGAATTTCCACCGACCGCCGAACTGAACTTGCGCAACGCCGCGCTGGCGGACGTGCCGCGCATCTACGACCTGGTCAAATACTGGGCTGAAAAGGGCCGGATGCTCGAGCGGTCGCACGAACTGCTGGGCGCGACCATCCACGAATTCCTGATCCTGGAAACCCCGGATGGCCAACTGGCGGGCTGCGTCGGATTGCACCGCATGGCGGACGATCTGGCCGAGGTGCGCGGCCTGGCGATCCACCCGAGCTTCCAGGGTCGCGGGCTGGGACGCTGGCTGGTGCTGGGCGCGGAACGCATGGGGCGAGACTGGGGTTTGGAGCGCTTGTTCGCCTGGACCTACGAGCAGCATTTCTTCGAGAAGTGCGGTTACACCCGCATCCCGCGCGAGGAAACCACGCTGCCGATTGAGATTCACGGCGAATGCCAGCGCTGCCCGTTTCTGAGCAATTGCAAAGAAATCCCGATGTTGAAGATGATCGACGCGCCCGTGCGGATCGCGTCGTAGTGCGGGAACACCGTCTGGCACGGTATTCCTGAAATGCGTGCTGGACGGTCTTCTGACCTCTGAGGGCGAGCGCGATACAAACGCCTGGAATGCTCGAGTACGTGTGGCGAGCCCGTCTCGAAGGCGCGTCTTGCAGGGCGACCCTCGTGGTTGCCCTGCAAGACGCGCGAGTTTCAGACCGAACCCTTACGGCAATCGGGTCAGCGTGCGATTCGACGTGAACGGCACGAACCCCAGGCTCTCGGCGGTGGCTTTGGCGTGCGCCTCGAGTTCCGGGCTGTCGGTGTAATCCAGCGCGAAACGACCGATTTCCCAGCGTTCATGAATAGCGTTGATGCCGCGCACCATCTCGAGGTTGGTATTCAGCGCGGTGCTCGAGATGGGTTCGTAGTGTTCCAACCCACCGGCCAGCAAACGCCAGGTGCAGGATAAAGATTCGAACATCACGGCATCCACCGCGTCTTGCACGGTCTCCAGAACTTTGAAACCGCGATTCAGCATGATCGGGGCGGCGGGTGCGCTGTTGCGGATGTCGCGCACCAGTTTGGCCAGCGCGCGGCGCTCGGCTGGAATTTCAGCGTCCAGAGCGTCCAGGAAAAAACCTGCGAAGCCCTGCGCGCGCGCGTTGCGGACGCGTTGCAGCACGCGCTCGCGCCAGAGCGGGTGCGCCGGGTCGACGATCACGGAATCCCAGTCGGGGTTGCGTTGCACTTCGCCATGCGCGTCGCGTTTGACCCAGGGGAAGGATTCGATCTCGCCGGGCGCGAGTTGCTCGAGGCTTTCCTCGCCGATGCTGACGTAGGCCAGCGTGATGACTTTCGCCGCCTTCAGGGTTTCCAGGTCTGCGCGTTCGTAGTACCTGGGTTGCAGCACCACGACCTCGTAGCCTTTCAAGGTCTCGAGCTTGCCCTGGCCGTAGTAGCAGGCGTAACTGCGAGCGTTTCTGAGCGACTTCCGCACGGCTGGATTGTACCCGAGGTCAGGACGACCAAACGTGTCGGTATCTTCAAGCGCGTCTGGTACGAAGAATTCACGCGGCAGTTTGAATCTCGAAGGCTGGTTGAATCTGGAAGGCGGGTGCGGCTCGCTCGGCGGTTCAAGGCTGTCGGGGTCGCTCGAACGCCGCGCGGTGACGCTCGAGCGCGACGCGGTAGGCGGGATCGTTCCTGACGCGTTCGAGTGCGGCTCGAAAAATGCGCGCGGATTCCGCTTTGATGGGATCGGGCTCGAGCGGCAAGACAAAGCGCCCGTGCGCGCCGCTCTGACCGCGTTTTTCGATGGGCACGCGCCCGTCGTATTTTTTGCCCGACCTGTGGTTGGCGTATCGTCTGGAGCGCGTCCAGCCCATCTGCAGGAATTTTCGAGCCATGTCCATGCCGACGAAATCGCCGCGATCGCGGTAGTGCTTGAACATGCGTTCGAGCGCCAGCGCAGATTCCTTCGCGATATCCGGTGTCCTGAAACGCCACAGCGGCAGCAGTTCGGATTTGTACGGTTCGACCGTCAGGACGCCCTGCTCACCGACGCCGATTCGGTAGGCTTCCGGGCGAAGTCTGAAATCGGTGGTGGCGTAATCGGCTTCGTAGATCGGGTTCGAGGAGTCGCTCATGAGGTTGTGAGCCGCTATTGAGCGGCTCACAACCATTTTTCCCATTCGTCTGAAGCGTTGTTGACGCGCACCTGATGGGCACCTGAGATTTTCAGGCGGGGCGCAGGGCGTCGGGTCTGGCCTCGAACCACTGTCCCTCTTCGGTGCGCACCTCGACGGTTCCCTTCAGGGGATTGAGCTTGGCGACCTTGCCGCAGAGCGCGCCCTCGTCGGTGCTGCAGACCTTCGCGCCCTTGCGGGGCAATTCCGAGAGCAGTTCCTTGTACATGTCGTGTTCATATTGCAGGCAGCACAGCAACCTGCCGCACGGCCCGGAAATCTTTTCGGGGTTCAGGGGCAACTGTTGATCGCGCGACATCTTGATGGTCACGGGCGTGAAGTCCTGAAGGTGGTGGCTGGAGCAATTTTCCGTGCCGCACACGCCCAG
>CAXTKV010000003.1:0-59830 GCA_964244895.1 uncultured Deinococcales bacterium
TGGACTTGCCGTTGCCCGGAGGGCCGTGCAGCAAGTACCCGCGACGCCACGGCACGCCCGCGCCGCCGTACCAGTCCTCGTCGGCGAAGAAGCGTCTCGCGTCCTCGATCAGGCGCTCCAGCGTGCCATCGGCGTAGACCAACGACGAGAGCGCGCGCGGCTTGCGGCGTTCCAGGCAACGCCAGTATTCGCCGTTCGGCACGTGAATGCTCACGCGGCGCTCCTCGGGGCGCACGGTCGCGCGGTACGCCTCGCGCACCAGCTCGAGCAGCGCGCCCCGGTTCCAGGCGAAGGTGCGGATCGTCATGGTGTGGTGAAACCCGATCAGCATGCCGTTGTTCTGCTTTTCCTCGCGGTTCGCACCGATCAAAAATCGCGCGCCGCGATGGCGCACCCACTGCTGACCCGCGATCGGCGTCAGCATCGCGCGGGCGGAACCGGACTCGCTGCGCGGGGCGTCCATCAGGTCGAAGCCGCCCGTCTCCTCGTCCTCGCGGCTCGAGAGCTCGAGGTAACGCAAGCGCGCGGACACCGGGTGGCGCGCCAGCCAGACGCGGAACCATTCGAAGGCGTCGTCGCGCGAGTTGACCTCGACGGTCAGCACGACCTGACGGTAGACCCACTGGTAGGCGCGCCCCGGCACGGCCCGCAACCAGGCCGCCAGCCCACCGATGACCATCAGCACGAAGCCGCCCGACAGAAAATCGTTGTGGGTCATAGCGCGCTGCACCTGCGATACGGCTGCGCCAAAAATGTTGTGAAGCTCGAGCATCATGGTTATCCCGCTCGAGCTTGACGCGCTCGGGCACACGAAGAGAAGGAATCTGGAACGCGGGACGATTTCCCGCCGCTCAACGAATGAGAACTCTAGGGGATCGTCTGACACGCTGTCTATCCGCACGCTGGCCTAAGCCCGAAGCTCAAGGGACGCTCAAGTGCGCCCCTCGCTCGAGATCGCAGCGAGGCCATTTCTCGAGATTCCGCGCTTGAACCGCGTCCCCGACGCGCACCAGGAATGCCGTCCGGGACGGTGTTCTCGGTTGAAACCCGCGCGGGCTCGGCTTTGAAACTCGGGCAGTGCGTTTCGCGCTCGATCTCGAGGAATCGTTGCGCTGCGACGAGTGCGCGCGAGCCCGATTGAAAACACACGCGAGGCCACCCGAGCCGCTCGAGCGAAACGGATTTTCGCGAGACATTCATCGCGTTTTTGTCCGCGCGAGAAAATCTGAGTTGTCCAGCACGCAATAACTCGACCAGACCCGGCCTACATCGGATCGGTTCGATCTTCGTTAAAATTGACTTCGTGTCAGACGGCATCGGTAAGTTTGCGCCTTAGCTCACTTTTTGATATACAGTGGCTTTACCCGCGTACCGTTTGATGGCCTCAGCACACGGCGAGCCGTGCGCGGTGAGAAAGAACAGGGAGGGGCAACATGAATTTACTCGATCTGGTCAAAGGTCAACTTACCGACGAGGTACTCGGAAAACTGGGCAGCGCAGTCAACCTGCCCGTTGGCGACGTATCCAAAGCCATGAGCGCAATCGTGCCGACCCAACTGAGCGGGCTGGTTCAGCAGGGCAGCAACCCGCAGGGCGCACAGAAGCTGCTGGAAATGGCCGGAAATTTTGGCAACATGGGCAATTTCGCCAGCGCGCTCGGCGGCACGAGCGGCATCGGCAGCGTCATGAAGATGGGCGAATCCTTGTTGCCGAGCTTGTTCGGCAACCAACTCTCCGGCGTGATCGGCAGCATCGCCAAGGCCACCGGGTTGTCCTCAGGGCCGATCGGGGGGCTGATGTCGCTGGCCGGGCCGCTGGTGATGGGACAATTGGGGAACCTGATCAAAACCCAGGGCTTGAACGCCGGAGGTCTAACATCCTTGCTGGGCGGTCTGAAAGGGCCATTGGCGAGCATGTTGCCCGCCGGCGTCGGCGATCTTCTCGGATCGCTCGGCGGTGCGGGCGCGGCGATGGGTGCGGTCTCCGGCGCGGCGGGACAGGCCGCCCAGAGCGTCGGCGGCGCAGTCGGCGGCGTGGCCGGACAGGTCAGTAACGCTGCGGGCGGGGTGGCTGGTCAGGCCGCAGCGCGCGGCGGGCTTCCGGGCTGGTTGTTGCCCGTGGTCGGCGTGATCGCGCTGGCGGGCATCGGTTGGGCTTTGTTGGGACGCGGTGGCTCGAGCACCACGACGGCGGCCACACCGCCCGCAGCGACCTCGACCGACACGACCGCGACACCTCCGGCCACCTCGACCGCCTCGACTGACACCATGGCCGCGAGCTGCACCAAAACCTTCAGCCTCGGCGTCAAGGATGGCGATACCGTCACCAACGGCTTCCAGTTCGGTGGTTCCGGCGAAGGCAAGGGCTACGAAGTCACCGTCACGCGCGGCGACGGTCGAACCATCGGCACCAAGCAACTGCCGCTCGACAAGGATTGCGCCTTCGGTTACGAGTCCAAACCCGGCGTGGGCAAGATCAAGTACGACATCCGCCCGCTCGGTGCAGCCTTGAGCATTGCGCCCACCCAGACGCTGACGCTCATCGTCAAGTAAACCTTTTCGCTCGAGCACCCGGACGCGTCAACGTCCGGGTTTTTTGTTGGTCGAATATCGAGCTATCACGTTCAACTCAGATCAAATCCGTTTTGATTTGATCTGTATGTTGATCAAATCAAAACCGCGCTGTGGCGCGTAGGATGCGAATGAAATCGTCCGGAACTGAAGGGGCGAAGCCGCGCAAGTGAAAGACGATTTCATATCAAGCATTCCGGATGGCTCGAGTCTCGATATTCGACCTCTCGAGAAAGCCTGCGAGACTGATTCTCGAGGGAAGGATAACCGCGTTGCGTCTCGCACGAGCGTGGCTGTTACCCTTACAGGACAGGGTTTTTGTAGGGGTAGGGCTTGTCCCTACCCTGGCCAACCAACACGTCTGATGATTTTAGCGATCCATTCGGGGTCGTTGACGTGCGAGCGCGAACAGGCTGTTCGCGCTCGCACGTCTTGGTCTGGCGACCTCGAGCCACGGCTCGAGATCAGCGCGACCACACGAGAACACCGTTCTTGCTCGCAAGACAGCGCTTGACGGGCTACTCGCGCTCCAGCACGCATATCAAAAATCGCGTCCTGGACGATGTTTCCTCGTTGCGTCTCCCGTGTCGAAACGTTTAGGCTCGAGCCAGCGCCCCGACTCAATCGTCCGCCGCCGTCACCTGCGGTTCCAGCATCGTCGTGCTGGACGATGCGCCGTTGACGATCTCGAGCGGGACGCGATGGTCCTTGGCGATCACCCGAGCGGTCATCTTGGCGCTCATCATCACGCTGGGCGTGCCGCCGCCGGGTTGGGCGCTCGCGCCGACCAGGTACAGGTTTTCGATGTCCTCTGAGCGGTTGTGCGGCCTGAAGAACGCCGATTGCGCCAGGATCGGCTCCACCCCGAAGGCGTTTCCCAGGTACGAATTGAGCGTGCCCTCGAAGTAATCGGGACTGATGAAACTTTGCGTCACGAGGCGGTCGCGCAGGCCGGGAATGTAACCGCGATCCTCCAAGAAACCCAGGATTTTATTCATGAACGGCTCGCCGATCAAATCCCAGTCGAGCCCGGAATCGTTGTGCGGCACGGGCACCAGCGTGTAGGCCGCGTGATGACCTGCGGGCGCGAGGGACGGGTCGGTCAGCGTCGGGATGTGCAGGTACTGCGAAAAATCCTTGGCCAGAATTTTGCGGTCGAAGATGTCCGTCAAGAGTTCCTCATAGCGCGGCCCGAGGATGATGTTGTGGTGACGCAAATTCAGGTTTTCCAACCCATCCGCGCGGAACCCAAAATAGATCACAAACAAGCTCATGCTTTGCCGCGCCAGCTTGACGCGCGTATCCGAATTCCAGAGCCGGTTGACCGGATCGATCAATTTCATGTACGTGGTGGCCCAATCGCCGTTGCTGACCACGATCTCCGCCTCGAGCCGCTCGCCGTTTTTCAGGCTGACGCCGCGCGCGCGCTTCTTGTCCAGCCGACCCTGGACGGCGCTGCCGTCGGGACGCGCGACGTTGATTCTCGAGACTTCCGCGCTGTAACGGATTACTCCGCCCAACTCCTCAAATTTCTTGACCAGTCCCTGCACCAGCGCGCCCGTGCCGCCGAACGCGAAGTGAATGCCCCAGGTTTTTTCGACGAAGTGAATCATGGCGTAAATCGCGGGCACCTTCAAAGGATTGCCGCCGACCAGCAGGGGTTCAAAGCTGAAGACCTGCTGCATTTTCGGGCTCTTGAAGTACGCCTTGACGAAGCTCAACAGCGGCCTGAGCGCGTCCAACCGGATCAAGTCCGGCGCGACCTTCAGCATCGAGGCGACATCCCCAAAATACGTGTAGCCCAATTCCAGGAAGCCGCGCTCGAAGATGGCTCTGGCGGCCAGATGGAATTTCTCGTAGCCTTCCAGGTCTTCCGGCGCGAGCCGCGCGATCTGCTCGCGCGTGCTGACGGGATCGCCATCGTAATCGAAGAAGGTGCCGTCGTCGAAGTAAATCCGGTAGAATGGCAGGATCGGCACGATCCTCGCGTAGCGGCTGGTGTTCGGCCCGCCGGAGATACCGGACTTGATGCGTTTTTCCTCGCCCAGAACGGTGGTCGGAAAATCCGGCGCGCCCAGGTTGGCGCGGTCGCGCTCTAGGCTGAAGAGTTCCTCGATGAAGTGCGGCACGGTCAGCACGGTCGGGCCCATATCGAAGGTGAACCCGGCCTCTCGGCGCACGTAAGCGCGCCCACCCGGCCCATCGAGTTTCTCGAGGATGGTCGTGTCGAAGCCCAGGCTTTGCAATCGGATGCCCAGGCTGATTCCGCCGAAGCCCGAACCGATGATGATGGCGCGTTTGCGATTCACGTCGTTAGATTATGCCCCCCGAATGCGTCAAGCTCGATCCCTGGGCACAGTTGCGGTTCGATAGGGACGCGCATCGAAGCGCTCGAATCGGAAGCTCGCGGTTCCGACGCGCATGCTCCACACCCACCAGCACGCTTTTCTCGTTCGAGGTTTTACGCGCCTCGAAGTTCACCGCGAAACGATTCCTGATCGAATCAGCCTGCGGCTCCGCGTCGTGCGCCGGTTCTGACCCCTGAGGGTTGAGGTAGCCTGAATCTCGGAGGGCGCACCGTGCTGGAATCCGAACCTCAGTCGTTGATCGCTTCACCCGTGGACGCCTGTCCGAAACGCATGACCTACGGCCCGTGCGCCGGAGTCACCCCACAGGGCGAGTGCGAGATTCCCGGCGTGCCCTGTCCGTTCGTTCACGGCAACGTGCCCGTCTGGGACGGTCAGACTGCCCGAACCGATCGGGTCACGCCCGCCGGACGCGCCTTTTTGAATCTGATCGAACGCCGAGCCGCAATCGTGACGGATATGCCGGGCGCACCGATGGATGCCGATTCGATCCGCACCGTCGCGGACGCGCTGGCCGGGTCAGCGGACGCGGTGCTGCTGGGCGATCACGGTGGGGCGCGCGTGCAATTCCCACCCGCTTACCGCGCCATGCTGGTGCGTCAGGCTGGGCTGGAACCGTGGATCGGACTGAACTGCCGCGACCGCAACCGCGTGGCGCTCGAGGGAGAGCTGGCCGCACTCGAGCACGCGAACGCGGCGGGCGTTCACGCCATCACGGGCGATCATCCCGTCAGCGGACACCGACCGGACGCGATGCCCGTGTTCGACCTCGATTCGACCCGACTGGCGGCGCTCGCGCGGCGTTCCGGGATGCTGGTTTCGGTCGCGGAGAGCCCGACCGTCAACCCCGTCTCGGAGCGTCCGCACCGGCTGGCGCAGAAGGTGCGGGCCGGGGCGCAGGTGTGCTTCGTTAACCACGCGGGTTCTGCCCAGGCCGTCGGCGATTTCATCGCTCGATCCAAAGCCCTCGGTGCGGACGTGCCCTTCATCGCGGGCGTGGCGGTCATCACCAGCTTTGAAGGGGCGCGATTGATCTCGGAGTTTCGCAATTTCGTGCTGCCCGAAGGCTACCTGGAAGGCATCCTGAACGCGCGCGATCCCCGGCGGGCTGGGATCGCGGCAGCGATAGACCTGGGCGAGAGAATGCTTTTGCAGCCCGGCGTGCGCGGCCTGAACCTCTCGAGCGTGCCCGCACCGGGCCGCGAACCGGAACTGGCTCGAGATCTCGCGGAGGTCGCGCGGGCATTCATGACGCACTGAGAGAAACCCGAGCGATCCACCCGCAAAGGATCTCTAGCTTCGAGTGGAAAATAACCAGCCTCGCTTCGAGTTCAAAACTACCCTGATGGCATGGATTTGCGCCCGCTCGGAATCGCTATCGCCCTGCTCGGATTGGGTTCGAGCATCGTCCTGACCGAACTCCAGGTCGAAGCGGAAGGCATGAACCCCGCGCAGACCACTGCGGCCCCGATGGTCGTGACCTTGAAGCCATCGAAGCCGACCGACACAGTCTCTACGGGCTCCGGTTGCGATGCCGTGCGCGCTGAAAAAGCCTCAACATGCGCGGCATCGCAGAAGCCCGCGCCAACCGTCACTGCGCCACCATCCAGAACCAAAGTCTTGACCCAGTAAACCTGTTCTCGAGACGTGAAGGGGAAGCGGTCAGGCCGCTTCCCCTTCACGTCTCGCGCAAGTCCGATCGGCGCTTTTCAGACCCGAGCCAGCAGCTCCGACTTTTTCGCCTCGAACTCCTCGCCGGAGAGCACGCCCGCGTCTCGCAACTCACCGAGCGAGCGCAACTGCGAAAAGACCTCGTTCTGGACTGGATTCGGCGCGACCTGCGCGTGAAGCGGGGTGCTCTGGGCCGGTGCGGCATGCACCGAGGCCGTACCCGCGTTCGGCAGCGCGTCATTGAGCTTGCCCAGAGCCTGATCCGGCAGGGTGTTGTTCAGGTACGGGTACAAGCCCGCGGAAGCGACCGGAGCGACCAGGAGCGCCAACGGCCCCAGAAACAAGAGTCCGATGGCCACACCCAGCACGCCCTGAATCCCGACGTTGCTCAAGACCGCGTTCTGTGCGGGATTGATGTCGATGTGCGCCACGGTCTGATCCTCGCCGACCTGCTCGAGTTCGACCTTCCCCTCGAGCTTGATTTTCATGAAGCTCGTCCAGAGCGAAGAGGAATTCATGGTGAAGCAGAGCGCTCGCGGAGCTTGCTGGGCGGTAATTTCCGCCTTGTTGTTCATCAAGGACTGCGCGATCTGGGCGAAGGCGGTGTCGATGTCGGTCTTCAATGCGATCACTTTGGTGGCCATGGTCTTCCCTCCGTTGGGTGGTCTCGATTGCGGTGGCTGGGTGGCTTTTGAAGGGTGCGTTCCCTTGCTGTTTGAAGTTTCGCGCAGCGGGCATTAACCGCGACTTAAGCACCGACGCTTCGGGTGGTGGGTTCTCGAGTGATGCGTTCTCGAACTGAACGAACCGCGCGTTCTCGAGCGGTGCATTCTCGAGACGGGGACGCACGGGAACACCTTCCCAGACGATGTTTTCATGCATGCAAAAAAGACCGTCCAGGACGGTCTTCTCGAAACGACTCGCGCCCAGAACCTCGAGAAGCGTGAGCCTTCTCGAGTGCGGACTGACCCTTTCGCCCGCGAACCACCACATAAAATGGGCAGGTGAGAAAAGCATTTCTGCTCCGAGCGATCACCATCGCTGCGATGACCTTCGCACCCGCTGGAACGGTGGTTTTGCAAGCGGCCTTCGCACAGGCTTCAAACCTTGCGCAGACCGATACGCCGACTTCTCCAGTGTTATTCACCGTCAACGATCGTCCCGTCACCGAAGACGACTATGAAAGGCTCAGACGCGGGAGCGCCATTTTCTCGTTCAAGTCAAAAGGTGTGACCAGAGAAGATCTGGAGAACCTGCTGATGAATCAGGCGATCCTGATCAACGCGGCTCAGGCGGACGCGCTGGACGAAACCGTGACCGACGACCGCGTGGAAAAATTTGTGATCGACCTGCGCGATCAGCAAGGATTGACCAGCGATGAAGATTACGAGCAGCGCATCCGCCAGTTCGGGTACTCGCCCGAGACGTTCCGCGAAGCGGTGCGGACGCAACTGATGCTCAACCAGCGCATCGAGTCGCTCACCAACAGCGTCCGGCTCGAGCCCGAAGAACTCGGGCTGTACATCGAACTTCACCGCGAAGAAATGCCCAAAAAATCCAGGTATCAACTCGCCAAAGACGCACTCAAAGCCAAGCAGGACGAATTCATCGAAGCCTGGGTCGAGGGCTTGCAGCGCAGCGCATTCCTGGACTTTCCGCCAGACTCGAGCCTGGAACTTTACGATCCCGTCGTGGCGCAGGTCGGCGAACACGAAATTCTGCTTTCCGAACTGAACCGCAACGTTTACCTCAACCCGCAGGTCGCCGGATTCATCAGCTCCGGAAGTTCCCTCAGCCTGGGATTGATTCAAACCTTTTTCAAACCTCAGGTGCTCGAGAACCTGATCCACCAGGAAATCTCGTTTCAGTACGCGACGCGCTCTGGTTTGCCATTCATCGGCACGAAAGCGGAGTTGTTGGAGCAGGTTCAGCGCTTCGTGACCAGAAATCTGACGGTCACTGAAACGGACGCGAAAACCTATTACCGCAATCACATCAGCGCCTATACCGCGCCTGCCAGCGCCGAGATCATCGAGGTGAAATTTGCGCGCCGCAGGGACGCACTCGCCTTTCGCTCGAAGCTGTTGCGCTCGGGCGGCGATCCGATCAAACTCGCACCGCGTTACCGAGGAACGGCCAGTGAATCTCGGCGAGTTACCCGCCAGGGCCTTCCAGCCACGTTTGCAAAAGCCGTGTTCGATCAACCGTTGAAGCCGAGCCAGCGCGGTCAGGTCACGACCTTGATCAGCAATCAAAAGGGCGCGACCGTGCTGATTGCGCGCAACTTCAAGGCCGCGCGCAAGTACGCTTTCGCCGAAGTTAGGGGCAGCATCACGTCCGAAGCGCTGGCTGAAAAACGGGCGAGCGCTGGTCAGAAGTGGCTCGAGGTGGAGCGCAAAAAATCCAGTGTGGCAAGCTTCCTCAAGCAGGTGAACGCGGATCTCGAAGAACGATCCAAACGAAAACCGATGACGGCCCCGAAACCTTCAAATCCGATCGCACCGGCCCCAACCCCACCTGCCGAACCTGCACCAGCAGAACCCGCCCCAAGCGAACCCTCGCCGCCTAAACCAGTTTCGCCACCGCTTTGAGGCTCGAGGTGAACGCTCAGCGAGCCGAACGATACCCGCTCGAGAACATCGTTCTACAGGTTGTGCTCTCGAGATAAAAAAGACCGTCCTGGACGGTCTTTTTTGGATCAAGTCGGGTTTAGCGGGTCAGGTCAAAAATGGGCAATTCCTGCACGGTCACGACATCGATCTTCGGTTTGCCCTGCGTGAAGACCGCTAATCTTCCGGCGACCGTGCCGCCCGCGCGCGCGATCAGTTTTTCCAGCGCCTGAATCGTGCCGCCGGACGACACCACGTCCAGCACGACCGCGACTTGCTTACCGTTCAAGCGCGCCGCGTGGCTCGAGGCCAGCCAGAGCGTCTCGCCGACGCCCATGGTCATGCTGGCCACGTCCTGAATCAACGGGTCGTCCATGTACGGGCGGCGGCGCTTTCGGGCGACCTCGTAGGGCAGGGCGCTCATCTCGGAGAGCACGTGAATCAACGGGATGCTCGAGGTTTCGCAGGTGAAGAGCATCTGGGTGCCTTCCGGCAGGCGCTGCTCGATTTCTCGCGCGGCGGCGCGGGTCAGTTCGACATCGCCCAGGAATTCGACCAGCGGCAAACGCGTGTTCGGGGTGGGTCGCACCAGCGGCAGCTCGCGCGTGACATCGCCCAGTTTGACCGTGTAGGTTTTCGATTCCGCCGTGATGGTCACGATTTTTCCTCGAGCGCCCGATCATCCAGGTAAAGCGGCAGGTGTCCGAGCGCGATCACTTCGGGGCGTTCGTCGCCTTCGGTGAAGACGGCCAGCGTGGCCGTGGTGTGCCCGCCGATGTCGTTGATCAGGCTGGACAGGGAACGCAGCGTGCCACCCGTGCTGACCACGTCGTCGATGATGGCAATTTTTTTGCCCTTGATTTTTTCGACATCCGCGCCGTCCAGCACCAGCAGTTGCGGTTTGCCGGTGGTGATCGACATGACTTCTCGGGTGACGGGCGTCTGCATGTAGGGCTTCTGGGTTTTGCGGGCCACGATGTACGGCTTACCCGAGCACCTCGAGATCACGTGCGCCAACGGCACGGCCTTGACTTCCGGCGTGACCAGCACGTCCACGTCTTTGGGCAGAAGTGAAGCCAGGAGGCGTCCGGCCTCTTCGGTCAGGGCGGTGTCGCCCAGCAGGTTCAGCAGCGCCACGCTGACGCCCGGCCCGACCTCGATGATCGGCAGTTCGCGGTGTTCTGAACCGATTTGAATCGCATGGGTTTTCACGATGCCGCCATGCTACACCGCAGCATCGGAATTGTCAGGGCTCGAGACTGTCTGCAACGGCTTCAGCGCGTTTCGCCCGTTCCGAGTTGGAGCGACTCGAGTTTCAGGCTTTCGGCTCGACGGTGTCCTTGACCACGATGGCCACTTCGCGCACGTCGTCGGCCAGCCACCAGGCGCGCATCGCCAGCGTGCGGGCGTCCACGATCAGGTTCGGCACGTCCCAGGCGGCGCGGGCGATGTCGGTCTCGGATGGGTTGGCGGGGCCGTGCGGGTGCGAGTGGTAGATGGCGACCAGTTCGAGGCGTTCGCTGCGAATCGAGGCCAGCGCGCGCGCCAGCCCGGCGGGTTCCGCGACGTAGGCGCGCGTGGGGTCGGTGGCCACGTTTTCCAACGGGTAGACCGCGCTGATCTGCCCCGGTCGCGGCCCGGCCAGCAGCCCGACGATCTCGAGCGGCACGGCTTTGCGGGCCAGTCGGGTGATCTGGTCGGCCAGCACGCGCGGCAGTTCGAGCTTGTCGATTCCGGTTGGGGTCACGTCAGTGAGGATAACGCGGGTTTCATCGGCTTCGAGTGCTGCGTGACCGGGGGGTCAGGGGTCAGAATTCAGGAGTCAGAGGAACACCGTCCTGCACGCATTCTCGAGAATACCGTGCAGAACGGCGTTCTCGAGTAAAACCAGCTCGGGCTGGGTCGGGAGCGGGTTCCGTCTTGTGGTTATTTGAGCTGGTTTTCGCGTCTGGGACGGTCGTTACTCGCGCGAGGAGACCATCCTGGACGGCAAATCAATCCCTCATTCCATGGATTTCGGTCTCAGGGCAGCCCACCAGATGTTGTGTTTTTCGTGGCCTGATCGCATCCGGTGGTGGTTTGACCATCTTTAAAATGGTGCGGTTGTGTTACAGTGACGCGAATGGCGAAACCCGCATCCAGACGCTCCAGGAGCCCTCGCGGTGAGGTTCAGGAACCCCTGTTCGGCACCGGCGTCGCGAACTGGTGGGACGGCGAAGCGCTCGGCCTGATTTTGCTCGGCTTCGGCGTGGTGCTTTCCCTGACCATGTACGCACCGGATCGGTACGCGGGCATTTTAGGGATCCTCAAAGCGACCCTGAAAAACAGCATCGGCTGGAGCGCCTACCTGCTGCCCGCGCTGCCGATCGCCTTCGGCCTGCTGCTCGTGCTGCGGCGCACGGTGCAATCCGCGCTGCGGGTCGCGGTCGGCGCGCTGATCGTGATCTGTGCGCTTCTGGTGGCCACCGCCATCAGCCGCCCAGACTTGGCAGGCGCGATCCCGACGCTGCTGGCTCGAGGTTTGCGCCCCGTCGGGCCGCTCGGGTACCTGCTGGCGGCGCTGGTGGTCAGCCTGGGCGTCGAAGTCGTGTTCGCCTGGACGCTCACGACGCTGGCGCGCAACCTGGCCAAATTGATCGCGGTGGCGCTGGCGTGGCTGGCGCACACCATCCAGGCGCTGGTGAGGGCCGCCCAGGAGAACGCGGCGCGCGTGGCGACGATCTCGCGGTTGCGCGCATCGTTGCAGAACCACATCCGCGATATTCAGGGGTTGGAACGCCTGTATCCCGGATCGAACGAGCTGGGCGGCTGGAAGATCGATGCGCAGAACACGCTGGTCAACCTGGGTTCGCTGGACGAACGCGGGTTTTCGCTGGTCGAAAAAGACCTGGCGGGCTGGTCGAAGCTGGTTTCGGGCTTCACCGCGACCCGCGCCAAGGAGCTGGGCGCGCAACTGCCCACCGAGGACGCGGGCTCGAGCCCCGTGCTGGACGAGGTCAAACGCGTTCTGGGCACGAAAACCGTGCCGGGTTCCGGCCCCGCCGCCAAAGCGCTCGAGGGCGTGCGACGCGCCTTGCAACTCGATGCGGACACGCTCCAGGAAACCGCCAAGCGCGAGAAGCGCGACCGGGACGCCGCCGCCAAAGCCCTCGGTTCGGGCATCCGACCCCGAGAACTGGCGTCCGAACTCGAGCGGCACAGGGCGCGCGTCGAATCCTCGAAGAAATTGCTCGAGCGCGCGGAGGCGCTCTTGGCGCGCGTCCAACCGTACCCCGGCTGGCCGGAATTCGTGGCCCGGCTCGAGAAACCGGCCTCCGTCAAGGACGTTCACCCGGAATGGCTGGCCTTCACCAACAACCTCGCGCAGACCCTGCGCAACGGTCGCGCCGACGCCTTGCCGGAACTGATCGACTGGACGAACGATCTGGACGCGCTCGAGGTCAAGATCGCCGAGGAAGCCGCCGCGAAGCTGCTCGAGGCGAACGCCATGACAGAAACACCGTCCAGCGCATCGGATTCCGACGCACCCGGAACGTCGTTCCAGACGGTCTTCTCCGCATCCGGCCTGGGAATGCTCGCAACGGGGCCGTTCACCTCCAACGCGCCCAACTCGAGCGAGCCCGAGGTTTTTGAAGCCGTCTTCGAGATGGACTTCCCCGGCGGCAACCACGTCAGCGCCGAGGACATCCACGCGCTGATCGCGGGTACGGGTCGCGATTCCGGCCTCGAGATCACGGATCTCGAGCTCCCCGAAGATACCGATGCCGCGCCCTGGATTTCACCGTCGGAACGCGCCGCCGCCAAGATTGCGGCAGCCAAAGCGGGCAACCTGCACTCCAAGCCCAAAGCCGAAGGCATCGCAGATTCCAGCGTCGGTGAGCGCCTGAAAGCCCCGACCGTGCCCACGCAGGGCGGCATCCCGATCCAGATTCCCGGCTTCAGCTTCCTCGACCCCGTGCAGGCCTCGCAGATCGACCTGGCGACCTTCGACCGCGACGCGCACAAACGCGCCCGGATCATCGACGAAACCTTCGGTAATTTCGGCATTCAGGCCAAAGTCGTGGATTTCGCGCGCGGCCCGACCGTCACGCGCTACGAGGTCGAACCCGCCCCCGGCGAGAAGATCGCGCGCGTGCAGAGCGTCCAGAACGACCTGGCCAGGGTGCTGGCGGTCGGCGGCGTGCGCATCGAAGCGCCCGTGCCAGGCAAGAACGTCATCGGCCTGGAAGTGCCCAACAGCGAACGCGAACCCGTGACCTTCCGCACCGGCATCGAATCGAACGCCTTCACGGGCCGAAAAGCCAAACTGCCGCTGCTGTTGGGGAAATCCATCGATGGCGAAATGGTCATCGGTGACCTGGCCAAAATGCCGCACCTGTTGATCGCGGGCAGCACGGGTTCCGGCAAGTCCGTCTGCGTCAACACGCTGATCATGAGCCTGCTGTTCCGTTACCTGCCCACGGAACTTCGCTTCGTGATGGTCGATCCCAAGATGGTCGAGTTAACGCCCTACGACGGCATCCCGCACCTGGTGCGACCCGTCGTGACCAACCCGATGGACGCGGCGGGCGTGCTGTTGGGCTGCGTCGGACACATGGAACGCCGCTACAAGATGATGAGTGAAGTCGGCGCGAAAAATCTGGAGCAGTACAACGAGAAAGCCCGAGCCAGCGGCGACCCCGAACTGCCCTACCTGGTGATCATCATCGACGAGCTGGCCGACCTGATGATCACCAGCCCCAAAGAAGTCGAAGCCTCGATCATGCGCCTCGCGCAGATGGCTCGAGCCACCGGAATGCACCTGATCCTGGCGACGCAACGCCCCAGCGCGGACGTGGTGACGGGCCTGATCAAGGTCAACATCCCCGCCCGAGTCGCGTTTGCGGTGTCCTCCGGCATCGATTCCCGCACCATCCTGGACAGCACGGGCGCGGAGCGCTTGACGGGCTACGGCGACATGCTCTTTTACCAGCCCGGACTGGTCAAAAGCGTGCGCTTGCAGGGGCCATACATCTCTGAAGCCGAACTCGCGCGGATCACGGAATTCTTGCGCCGCCAGTTCTTCGACGACGATTTCGGCGAGGCTTACGGCACGGACTTCGACGGCGTGTTTGAAACCAGCGGCGCGGTCATCAAGGCCGAAGACATCGATTTCGCCGACCCCCTGATCAAGAAAGCCGCCGAGGTCGTGATCGAGGAAGGTTACGCCGCCGTCTCGAGGTTGCAGCGCCGTTTGAGCGTCGGTCACGCCCGCGCGGGCAAGCTGATCGATGCGCTCGAGGCGATGGGCATCGTCGGGCCGTACAAGGGCAGCAAATCCCGCGAAGTGATCGCCACGCGAGATCAGTTGCCGGATTACTTCGGTTAAAAGAACACCGTCCAGTACACATTCTGTAAGTTGTGTGCCAGACGGTGTTCTCGCGGTGATTCGAGTGCGTTTGCTGTCGGGGCGCGATTGATCACGTCGTCTTTAAGGAAACCGGATGCCTTCTCGTCAAGCTGCGTTCTCTCGAGCCTTGCGTTCCAATTGGCGCGTTGCATTCGGCTAAACTGAAACCATGACCATGCCCTTCGAGCAAACACACGCAACGGGCGAGGCTGAGGACTCGAGCTTCGGCCACGACGATCCCGTACTGCTCGAGCCGGGTTCCACGATTGCGCCGCTCGCGTTTCCGGAAGGGTTGCTCGAGTGGTGGTGAATCGCGCTCGGATTCCGCCGCCCGCCACGCTGGGCTTGCTGGCGCTGTTGGCGGTCGTGTTCATTCTGGAATGCGCGCTGACGGGCGTGCAGCAGGCGATTGCCAGCAATGTCAGTCTGGACACGCTGGATCGGCTGGGCGGGAATTACTACGCGGCGACCATCGAAGGTGGGCAACTCTGGCGGTTGGCAGCTGCCATGCTCTTGCACGGCAGCCTGATTCACATCGCATTCAACGCGTACGCGATGTGGAATCTCGGCAGCAACCTGGAGCGCTACGCGGGGCCTCGGGCGACGGTGATCGCGTTCGTGGTCACGGGTTTGATCGCTTCGCTGGCCTCGAGCTTGCTGGGCAACCGTCAGGCGATCAGCGTCGGCGCATCTGGCGCGGTCTTCGGCGTGCTGGGGTTCGCGTGCGTGGTCGGCGTGCAGAACCTGGCGCAGTTCTGGTTGCAGTTGCGGCGCAACGCGATGGTGCTGCTGCCGTCGCTTTTGCTCAGCGCCGTGATTCCGAACGTGGATAATTTTGGTCACGTCGGTGGCGTGGTGGCGGGGCTGGCGCTCGGGTACGTCTACCGCCGTCCGCCGCGCTCGCTCGAGAACGCGCTGGCGGTCGGGTCAATTGCGGTGCTGGCCTGGGCGCTCATCAGCATGGTGGCGAACGCCTTCAAGTAGTGCGCGCGAAGTGCGTCTCGAGAGCACCGTCCAGCACGCAAATTTTGATGCTCGAGAACGCCGTGCAGGACGGTGTTCCTTCTGGCCCCTGATATCAAATCGCTTTTAGAATTGGCGATGTAACCACGAATGATGAGAGCGAGCTTGCCGTTGTGTACGACAATCTCGAGAATCAGGCTCCGACAAAAACAAACACGATTTGATATGACCCCTGACCACCTTCACTGCTCGGGTTTGACCAGCACGCTCGAGCCGGCGTGGAGCGTGAAGCGCATCATGGCGTTGCTGGAAAAAAGCAGGTACGCGCCGAGGTTCGGCGCGGAAAGGGCGGGAAACACGAACTCGCGCCCGGTTTCTTCGCGCATGCGAATTTTCTTGACGCGCCGTCCGTGCTGGCGCT
Organism: uncultured Deinococcales bacterium; assembly: GCA_964244895.1. GTDB lineage: Bacteria > Deinococcota > Deinococci > Deinococcales > JAAFIG01 > CAXTKV01. Next base: position 15,990 of record CAXTKV010000003.1, read on the forward strand.
CCCAGGTTTTGATAATCGTGCTGTCCACGGCAGCTTCCAGGCCGAACAGGTCGTGCGATAACCCGATCACCAGCCTGGCCACGCGCGGTTGGCGTTTCTTGACATCGAGAAGCCCCAGCGCGGTCAACCTGACCAGCACGTCCTGCACCTGAGAGAACGGTTGCGCGCAAGCTTCGGCCAGTTCGGCGGTGCTGCGCCGCCCGTCGATTTGTTTGACCACGGCGCGTTCCTGGTCTGAAAGTTCCACCGACATCAGGCGCGCCTTGTCGAGCACGCGCGGCACATCGACCTCGTCCGGTCGAGGGGTTTGTTTTTCCTCGTGGCGCGGGGTGTCGCTGAGTTCGCGCACGGCCTGAAGGAGCAGGTTGTCCAGGCTAGACGTGATGGTTTTCTTGGTTGGCAACTGGTTCGGGACGAATTCGAAGCTGCCGCGCTCGTCGGTCAACGCGACCCGCAACGCCTCGAGATCGTGCGTACCCGCGAAGCTGGCGTGGGTCAGCTTGCCATCTTCCAGGTAGAAACGCCCTTCGCCCTGGGCGGGGTGGTGAATGCCCAGGTAGCCGCGAGAGTTGTTCTGGGCCAGCAATTGAATCAGATCCACCAGGTTGAACACACCCAACGATCCACGCACGGAACGAATAGTAGCAGCTTCTGGACGCGAATTCCGGTATTTTGCGGTTCTGAGGTCGGGCGCGCTGGCGAGAACCCCGCAAAAATAGGGTCCGGACGGGGTGAAATGGCTCGAGCCATCGTCGAGCGCGAGTCGGTATCTCAGGGTTTCTCGAGATTCTCCTCGGCGCTGGAAACGAGTCCGCCCGAGATCAAAGAAGGTCGTCTCAGATGGTGTTCTCGAGGTTCAAGTCGGTCGGACACGGGTTTTGAGGCGAAGCAAACGCGGATTTCCGACAGTCTCCATTCGGGCCGGGCGGTTACAGTGAGTCAAATGAAACGAATCACACTTATGCTTCTGTGCGCGCTCGGGTTGCTGACTCAGCACGCCAACGCGACCGAGATCGAGGTCTTCGGGGCGGCGGGCGCGTTCCCATTCACCATCGGCGCGACCCTGCGCAACCTGGTGGTCGCCAACAACCCGGACATCTCGCTTGAGGCGACCGCCACCAACCGGTGGGCGCTGGCCGGAATCGGCGTGGGTCAGGATCTCGGGCCGCTCGGACGGTTTTCGGTGCTGACGCGTTTCGCGTTTGTATACGCGGGCGGCGTGCGCGTGCGCCTGAACGCGCGCGGCACGTTTGGGCCTGTCGCGGCGGAATTTCAGGGTCTGTACTGGTCGGTGCCACCCGACGCCACCAACCCGATGTCCACCTTCGAGAAGGACAGCGACCCGTTCGGCAATTCGGGCTTTCTGGTCAGCAGCGGCTTCACGTACCGGCTTTCCAGGGTGCTGGCGGCCAGCGTCAACGGGCGTTACAGCACGGCGGGTTCGCGGGTCGGGGCGCGATTGGAATATCGCGAGGGCGAGATCACGATTTACGGTGGGCCGCAGTTCGCGTTTCAGGACGTGGGCGGCCAGAACCTGGGTGTGACCTACGCGGGCGTGCTGGGCGGCAAGTACGCTCCTGAAACGGACCCGTACACCGTCAGCGGAGAGTTGCTGCTCGGCTACGGCCCGATCGGTGGCGTGGACGGCATCCTTTACGGCTTGAATCTTAATTTCGACACGGACTTGCCGGACAACGTCGGCACGTTGGGCGCGTACGTCTCGCTCGAGCCGTGGCGTCTGGACGTGTACCCGTTGCGCTTCGGAGCGGCCTTCAACGCGAACCTGGGGCCCGGACAGGCGTACATCCGGCTCGGCGGCGGGACGCTCCTGGGCGGGTTGTTCCAGTGGGGCGCGCAGTTGGGTTACGTGCTGTACCTGGACGATTTGCTGGCCAAGTGACGCGTATCGGGATTCTCGAGAACACCGTCCCAAGCGGTGTTCTCTCTTTTGAGCCGCGGCCAAAGACCGTCCGGGACGCAGATTCTGATTTCTCGAGATTCGCGTCCTGGACGGTCTCCTCCGGGATTTGGCGCGGTGATATCAAATCCGTTTTGATTTGACGAGGTATTTTGATCAAATCAAAACCGCGCCCTGACGCGTTGGATACGAGTGAAATCGTCTTTCACTTGCGCGGCTTCGCCGCTTCAGTTCCAGACGATTTCACATACAATCGCGGCTGCGGGTGAAGGTGCGTTTAGCCGCTCCGGGCTCGTTCTCATGCCGCAGGCGGTATAAACTTCATCAGGTTCGCGCCGTCCCAGTCAACGCTTCTGGCGTACTGCGCGGCGTTCTTCGGAGGCACCCGTGAAAACAAAGACACTTCTGAGCATCGGCCTGGGATTGATCGCGTCCGCCATCGGCATCGCGCTGGCGCAAAGCCCGAGCGCAGCCGACATCCTCGCCAAGCTCGAGACCACCCAGAAATCCATCAAGGACTACCGCGCGCGCGTGGCTGGAAGCGCCGAGCAGGGCGACCAGAAACTCAAGCTCGAGATGGACGTGCAGGCCATTCCCGCCATGAACCTGGTGCGCGTCAAGTTCAACGCCCCGGATTCGCTGGCGGACAATTTCATCATCATCGATAAAACCACCGTCTACAACTACTTGTTCTTGACCAACCAGGTCACGATCACGAAGTTGAACGCGGCCAACGTCGGCGGCTTCAACTTCAATTTCTCACAGTTCTCGAGCTTCAGCGATTCGCTGCCCAAAGACAAGATCAACTTCAAGCCCGTCACCACCGAATCCACGCCCGACGGCAAGGCTTACGTGGTGGATGCCACGCCGAAGCCGGGTTCCAACCTGGAGTTTTCCCGCGTCAAGGTCTGGGTACTGGACGGCTCGTGGCGACCGCAGCGCATTCAGTATTTCGACGACAAGGGCCTCAATCCAATCGCGGACATCACGGTCAGCAAGTGGGAGCAGAACGTGGGTTTGAAAGCCACCGACCTGCGCAAACTGCCCAAGGATGCCGAGATCATCAAAAAGTAAAGCCATCACGGTCGAGAGGGCGTCCTGAACGCCCTCTTTTCGTTTTGATGGGCGGGCTGCTGAGGCACAGCCTCACAGACGCTCAGCTTCAAAAACCCGATGCTCGAGCGCACCGGAAAAGACCGTTTGGGGCGCAGCATCGTCAACGTTCAGGCGGTCGTACCGGGGTGAAGGTCAGAACGCTCAGAACGGTGCTTGTTGCGCACTCGAACTGCTTTTCATGTCGTGTTCACGCGTTGGGCGCTCAATGCACCTCGGTCGGGTGCGGCGCGGTTCAGGTGCGGCGCGGTTCAGGTACGCCGCACCCAAGGAGAACGAAATGAGGTCTCGGCGAACCAGACTGCCAAATTGGGTGCTGTGGATCGTACTGATCGCGATCGTGATCCGGCTGCTGATGAGCTACCTGCCCCAGCTTCAGGGCGCGCCGAACGTCAATCCGCCGTCTGCAGGCTCCGCGCGCGTGATTCCGGGCGTGTCCCCCGACCCGAGGCTCTCGCCGGGGGACGTGCTGACCACCAACGTGAGCCAGATCTGCACGTCCGGATACACGAAAACCGTGCGAAACGTGCCCTCGGATTTGAAAAAGCAGATCTACCAGGAGTACGGCATCGTCAGCCACAAACCCGGCGAGTACGAGATTGACCACATCGTCAGCCTGGAATTGGGCGGGTCAAATTCGGCGCGCAACCTGTTCCCGCAATCCTACAAACTCAAACCCTTGAACGCCCACGTCAAGGACGAACTCGAGAACAAGCTGCACGAGATGATCTGCACCGGCAAGATCCCGATTCAGACCGCGCAGCAAGAGATCGCGCACGACTGGATCGCCGCGTATCAAAAGTACGTCGGGCCGCTACCCACGAACTAGGAACACCGTCCAGGACGTTCGTACCGTCATCCCAGTAGGCACGGATGAAGATTCTCGAGATCGAGTGCGGACGGTATTCTCGAGCGAGGCAAACATGAACCAAGCCATCAACGCGTCCAACCCCGAAGTCAGCCTCATCAACCCCGATGGCACGGCCTCGGGTGACACCCTGACCCCTCGAGAAATCAGTCTCTTCGAGGCCGTAGATCGCAGCCTGCGCGCCGACCCCAAATTCGTCTCGACTTACCCAGACGCCGTGCTGGAACGGATCGAATCCTTGCGAGCCATGCCGGAAACCGCGAGCGGACGTTCCTATTTGCGCTACCGTTTCGCCACGGGCGTGACCGAATTCTGGGGTCGGGTTTCGGGTCGGGCGCGCATCAACTACCGTTCCGGGATCGTGGACGTGATGCTCGAGCCGGACGCAGCCCAGCCCCAGCCAGCCCAGCCCCAGCGAGCCCAGTCGCAACCAGTACAGCTCCAGTCGCAGTCCGAACCAGTGCAGCCCGCGCCCGTCAAACCCGATGAACCGACCTCGAACGCCACCGAACCCGCGCCGCCGACCAGCCGACGCCAACTGTAAACCCCATGCTCGAGGACGCGTGATCGAGCGCATCGTCCGGTGCGCACCGTCCAGCGCGCATTCGTGAAGCGGCACGCTGGACGGTGCCCCCGATCAATAACGTTCAATCCTCAACGAAGCGTGAAGCAAACCGTTACCTTCCGTTCATCCGCACGCGATAGCCTCACCTCGAGTCCAAAGAACAGGGAGGTTCATCACATGCGAATCCGCACGAACATGACTGTTGCCGCCGCGCTCGCGGCGCTGCTGGTTTCCTGCCCACAACCGCCATCGAAACCGTCCGTGACCGTTCAGAGCACGACCGGCATCACGCAGGTGACCGTCTCGAACGGCCTGAATTTGCAAGCCACCACCGCCACACCGCTCGCGCTCAACTGGAGCGTCAACGGCGTGGCTGGCGGCAACAGCAGCCTCGGTACGGTCAGCCCGACCAGCACACCAGCCAGCACGAACGGCACGATCCAGTACTTCGCGCCCGCCAACATCCCGAACCCGCCGACCGTGACGGTGCGCGCCACCAACGCCGCCGACGCCAACGATTACGGCGAGATCAACCTGACGATCATCCAGACCGGCCAGGGCGGTATCAGCGGCACGATCACCGTACCCAACGGTCTATTGAGCGTCCAGAACGCCCAGAGCAGTCTCGAGGCTCAGGGTCTGCCGCAAGCTAAACCCTTCCAACCGGACTGGTCGCTGCCGCACGCACCCGGTCAGGTGCTGATTCTTTCAGACGCCAACGCTGGCAACAACCTGCGCGTGGCCAGCGCACCCAGCTTGCAAAACGCGCGGCTCGAGCGCCTGAACGAGCGCGTCTCGAGGGCCAGCGTTCCGGCGGGCCAGAACGAGCGCGCCTTCGCGGATCGCGTCGCCCAGGAGACAGGCGCACTGGTGCAACCGAACTACATTTACCGTCCGCTTGAGGCGGCCCCCGTTCCGAACGACCCCAATTACTCCGACAAGCAGTTTTACCTGACCCAGATTGACGCTCCGGGCGCGTGGTTGACTCAGAAAACCGTGCCGGACGGGTTGATCGCGGTGCTGGACACGGGCGTGGATTTGACCCATCCCGACCTGGCGGGCCGAGTCACGGCGGGCCAGGATTTCTGCCCGAACAACAACGGCAGCGTCTGCCAGGGAACGGACGGCGACCCGACGGATATCCCGCTCTCCGTGTCCGGTGGCGGACACGGAACGCACACCTTCGGCATGATCGCCGCCGCGACCAACAACTCGGTCGGCATCTCGGGCGTGACCTGGGGCGGCAAGGTGCTGGCCGTCAAGGTCTTCGGGAACTTCAACGGCAGCGCCGCTTCGGACAGCGCCGCGCTCGCCTCGGCGGTTCGCTACGCCGCTGATCAGGGGGCGAAAGTCATCAACCTCTCGCTCGGATTGCCGACTGCGGATGTGACCAAGAACCCGGACAAGCTCTTCGCCGACGCGATCGCTTACGCGGCGGGGCCTAAGGATGTCGTGGTGGTGGCCGCCGCCGGAAATTACCAGCCCAATGTGCCGGACAACCAGAAAATCCTCTTCTACCCGGCCTCGGATGTCAACACGATTCCGGTCGGCGCGGTGGACTCGAGCAACCAGATCGCGTCCTTTTCCGCGCGCGGTGACACGCGCTTGATCATGGCTCCCGGCATGGGCTCGAGCATCACGACCGGTCAGGGCATCTGGTCCACGCAGGTCGGCGGTGGCTTCGAGGAGCGCTTCGGCACCTCGGAAGCTGCCCCGCAGGTGGCGGCGGTCGCCGGATTGATTCGCGCCGCCAACGCTGGCTTGACTGCCTTGCAGACGAGGGGCATTCTTCAAACCACCGCCCGCAACCTCGGCCCGAGTGCCACCTTCGGTTTCGGTCTGTTGCAGGCGGGAGCGGCGGTCAAGAAAGCCGCGAACCCGTCCAGTCCGCCGCCCGCCCAGACGACCGTCTACGTTTACGCCGATCGTCAGGTCAACGGTTCTTTCGCACCGAACGACCCGCAGAGCGGTCGAACGGTCGTGATCCTGCCCGGCACGAACGGCACGGTCAACTACTCGATCACGGCGGGCAGGGACGGCAAGTCCCTTCAGAACGGCACGTACCGCGTCGTGGCCTGCATCAACAAGAACTCGAACGGTACAGCCTGCGACTCGGGCGATCTGGGCGCGTCCAACCCGACGGCGCAGAATTACACGGGTTCGCCGATCAACAACGTCACCGTCACCGTCGTCGCGATTCCCTGATCGAGAAGCCATTCTTTCCCGGCAGTCCTTTCCTTTACAGGGACTGCCGGCTTTTGCGCCCGCATCCTGCACGGTTCGTCCGGGACGCGGTGATGCCGCAGCCGAAAGACCGCTCGGGCTGAGTAGAGCGGACGCATCTTGCTTGCTCGGCGTTCAGACCGTTTTCTTCGAGCGACGTTTGGGCGATGCTTCTCGAGCAGGATGTCTCGAGCGGGTCGGGGTTCCAGAATGCCCGCCCGAGCCGCAGGTGAATGCATGAACGACTGGCGCGCACGTTGTGAATCGTTGCAAATTTCCGAATGCCCTGGCTGCTGATCGGGATCTGGGCGCTGGTGATGCTGGTGCTGGCCTGTGCCGTCCTGGCGATTCCTCGAGATCCAGATTGAGCCGGGAACGGGATGTTAGGAACCTCGCTGGCGCTTGGCTTGAAAACACTGTCCAGCACGCGAATTCGCGCTGGATGGTTTCGCCTGAAATCCCCTCGTGCGAGCGACGATACAGACAGATTCGGTGCGCTATGGGTAGCCTCTGCGGGGAACAGGAGGCAGCATGAACATCGGCATCATCGGTTCAGGGCAGGTCGGGCAGCAACTCGCGAAGGATCTGGCGGGCTTGGGTCATACCATCATGATCGGCACGCGGGACGCGAGCAAACTGGCGGAATTCACGGGGGCGAATCCTGCGGTCGGGATCGGTACGAACGCTGAAGCAGCTCAGTTCGGGGAGATCGTGCTGCTGGCGACGCACTGGGAAGGAACACAGAACGCGCTGGCGCTGGCGGGAACCGAAAACCTGCGCGGCAAGACCGTCGTGGACATCACCAACCCGTTGGATTTTTCATCCGGCAAACCCGCGCTGGCGCTGGGCTGGAACACCTCGGCAGGCGAACTGGTGCAATCGTGGCTGCCGGATTCGCGGGTCGTCAAGGCGCTCAACATCGTCACGGCGGCGGCCATGGCGCACCCGAAAACCTTCATCGGGGCTGACCCGGACATGTTCATCGCGGGCAACGACCCGGGCGCCAAGAAGGCCGTCTCGGACTTGCTCGAGAGCTTCGGTTGGGGTGTGGTTGACCTGGGCGATATCACCGCGAGCCGCTACATCGAACCGCTGGGGATGATTTGGATCACGCACGCGTTCAATTCTGGCTGGAAGAACGTGCGCCACGGCTTCAAGATGATCAACAAGTAACATCGTCCCGGACGGTCTTCTCGAGCAGCGCGCCAGATCAGCGGGCCGCGCCCGAGGTTCGAGGAAGGAGCATTCGTGTCCAACGTGGCTGCAATCGTGGGTGTCGGGCCAGGAATCGGGCTGGCGGTCGGCAGAACATTTGCGCGTGAGGGTTTTCGGGTGGCGCTGGTGGCGCGCGATCTGGGTAAGGTCGAGGGCTACGCGGCGCAATTTCGAGCCGATGGGCTCGAGGCGCAGGCGTTCAGCGGGGACGCATCCGTGCCCGGTTCGCTCGAGGCCGCCATGAAGCAAGTCGAGGCGCAACTCGGCGCGCCGAACGTGCTGGTCTACAATGCCGCCGCGTACAATCCGGGCGCGCCCTCGAGCCTCAGCCGTCAGGTGCTGCAAGAAGGCTTCACGGTCAACGTCATTGGCGCTCTGGAAGCCACCAACGCCGTGCTGGACGGCATGAAAAAAAACGCGTCCGGCACGATCTTGTTCACCGGCGGCGGGCTAGCGCTCAACCCGTACAAGGATTACGCGTCGCTGGGGATCGGCAAGGCGGGCATCCGCAGCCTGGCGTTCGCTTACGCCCAGGAACTCGAGCCGGAAGGCATTCACGTCGCGACCGTGACGGTTGCGGGCAGCGTGAAGGCGGGCACAGCCTTCGATCCCGATCGGATCGCGGCGCACTACTGGCGGTTACATACGCAAGAAAAAGGCGCGTGGGAAACCGAACACGTGTACGAGGGTGAAGCATGAGCATGACTGGAAAAACCGTGCTGGTGACGGGCGCGACGAATGGCATCGGCAAGATCGCGGCCCTGGAACTGGCCCGTCAGGGCGCGAACGTGGCGCTGGTGGCGCGCAACCAAGCCAAGGGTCAAGCGACCCTTGAGGAGATCAAAAGCGCGACCGGGAACGCCAACCTGGAACTGTTCCTGGCGGATCTCTCCAGCATGGCGGAAATCCGAAAGCTCGCGGACGAGTTTAAGGCGAAACACGCCAGCCTGGACGTGCTGGTCAACAACGCGGGCGCATTTTACACGGAGCGCAAGCTCAGCCCGGACGGTCTGGAAATGACGTTCGCGCTCAATCACGTGGCCTACTTTTTATTGACCAACCTCTTGCTGGACGCGCTCAAAGCCGCACCGAAAGCCCGAATCGTGAGCGTCTCGAGTGCGGCGCACACGTCCGGCAAGATCAACTTCGATAACCTTCAGGGCGAGAAGAAATGGAGCGGCTGGCAGGCGTACAGCGATTCCAAGCTGGAAAACGTGCTGTTCACCTTCGAGCTGGCGCGCAGGCTCGGCGGATCGAGCGTGACCGCCAACTGCTTGCATCCGGGCTTCGTCAAGACCGCTTTTGGAAGCGGCAACACCGGGTTGGTGGCGAGCTTGCTGGGATTGGCCAAGAACCTGATGGCGATCACGCCCGAAGCGGGCGCGGACACGATCATTTACCTCGCCTCGAGCAGTGACGTGGAGGGCGTGACCGGCAGGTATTTCGAGAAGCGGCAGGTCAAAACTTCGAGCCCCGCGTCGATGGATCAGGGCACGCAAAAACGCTTGTGGGACGTGAGCGCGAAGCTGGTCGGGCTGGGTTAGGTTCGGGGAACACCGTCCGGCGCGCAAATTTCAAATCTCGAAGAAACGCGTGCAGGACGGTGTTTTCTCGGGTTGGATCGCGCGGCGCGATTGGTGCGGTCACCCGCGCGTGCGGTTTTTACGCCCACCTGATTTCCCCGTGCCAAGCTGAATACGCGAGCGATCGTTCGCCTGGGTTCTTGATAACCCGCCCTCCCGACACGTGCAGCCCTGCTGCACTCCGTCTCGAGCGGCGTTCGTCTCTCTGAAAACCAAAAACCTATTCTCGGGGGCGCTAAGAACGACCCTCGAGCTTTTAATCATGTCTATTTGCTTTTTGATCACATTCAACAATTTACTACTCGCGGCTATTGACAATGGCCGTTCCCTCACAGCCGAATTTGATGAGCTGATTTCCCACCTTAAAGAACCTGAAATCTTTCAGGAACGGATGCTGGACTTGATAGTCATTTGCAAAAAGCGAAGTTGTGAGGCCACCTGCGAGCCAGCGTACACAAGGTTGCTTGAAAATCTTATGCGTACGCTGCAAATGTACAACAAGTTATGTGAAACTTCGCTCGACAATGCGAAAAGTTTGGCGCATTTCTGGCTCGAGCAAGACAAGAATTTTGCGAAAACAATTTTTTGGGAGGAGTAAAACCGAACCGGAACTTGAGTTTGACTCTCGTTCCGGTTTGTTGTGTTTCTTCAGTTCAGCCAGCAGAACCCTGAACGTGGTTCCACACACAGATCTCTAGTCTCGAGAAATGCGTGTGGGACGGTGTTTTTTTAGATTGTTTCGAGAAAACGAACGACCTGCTCGCCGAGTTGAGCCGTCTCGAGCAGAAAAGCATCGTGACCGTGCGGGCTTTCCAGTTCCCAGTAGGTCGCGTTCGGGATGGTCTGCGCGACCTCACGCACTTCACCGGGCAGGTACAGGATGTCGCTCGAGATGCCCACGCACAGCACGGGCTGCACAATCCCCGCGAGCTGCGCGGGCGTCAGATCGAACCAGTCCATCGCCCGAGAAATCGTGATGTAGCTGTTGGCATCGAAGCGTTCCAGGAGTTTCTCGCCCTGATGCTCCAGGTAGGTTTCTATTCCGAAGCGGGCCGCATCCACCGGGCTGGGGCGGCGACCCTGCGTGATCTGAAACGATTCCGGCGACCTGAAAAACAGCGTCGTGATCGCGCGCGCCAGCGCCAGCCCTTTGGGTTGCGCGGCGTAGCGTCCGCCCCGAAAATCCGGGTCGTTCTGAATCGCCATGCGCGCCAGGTGGTTGAAAATGATGCCCCACGGCGAATGCCTGGGCGGTGCGCCGATGACCACGCCCGCACCTACGAATTCCGGGTAGAGGCGCAACCACTCCAGCGCCTGCATGCCGCCCATGCTGCCACCGACCACTGCGCGCACTTTCCTGACGCCCAGGTGATCTGCCAGCGCGCGCTGCACGCGCACCATGTCCTGAATCGTGATTTCCGGGAAGGTTGGGCCGTAATCCCGATCCGAGTTCGGGTCTGGGCTGGCTGGCCCGGTCGTGCCGTAACACCCGCCCAGCACGTTGGAACAGATCACGAAATCGCGTTCCGTGTCCAGCATTCTGCCCGGCCCGATCAGGTCAGGCCACCAGCCCGACGCGCCTCCCACGCTCGAGGAGCCCGTCAGGGCGTGGCAGACCACGACCGCGTTGTCTTTGGCCGCGTTGAGCTTCCCGTAGGTGTTGAACGCCACCCGCACCGGCGCGAGCGTTCCCCCGCGCTCGAGCGAGAGCGGCTTGGCGGCGGTAAAGACCGTCGCGTAGCGCGTTTCTCTCGCGTCCGGGCGCGGTTCGGGGAACAGCACCCTGGCCTCGTAGTCACCGAGGGTTTCGACGTGCAGATCGCGTTCTGGTTTCAGCGCTGTCATGTGAGTCTCTCAGTCGTTGCGCGAGATTCGCGGATGCACCTTTCTCGAGCCGCCAGATTCTCGAGAACACCGTCCCACACACGAATTAAGGAATGTGTCCACAACAGTGTTCCCGAGGGTTGTTCAATCGGCGGCTTGTGCGAGCTTGACTTGACTGGCCTCGAGCGCCTGCGCGAAGTCCTCCAGGATGTCGTCGATGTGCTCCAGGCCCGCGCTGATGCGCACCAGGCCGGGGGTCACACCCGCCGTGAATTGTTCTTCCGGCGAGAGCTGGCTGTGGGTCGTGCTGGCCGGGTGAATCACCAGCGTGCGCACGTCGCCGACGTTGGCCAGCAGTGACGCGAGCTTGACGCTGTTCACGAACGCCTCGCCCGCGCCGCGACCGCCTTTGAGTTCAAAAGTCAGCACGCCGCCCGCGCCCCTGGGCAGGTACTTCTTGGCACGTTCAAAATGCGGGTGGGATTCCAGGCCGGGGTACGTGACCTTGGTGACTTCCGGGCGGGATTCCAGCCACTTGGCGATCTTCAGGGTGTTCTCGATGTGGCGTTCGGCGCGCAAAGAAAGCGTCTCGAGCCCTTGCAGGAACGCGAAGGCGTTCTGTGGCGCGAGGGCTGGCCCGAGGTCGCGCAGGGTTTCGACGCGCGCCCGGATGGCGAGCGCGATGTTCCCAAAGGGGCCGTTCGTGCCGAAAACTTCCCAGAAGTTCAACCCGTGATAGCTCGGGCTGGGATCGGTGAATAAGGGGTAACGCCCATTGCCCCAGTCGAAGTTCCCGCCGTCCACCAGCAACCCACCGATGGCGGTGGCGTGACCGCCGATCCATTTGGTGGCGCTGTGAATCACGACGTTCGCGCCGTGCTCGAACGGGCGGAACAAATATCCGCCCATGCCGAAGGTGTTGTCCACGATCACAGCCACGCCTTTGGCGTGCGCGGCGGCGGCAATGGCCTCGAAATCCGCGATGTTGAGCGCCGGATTGCCGATCGTCTCGAGGTACACGGCTTTGGTTTGATCGTCGATCAGCGCCGCGAACTCTTCGGGGGTTTCCTGGTTGGACGTGAACTTGACGTTGATGCCCAACCGGGGCAGGGTGACTTTGAACATGTTGTACGAGCCGCCGTACAGGTTCGGCGTAGACACGATGTTGTCGCCCGCCTGCGCGATGGTCGTGATCGCCACGAATTCCGCCGCGTGCCCGGACGCGACCGCCAGCGCCGCCGCACCGCCCTCCAGGGCCGCGATGCGCTTCTCCAGCACGTCGTTGGTCGGGTTCATGATGCGCGTGTAGATGTTGCCGAATTCCTGCAAGCCGAAGAGTTTCGCGGCGTGTTCGGCGGATTTGAAGTTGTAGCTGGCCGTCTGGTAGATCGGCACGGTGGTCGAACCGGTGGTCGGGTCGGGCGTCTGTCCGGCGTGGATTTGCAGGGTTTCAAACTTGGGCATGGGGTCGCTCCTTTGGGTGGGGTTTAAGGCTCGAGAAGGCGGGTGGTGAGGCGTCAGGGGTCTCTAGTCACGAGTCACAGGTGAAATTCGGAGCCAGAGGAAACATCGTCCAGAACGCAATTCTGGGGTAAAACGATTCTCGTGTGTAGGACGGTATTCTCGAGCATGCGAGGGCTGGTCATCCGCCCAGAAGCCTTGGCTCACTTCTGAGTTCTGATCCCTGAGTTCTGACCACGTTCCTGACCGCGATCGACGTACAAAACACTTCGCCCCTCCTCTCTCGAGAAGGGGCAAAACAATGCGTTCGCGTCCCTTCCCCTATCTGCCCACGGCCATCAACCTGAGGTTGCGCCGTAGCTGGAGTTAGCACCGAATGGTTCGGAAGAATTCTCGAAACTCAGATGAGAACAGAGCGAACCGTTCGGTCGCTGAACATTCGCATTCGCATCTGTGATTCGGTCATTCGTTTCCTCGTCGGTTGCTGCGGTTTCACAGGGCCAGTCCCTCCACCGCTCTCGATAAGAGAACCTGATTGTCGAGCCTTTCGGCTCGAGGGTGAGTGTAAGACGGGCGCGGGGTTCTGTCAACGAGCGGAGTCGCGAGCCGCAAGCCTCAAGCCTCAAGGTTTTGCCTTGCGGCTTGAGGCTTATGGTTCGCGGCCTATTGACCGTCCAGCACGCGATTCCTGACCTCCATGCCGGACGGCATCTTTTTCCTGGGCGCACCTGGGTAGGATGGGGGCATGGCGGAATTGAACGAACGATTTCTCGAGTCCTTCAGGCGCGGCGAGCGCGACCGCGCGGCGGCCAACGACGCGATCACCAAAGGTTTGGCGCGCATCCGAACGAGCCTGGACAAAACCGGGTTGGGTTTGAACATCGAAGCCAGCGATTACGACGGGTTGTTCTTGCGACCCGCCATGCGCGTCGTGCGGCGCGACCTGGTGGACAACCGTCCGGGCTGGTGGGCGTACCTGGTGGTCAACACGACCGCGACCGGCTTGTCGTTTTCCGTGCGCGGCGGCTTCGGGCGCAAGAACGAGCCGGATACGCTGCGCGACACCCTGCCCGATCAGACCCTGGAAACCGTCGAGGACGCGCTCAGCGCGCTCGAGGGCGTGGTCGAACGCGGCCTGTATTACATCGGGACGCTCAAGCGCTGAGGGTGGTCGCGGGTCAGTCGTCAGGGGTCAGAGGAAAACCCGGTTGCTTCGGTTCTCGCCTCGACCTTGACACTCGAGAACACCGTGCTGGACAGTCTTTTGTGGGTTGAAGCTCAACGTTTGGCTTTCAGAGCGGCCCGAGCCGTTCCTCGAGATGCGCGCTTCAACCCGCCCGACCTCTGACTTCTGACCCGTGAGGGCTTTTCCCGGCATAGAATGGCTCGCACCACCACCCCTTATGAGCGATCCCAACACGCCCGATCCGCGCGAGAAAGCGCCCAAACCCGACCTGTTCGACGAAACCGAGCGCCCGACCTTGCTCGGCCCGGTGATTCTGGCGGACAAGCCGGACCCGCAAGAAGTCCTGCGCGCGCTGCTGCGTTCCAGGCGCGGCAAGCACAAGATTTACGTCGGGGCCGCGCCGGGCGTCGGCAAGACGTACCGCGCGATTCAGGAATTGATCGAACGAAAATCGCAGGGTGTAGACGCGATCATCGGTTTTCTGGAAGCGCACGGGCGCGCCGATGTCAAGGCCCTGGCGGGCGACCTGGAAGTTTTTCCGCGCCAGACGCTGGAATTCAAGGGCGCCCAGATGACGGAAATGGACTTGAACGGCTTGCTGACCCGCAAGCCGCAACTGGTGCTGGTGGACGAGTTGCAGCACACCAACGCGCCCGGAGCCAAACACAAGAAGCGTTTCGTGGACGTGGATGAACTGCTGAACGCGGGCATCAGCGTGGTCAGCACGCTGAACATCCAGCACCTCGAGAGCCTGATGGATCTGGTCGAACGCATGACGGGCGTGCGCGTCAAGGATCGCGTGCCGGACCGGGTGGTCTTGGAAGCGGACGAACTGGTGCTGGTGGATGTCACGCCGGAACAGTTGCAGGAGCGCCTGAAGGCGGGCAAGATTTACGCCAACGCCCGCATCGAGACGGCCTTATCCAGCTTTTTCACCGAAGAAAACTTGACGCACCTGCGCGAACTGGCCCTGCGTCAGGTGGCGGATGCCGTCGAGGAAGCCCCGCAGCCCGAGGAAATGCTGGCGCGCGGCATGAAGGAACGCATCGCGGTAGCGCTGGAGGCGAAACCTGAATCGGCGCGCCTGATCCGGCGCGGGGCGCGCGTGGCGCAACGCCTGAAGGCCGAACTGCACGTGGTCTTCGTCGAAACGCGATCCGTTTCGGCGTCCGAAAAGCGCACGCTGGAAGGGTTCGAGACGTTGACGCGCGAACTGGACGGCGAATTTCACACGATTCCTTCCAAGAACGTCACGGACGCCATCGTCAGTTTCACGCGCACCAACGACATCACGCAGATCATCATGGGTGAAACGCACCGCTCCAAATGGCAGGAGTTGCTGGGTGGCAACATCATTCACGATGTCATGCGCCGCACGCACGACGTGGACGTGTACGTCATCGCGGATGAATGAAGGCGGCCCAGGGCGCACCTGAAATTCGAGCGCTCGAGATCACAAACCGGGCCGTGGCTGAGCGCGTGCTGGAACTTCAGCGCGCCTCGTACCGCATCGAGGCCGAACTGATCGGTTTCCCTGACCTGCCGCCGTTGCTCGAGACGTGGCGTGATCTGGCCGAAAGCGGCGAGGTGTTCTTCGGCGCGTTTTCTGGTGATGCCCTGGCCGGAGCCATCTCGTACAAGCTTCATGGCACCGTGCTGGACGTTCACCGCGTCATGGTTGACCCGGATTTCTTCCGGCGCGGCATCGCGCGTGCGCTGGTGGAATTCGTGGAATCCCAGGAACCCGACGCGAAACGCGCGATCGTCTCGACGGGCAAACAGAATGCGCCCGCCGTGAGCCTGTACCTGAAGCTCGGTTTTCGCGCCGTGGGTGATCTCGAGGTCGCGCCGGGCTTGTGGATCACGCGTTTCGAGAAGCTCTTGCGTTGATCCATCCTCGAGAACACCGTCCTGCACGCAATTCGGATCTCACGTGCAGGACGATGTTCTTATCATTGACCGCATTCCCTGAACCCGGCGCGTTATCCTCGGGTCGTGGTCATCGAATGGCTCAAAGTGCGCGTACCGCGCGACCTCCACGCCGGGTTTCTCGAGGCGGACGCGCGCATCTGGACGCCCACGCTGGCGGCTCAGCCGGGGTTCGTGAGCAAGCAAAGCTGGCAGGATGAAAATGAACCGGACGCGCTGGTGCTGGTGATCCACTGGGAGAGCCTGGCGCACTGGAAGGCGATCCCGGCGCAACTGCTGGCGCAGACCGAGCAACATTTCACCGCCGAGATGGGTCGGGCCTTCGCGTTCCTCGAGACGAAAACCTTCGAGGTCATCGGTGAGTAAATCTTCGCGAAGGTACCGTCCAGCACGCGCTTGCCCGTATACTCGAGCATATTGTCCAGTACGGTCTTCTTGAAACGCGCGCCGAAGCTGAGAGCCCGCTCATTTGTTGTGCCCTACCCTAAACCTGATGATCGAAGCGCGCACGACGAAACCTTCCAGAATCGCGTTCTTCGCGCGGCAAGCCTTCAGCTTCTTGCTTCAGGGCGTGATCTCGAGCCTGTTCCCGGTGGTGATTCTGGTGACGCTGGGCGCGTCCGGGATCGCGTACCGGCACGGGTTGGGCGTGCCGGGCGTGGCACGCTACGACCTGATTCTGATCGTGTGTCTGCTGACCCAGTACATCATGTGGCGCACCAAACTCGAGACGACCGACGAGGTGCGCGTGATCGCGGTTTTTCACCTGCTGGGATTGGCGCTGGAACTGTTCAAGACGGGCATGGGGCGCTGGTCCTACCCGGAACCGAGCCTCTTTCGGATCAGCACGGTTCCCCTCTACAGCGGCTTCCTGTACGCGTCCGTGGCCAGTTGTTACTGTCAGGCGTGGCGTCGGATGGACTTGAAGCTCGAGCATTACCCCGGTTCAAAATGGCCGAGCGCGCTGGCGCTGGCGGTCTACCTGAACTTTTTTTCCAATCTGTTCCTGCCGGACGCGCGCTGGTTGATCTTCGCGGGCGTGGTCGCCGTGTACTGGCGCACGCGCATTCGTTTCAGCCTGAACCGCGTTGAACACGCCATGCCGTTGTCACTATCGTTCGTGCTGGTCGGGTTGTTCGTGTACGTCGCGGAGAACATCGGCACGTTCTACAACGGTTGGTTGTACCCGAATCAGCACTCGGGTTGGCGCTTGGTGGACACGGGCAAATGGAGTTCCTGGAGCTTGCTGGTGATCATCAGTTTCATCGTCGTGGCCGTGCTGAAGGATGTCAAGGCGCGCACCTCGAGCGTGCTCTGGCAGCGCGACCAGCCGATCGCGGATGATTGAGGAACACCGTCTAGGACAGTGTTCTTTCGCATCTTAAAAACGCGTCCCCGACGGTATTCTCGAATTGAGTCCTCCGCCGCGCAGTCAGACACGGTAGCGCTGCGCGCTGTCGGTGGCTCGAGCCTCGCCGGGTTTTGGCCATCTCGAGCCGGAGGGGTTCGTCCAGACCGACCTTTCGTCATTAAGCAAAAAGCCTCGAGCCTCGATCTGCGTGCGAGACTGTAGGCGTGGCAGACCTTGGCTTCCGGGGACGTTTTGCGCCGTCTCCGACGGGTGAAATGCACCTGGGGAATGCGCGCACGGCGATGATGGCGTGGTTGCAGGCCAGGGAAGCGGGCGGTGCGCTGATCTTGCGGATCGAGGATCTGGACTTGACGCGCGTGCGGGCGGGCGCGGAAGAAACCATCCTGCAGGATCTGGCGTGGCTGGGATTGGACTGGGACGAGGGGCCGGACGTGGGCGGGGCGTTCGGGCCGTACCGTCAGTCGGAGCGCCTGGGACGCTACCAGGCCGCCGTCTCGAGGCTGCCGACTTACGGCTGCACTTGCACGCGCAAGGAGGTCTCGAGCGCGATCCTGGCGTCCGCCAGCGCCCCGCACGGTGACGAGCCGCGTTACGCGGGAACCTGCCGCGCGGGGCCGACACATCCGGGGCGTCCCGCCGCGACGCGCGTTCGCGTGCCGGATGGCGATGTCTGTTTCGATGATGGCCTGCGCGGTCGGGTCTGCCGGGACGTGCAGGGAAGCGTCGGGGATTTCGTGGTGCGCCGCAACGATGGCGTCTTCGCGTACCAGCTCGCCTGCGCCGTGGACGACCTGGAGATGCGCGTCACGGACGTGCTGCGCGGTCAGGATTTGCTGGAAAGCACGCCGCGACAGGTGATGCTTTTTGAAATGCTGGGCGCTCGAGCGCCACTTTCGATGCTGGGCGCTCGAGCGCCACGCTACTGCCACGTGCCGTTGATGACGGACTACCGAGGTGAACGGCTGGCCAAACGCGGCGGCGCACCGTCCATCCGGGCGATGCGCGAGGGCGGCGCGAACCCACAAGAGATCGTGGGCGATCTGGCGCGCAGTCTGGGCTGGGACGCGCCGCATCCGTGCGCGCCGAAAGACCTGATCGGAGCGTTCAGCCTCTGGCTCGAGCGGTCGCGAGCCGTTTGATCTTCGGGTCAAAAAGGCCGTCCATCGGTGACGTGGAATCTCGAGCGCGTGCTCGACGGTCTGAACCAAAAAGACCCGATTCCAATCACACAATTCGCAAGATTCAGTGCTGATTTTGGACTGCACAGGCGACAAAAAATATCTACAGTGTCGAAGGCATGGTGCAAGATCTCAGAGGTTCACTCCAGGATGGCGCGCTCGCCAACCTCTTGCAGTAGCTGGCCTTGAACCAGGCGGCGGGTTGCCTGAACGTCGAAGGGCCGCGCGATGGGCTCGGCAAGATTTACCTGGTGCAGGGCAGGGTCGTTCACGCCACCACCAGCACGGGCGGTTGGGCGGTGCTGGCGCTGGCGGAAATGATCGGCTGGGCCGACGGCGCGTTTCGCTTCCGCACCGGTGAAGCATCACCGGAAGTCACGATCAATTTGCCGCTCGAACGCTTGCTGTTGGACGCGTCGTTCAGCGCGGACGAATCCAAACGCGGCAGCCAAGAAAAGCCCGCCCCGGTCAGGGCGGACACGGTTCTCAAATTGCGCGCGCTCGACCAACTGGATACCTCGATCGAACTGCCCGTGACCGCCGCCGGGTTGCTGTCTGTACTGGACGGGCGGCGCTCACTCGAGCAGACGTCGCGGATCATCGGGCTACCGATCAATCAGGTGCTGGAGCTCGCGGCGCGCGTGGTTCAACTCGGTCTGGCCGCCCCGGCCAGCGCGCCGCGCGTGGCGCAAGGCTTCCTGACGGAACTGACGGCCCGCGTGGTGCGAATTCTCGGACCGGTCGGTGCAATCGTCGTCGAGGACGCGCTCGAGGATTTGCGGTTGGACGGAACCGAATTGCCTTTCGATGCCATCAATGACCTGGTGAAAACCATCAGCGATCAATTCAGGAGCGACCAGCAACGCACCCAGTTCAGTTCAGCCAGCCGCGAGTTGCGCGCCAAATACAAGTGTTGATCGGCTCGCCCCGAGCCCAGTGCTCTGGGCGAAAGACCTTCAAGGAGGAAGTCAATGGAGTTGTTCGTCGTCGAAATCACCGCCGCACCGGAACGCCCGCGCGAGCAAAGCGTGAACCACATGGTCACGGCCTTCAAGGTGGACGAAACCAAAGCCACGCGCTTGCTCGAGCGGGTCGAACGCCGCGATGGGCCGGTCACGGTCAGCCGTCCGACGCCGGAACGCGATGCGTTGCGCAACGCGCGGAGTTTCCAGGCGATCGGCTTCGAGGTTCGGATCCGTCCGTACACGCCGCGCCCGGAACTGGGCGAAGCGCCGAACCCATCCGTCAGCCCGGAAACCCAGGTCGCGGTCGCGCAGCCTTCGTTCGAGCGCACAGCCGCGCTCGTTCCACCAGCGCCGTCCGAGGTAGCGTCCGAAGGCATGGTGGTGGATGACCCAACGCCCGTACCGCCACCCGCCCCGGATGGCTTCCTGAGCGAGCAAGCGTCCTTGGCGGCGGGCAACAGCTTCAACCAGCCCACGAGCCGCGAATCGAGGACCGCCGAGGTCGCGCGACTGGACGCGCCGCTCGAGTACACGCTCGAGGAGCCCGAAGAACGGGCCGCGATGCCCGATTCGACGATCAAAGCCCCGCGCGCATCCGGGCGCGTCAGTTTACGCAGCAAGTTCCTGCTCGCCGCGATCCTGCCGACGCTCCTGACCGTGGCCAGCGCCGTGGCCGCCATTTTGCTGACCGTGCCGGGCGCGCTGCGCGGCCTGCTGCTGGAATCGGCCCGCAACCCCGCGATTGCCCTGGCGGGCGGCGTGGGCGGCTTGATTCCCGGCAACGCGCTGGACGGGAAAACGATCGGGCAGTTGCAGAACGCATTGGAGCTTTCCCGCACCACCTTTTCCAATCAGAACGTGCAGTTCGTGATGGTCACGGACGCCATCGGCAACCCGGTGGCGGGCTGGTACGGTCAGGAACCCAGTCTGGCCGCCGTGCCATCGCAGGTGCGGGCTTACGTGCAGACCCAAGCGCGCCGCGCCACCGCCCGCGCCTACATGCAGAACAACAGCATCCCGTTGGGCACGTACAACCCGCCCAGCCGCCTGGTGGACGCGGCGGGCACGCCCTTAGAGGTGGCCGCCTACCCGATCACCCGCGACGCGAACACCATCGGCACGGCGGTCGTCGGCATGTCCAGCCAGGCGATCTCGAGCCGCGTGCAGGGCACGCTGATCACCACGCTGATCGCCAGCACGCTACCGGTGATCCTGGCCGTGCTGATCGCCATGCTGCTGGCGCGCAGCATCACCACCAACGTGATTCGGCTGGTCAAGGCCGCCGACCGCATCAGCCTCGGGCAGCTCGAGGAACCCGTCGGTCTGCGCACCAACGACGAACTGAACGAACTCGGCGAGGCGCTGGAGCGCATGCGCGTCAGCCTTCAGGAGAGCCTGGAACGTCTGCGCCGCCGCCGCCGATAAGACCGTCCAGCACACGTTTTAAGCTATGCGTCCAGCACGGTGTTCACCTGATCTCGAGAACCTCAAGGAGCGAAAAGATGTCGAACGAAACCAACAAGAAATTCCCGATCATCCCGGCACTGGGCGGTCTGGCCGCGCTCGCCGCCATCGGCGCGGGCGCGTACCTGTTCCTGAACAAAGCCTCCGCAGGCCCGGTCGAACTGAGTTACGGCTGCGTCGGCAACCCGCAAACGCAAGATACCTGCCGCAAGGTCGTGGCCGATTTCACCGCCCAGACCGGCATCCCGGCCAAGGTCGTGTCGTTCCCCGACAACTCTTCGTTGTCGCTTTCGATCATTCAGGAAGCCACCCTGACGCGCGCGCCGATCGATGTCTTCGAGATCGACGTGGTCTGGCCGGGCATTCTTTCCAACGACGTGCTGGACTTGAAACCGTACTTCACCGACGCCGACCTGCAAGATTTCTTCCCGAGCCTGGTCAAGAACAACACCATCGACGGCAAACTGCTGGCGATTCCGTCCCGCACCGACACGGGCGTACTGTTCTACCGCAAGGACCTGCTGGCCAAATACGGTTTTATCAACCCGCCACAGACCTGGGATGAACTGACCGCGATGGCCACCAAAATTCAGGCCGGCGAGCGCACTGGCGGCAAGAAAGACTTCTGGGGTTACGTCTGGCAGGGCGCGCAATACGAAGGCCTGACCTGCGACGCGATGGAATGGCTCGGCAGCTTCGGCGCGGGCAGCGTCGTCGAACCCGACGGCACGATCAGCATCAACAACCCGCGGGCCGTGGCCGCGCTCGAGATGGCTCGAGGCTGGGTCGGCACGATCAGCCCGAAGAACTCCACCGGTCTGCGCGAGGAAAGCGCCCGCGCCATCTGGCAAGAAGGCCGCGCCGCCTTCATGCGCAACTGGCCTTACGCCTATACGCTCGGCAACCAGGCAAACAGCAAAACCAAAGGCTTGTTCGACACCGCCCCGTTGCCCAAAGGGCCCGGCGGTCAATCCGCCGCCACGCTCGGCGGTTGGCAACTGGCGGTCAACAAATACTCGCGCTTTCCCAAGGAAGCCGCCGAACTGATCCGCTACGCCACCGGCGTGCAGGCGCAAAAATACCGCGCGACCGCCTACGGCGATAACCCGACCCGCCGTTCGTTGTACAACGACCCCCAAGTGCTGGCCGCCAACCCGTTCTGGAAGAACTTCTCCAAGGTGCTGGACGGCGCCGTCTCGAGGCCATCCGGCGTGACCGCCACCAAGTACGACGTGGTCAGCACCGCGTTTTACAACACGGTCAACAGCGTCCTGAACGGCAACGTGGAAACCGCCAAGGCGCTCTCGAACCTCCAGGCGAGCCTGACCAGCATCAAGGGCGCGGGCTGGTAAGCCTACAGAACTCAACGCGTCGGGCTCGAGGGAATCCCTCGAGCCCGATTTTTGTCGTGCAGATTCCGGGGCGAAAAGCTTGCAAGTCAACCGGTTCAGCTCGCGCGTTCACCGTTTCAGCCGAGAACGTTTCGAGGGTGGGATTTCTCGAGCACGACGCTCCAAACCGGACGGTGATGCTCGAATAGATTGCAGGTCAGCCTCAAAACAAAGCTGAAAGGTGAGTCAAACACACCTTTCAGCTTCACTGCTTTTTGCGCTAATGCTTCGCGCAGTACCGTGCAATCACCTGAGGGCACGATGCCTCAGGTGTCGTTACGATTAACCAGGTGTACCGTCCCGCGATGGACAATGCGGGACCAAACACCAGCAAGAGAAGGCAAAAACCAAAAGTCCGAAGCACGAGATTCGGCGAACCGGGTTTTGAATCCATTGAACCTGTCATGGCAAAATACCTCGAGAAAAAGAGCAAAAGACCTTGCGGTCAAAGCCATTGTAGGACCTTCAAAAAATGGTCGCGGTGTTGGTCAACATCGAGTTGACCTCAACAAGACATCATCCAGGACGCAAAAAAAGAACACCGTCCAGCACGGTGTTCTCGAGGCATAACAAGAATTTACTTCGTGCCGATCAACTCGAGCGCGCGCTCGAGCACCAGGTCGCGACCCGTGGCGGCCAGCACGTCCAGGTCATCCTTGACGATCACGTCGGGCGTGACGCGTTCGGGCAGGGGCGTGCCATCCCGGTGCAGGGACTTGCCGAGCGTCAGGGCCATGGCGCTGCCGTCGCGCAGGTCGTACTGGGTGGTGACAGTGTTGCCCAGCCCGCCGGTGACTTCTCCGACGACCAGGCCGCGTTTGCCATCCTGGATGGCCTGCGCGAAGTATTCCGCGCCGGAATACGAGTTCGCGTTGACCAGCACGATGACTTTGCCTTTCCACAAGGCCGCGCCGGGAACCGGGTAGATCTGCCCGATGGGCACGCCGGTCGAATCCGCCACGAACACGGCGTTGTCCTTCCAGACGCGCGCGGTCGTGCTCTGGCGGGTCTGGACGACGTAAGAAACGTCGCGCACGAAGGCTCCGGCGCTAGCGATGAATTCCACGTCGATACCGCCGGGGTTGTCGCGCGCGTCCACGATGATGGCGCGCAGGTTTTGCTGTTGGGCTTTTCTGACCAGGTTGTGAACGGTCGGCGCGATCCCGCCGTACACGTCGAAGCTGGGAATCCGCAACAGCCCGATGCCGCCCGGCAGGGCGCGCATGGACGGCAGGCGCACCTTCAAAGGTTCGGGGCGCAGCGTCACCTCGAAGGCCCTGGGGCCGCGCTGAATGCCGAGCTTGTACGGTTGGCCGAGCGCGTTGGCCTTGGCGATGGCGGGTTGCAACCCTTCCGGGAAGCTGGTCGAAGGCTGAGAATTCAACGACACCAGGCGGTCGCCGCGTTGCACGCCCGCGCGCGAGGCGGGGCTGTCCTCAACAACATCGGTCACCAGGCGGTCGGTGGAATCCTTGATGGTGGTCGTGATCACGCCGATGCGGGGCGTGGCCGGGCCATCGCCGTTGCGCGACTGGCTGGCTTCGTCGCGATCCTGTTTTGAGAGAAAGTACGTGTGACCGTCGGAGAGTTCCTCGATCATCTTCTGAATCACGGGCACGGCGGCGTTGTACGGGCACTTCTGAAGCATGTCCTTGCAGGCCGAATCGATTTCGGGCTGGTATTTGGCGCTGAAATTTTCAAAATCCGCGCTCGAGTATCCGTTGTAGTAGAACGCGATGTAGTACACGGCCTGGTTAAAGAGATCCTGGGCTGGGCTGGCGAGCGCGCTCGAGAAGCCGATCAGGGCGGTGGCGATGGCGCTCAGTAGAATTTTTTTCATTGGTTCACCGTGTCCAGCGCGCGCTCGAAAACCTCGTCGCGGCCCGTCTTGATGAAGCCATCGAAGTCGTCGCGCACGAACGTATCCGGCGTGACGCGCTCCGGGTAGGGCGTGCCGTCGAGCCGGGAAGCCTTCGTGACCGTCACGTACAAGCCTCCGCCGTTGATCAGGTTGAAGCCCCTGGCGCTGGTGTTGCCCAACCCGAACGTGCGTTCCCCGACGACGCTGCCGCGCTTGGCGAATTGCACGTCGGCGGCGAAGACCTCGGCGCACGAGGCGCTGTCGTGGTTGACCAGCACGGCCAGTTTGCCCTGCCACTTGGCGGGCTGCTCGATCTGGTAGGAATCGAGCGCCTCTTTCTGATCGACCTTCGAGAACAGCACGCCGTCGCGGTAGCCCTCGAGCCGGCGTTCGTAACGCGATTCGCGCACGCGCACCACGTCCGGCACGAACGCGCTGACACCGGCCAGGCATTCGGTGGCGAAACCGCCGGGGTTGTCGCGCAAATCCACGATAATGGCTTTGACGTTCAGCGTCTGCGCGCGGCGCACCAGGGCGTGCAGCTTCTGCGCGACGCGCTGGAAAGTATCGAAGTCCGGCACCACGATCCGTGCGATGTTGCCCGCCGAGGTCGGCACGACGTTCATCCACGGCAGGTTGGAAAACTCGAAGCGCCTCGAGATGACGGTCATCTCGAGGCGTTCAGCCGTGCCGCGCAGCAGGCTCAGGCGCACCGGGCGGCCCGAACCGTCAATCTGCACGAAGGTCTGCCGGGCCTCGTTGCTGTCGCGCGAGAGCGCCTGACCGTTCATGGCCACGATCCGATCGCCGCGCCGCAATCCGGCTTCCTCGGCGGAGCCGCCCTCCAGGACTTCAGCCACGCGAATATCGGTTTCGCCCTGCGCGAAAACGGGTGCGGCCACGAAACCCATGCTGACCTTGGAATCCAATCCGATGTCGCCGGAAGCGCGCGCGCCCTGATCGTCTTGTTCATCGGCGGACACCAGGTAGGTGTGCTGGTCGCCGACTTCCTCGAGCATGGCTTCGATGACCTTCGAGGCGACCTCGTAGCCGCAGGCTTCGCCCTTGCCCTGGCAGGCCGTCTCGAGGCGCTTCTGGTACTTCGTCTCGAAGGCGGGTGCATCCAGTCGGCTGAAGCCGTTGTAGTAAAACGTCAGGTAGTACAACGCCTGATCGAACAGATCCTGGGCTGGGCTGGCGAGGGCGCTCGAGCAGGAAAGCGCGATCACGGCGAGGGTGACACGAAAAGCGCGAGGTCTGTTCACTCCCTCAGAATAGCGGAACTCGATGAACGCGAGTGTAAAAACTGGCACCGACGCCGATGGTCAGAATGCACCGTCCCAGACGCGGTTTTTGCGCGCGGGAATACTGCGTCTGGGACGGTGTTCCAAGCATTGAGTCTCGGGTGCGCACGAAAGTATCTCGAGTCGGGGCGCGAACTTCCTGCGAAGCCCGAGCTCGTCGAGCCATCCTCAAATTCCCGGCCTGTTCGCCCCCGAGATGATGCCGCGAGATCGCGATATCCGCCCGAGGCTCGCGCCAGATTTTTCAGTAGATTCAGCGAGCCCGTTCAAAACGCTGCTCGAGACCCAAAGGAGTCTCGATCAGCGGCACGGTTCGTCGGGATTACGAGGCTTTGAGCGTCTCGAGGGCTTTGTCCAGAACCAGGTCGCGCCCGGTGTCGAACAAGGTGAACGCGCCATCTGCAACCACAACGTCCGGTGTGACCTGCGCAGGCAAGGGCGTTCCGCTCGCCCAGATCGTGCGCAAGGTCGGCATCAGGGCTGCACCACCGTTGATCAGACTGAACGTGCCCCGGTTGGTGTTGCCCACGCCGACGGTCGGTTCACCCAGCACCGGCGCGCGTTTGGCGTGTTGAATACCGCTCGTGACGTACTCGCAGGCCGAAGCGCAACCGCTGTCCACCAGCACCGCCAACGGCCCCGTCCAGAGCGCCGGGTTCGGCACGACTTCGGTGCCGCGCTCGTTGCCTTTCAGATCCCTGGAAATCCAGCGGCCATCCTTGAAGAGTTCCTCGGTGGTCAAGAGATCAGCGTTGTAACGCGGTACGCGGCGGATCGGTTCGGCGTTCTGCACGAACGCGCCCAGGGTTTCGCGTTCCTCGTTGGAAAAACCGCCACCGTTGCCGCGCATGTCGAGCACGATGGCTTTGGCGTTCTTGGCTTGGGCTTCGTGAACCAGTTCGTGAACCCGAATGCCGATACCTTTTTGGAAGAAGGTCGTGACGCGCAGGGTCGCGACGCCATCCGCCGCAATCGTCATCGTGGGCAATTCCTTCAGGCTGACCAGTTCACCCTTTATGGGAATCTCGAGCTTCTGGCGATCAGCGCCGCGCACGATCGACATCGTGACGGTTTCACTCGCCCTGATCTTCTGCCCGAAGGTCTGCAAGAAATCCGTGAACGCTTTGTCGTCCTTGAAGCTCGAGAAGGCCGTGCCGTTGAAGCCCGTCCAACGATCCCCGAACCGCAAACCCGCTTTTTCGGCGGGGCTGCCCGGCAGGACGTTCAGGATCATGCGGTCGTAACTCAGAAATTTGCCGTCCTTGTCGGTGAAACCCCGGTGGGTCACGCCGATGCGCGGCGTGGGCGATTGGCCGCCGCTGGCGCTGGCGTTTTCAGCCAGCACCTCTGATGGGCTTTCGTAGCCCGCGTGCGCATCCTGAAGTTCCTCGAACAGGCTGCTGAGCGCTGGTTCGATCTTCTCGAAGGCGCAGGTGTCCTTCGCGTCCGCGCAGACCTGATCGACTTGCGCCTGGTATTTGGTGATCAGGGCTTTGATGTCTCCGGTGTACGGCCCGAAGTACTGCGTCTCGAGGTAAAAGGTCGCCTGGTCGTACAAGTCCTGGGCGGGGCTGGCCAGCGCAACTGAGAATCCGATCACCAGCGTGGCGGTCAATGCGCGAATCCATCGGGGAGCATTCATGGCATCAAGATAACGACATTTCGCCATGAGAAAAGGTGATCTAAACCGTGCTGGAACCCGTCTCATGCGGCTCACAGACGCGTTTCGTGGGGTCTGGGCTGGCTGAACGCCCGAGATTCAGCTCGTCCTGAACACCCGAGATTCCGTAATGAAAACCCGAGACCCAATCCTGCGGGTCTCGAGCATCCGATACGGCCTGATTTACTTGATGTTCAACGCTTCGAGCGCCTTGTCGATCATCGTGTCGCGTCCCGTCTGAAACAGCTGGAACGTGACATCCGGAATCTCGATGTCGGGCTTGATCGAGGTCGGCAGGGACGTGCCATCCGTCCAGAACGACCGCACCGTCGGCATGCCCGCCGCGCCACCGTTGATCAGACCGATCCGGGCGGTGTTCGTGTTGCCGACCCCGGCGGTCTCCTCACCGAGCAGCGGACCGCGTTTGGAGCGCTGAAGGTACGCGGACGTGATCTCGCAGGCTGAGGCGCAACCGCCGTCGATCAGCGTGGCGAGCGGCCCTTTCCAGATCGTCGGGTTCTGAATGGGTGTCCCGGCGGACTCCTGACCTGCGGCGTTGCGCTGCACGAACTTGCCGTCGCGGAAGAGTTCCTCGACGTAGTTGGTGGTGGCGTTGTAGCGCGGGGTTCGGCGCAGGGGCTCGGGGTTTTCGATCAGTGCCCCCACGACCGGGTTGCGTTCCGTGTTCAGACCGCCGGGGTTGCCGCGCATGTCCAGGATCAGCGCCTTGACGCCTTTGGCTTGCGCGTCGCGGATCAGGTCGTGGGTTTTCTGACCCGTGCCGCCGCTGCTGAAGGTCGGGATGCGCAGCACACCGACGCCGTTGGGCAGCACCCTGAGGGTCGGCAGGTTGAGCAAGTTGACGATCTCGCCCTTGACTTGCAGGTCAATGCGCTGACGGTCGGCGCCGCGCACGATCATCATCTTGACGGTTTCACCGCTCTGGACGCGCTTGGTGAAATCCGCGAAGAAGGCCACGAGTTCTGCGACATCGGTGATGCTCGAGAACAGCTTGTCGTTGGCTCCGATCCAGCGGTCGCCGACCTGAAGACCAGCGCGTTCGCCGGGGCTGTTCGGGTAGACGGCGCGCACCAGACGGTCATTGGAGATCAGTTTGGCCTTGCCGCTCTTGATCGCGTCCTGGACTTCTGGCGTGAAGGCGCTGAATTCGACGGGTTTGCCGTCAATTTCCAGGAAGCTGGTGTGCTGAAAGCCGATCAGGGGTTTGGGCGATGGGGCTGCCGCGCCCGAAAAATCGGCCTGTTCCTGGCGCACGTTTTCGGCTGTCAGGTAGTACGTGTGGCCATCCTGAAAGGCATCGAAGAGTTCCGCGATGACCGGTTCGACCTTCTCGTAGGCGCAGGTGTCCTTTTCGCTGGCGCAAGCCTTGTCGACCTCAAGCTGGTACTTGTCGATCAACGCTTTGATGTCGCCGGTGAACGGGCCGTAGTAGACCGTCTCGAGGTAAAAGGTCGCCTGGTCGTACAAGTCCTGGGCTGGGCTGGCCAGGGCGCTGGAAAAACCGATGGCGGCCAGCGCACCGATGGCGATGAACGTCTTGAGTCTCGAGAGGCCGATCACCTTACTTCACCCCCAGAAGGTCGATGGCCTTGAGCAAGGCAGCGTCCGTTCCTGCTACCAGCGCGGTCGCATCTTCGGGTACAGCCACGTCCGGCGCGACTTGCATCGGCCAGGGCGTGCCATCTGGGTTCAGAATCCGGTCGGTCGAGACGTTGATGAAGTTTCCGTCGATCATTTCGGTGTCGCCGATGCTGACATCCAGGCTCGGCAACCCACCCGAGACGCCCAACTGCCCGGAGCTGGGTTCACCCACGACCTGGGCGCGCTTGGCGCGTTGCAGCAAGTAGGCCAGCATCTCGCCGTTGTGGGTGGTGTACTTGTTGACCAGCACGGTCACTTGGCCTTTCCAGGTCTGGAAAGCGCCGCCCTCGAATTGCGCGATGGGCAGGTTGCGGTTCTGCACCTGCTGGGCGATGGCGTTGCCCTGGAGAATGAAGTTGCGTTGACCGCCCTGGAAACGGTTCTTGTACGAAAACCCGATCTGGTCGGTGAAAGCCCTGGCCGCGAAGATCGATTCGGAATCGAAGCCCCACTCGTCGTCGCGCAAGTCCAGCACGATGCCCTTGTAGCTGTTGTTGTTGGCCTTGCGCACCAGCTGATGAATTTTCCGGGCGACCTCGCCAGCCCAGTAGTAATCGCTGATGTGAATTACCATCACGCCCTTGGGCGCACCGTCCACCTCGGCGGGTTTCTGGCCTTCGTCGGCCACGGTAGCGGTCAGGTTGACGACCTGCGACGCACCCTTGCGCGAGACCTCGAGCGCGATCGCTTTGGCATTGAGTTCAGCCGCCATCAGGGCTTCCAGGCTGGCGGGTTTGCCGTCGATGGTTTTGATCAGGTCGCCGCGCTGCAGTTTGCCATCGGCGGGTTCACCGAGCATCACGCGCGCCACCAGCAGACCAGCCGGGGTGGCCCGGGTGAGGGCACCGATGCGCGGGCTGGAAGGCCCCTGGCCACCGGACAGCCGGTCGAAATCGTTGTTGATGATCTTGACGAACGGATCGCCGACGTTCTTGATGATTTCCTGGACGATCGGGATGGCTTTCTGGTAGGCGCAGTTGGCGTCTCCGGCGCAGGCCGCGTCGAGCTTGGCCTGGTACTGCTTGCGAAGGTCGCGGTAGTTGGCGACCTTGGCGGGGCCGGAGTAATAAAAACCGACGTAGAAGGTCGCCTGATTAAACAAGTCTTGCGCGGGGCTCGCCAGGGTGGGAGCCGCCCCGATGGCGGCGATGGCGATTGCAGCGATGATGGTTCTTCGCATTCGTTCTCCTTTGCGTGTTCAAGTTCGCCCTACGATAACGCCGGTCAACGAGAGGACTGTGAAAAAACGTCGCAATCGCCCCTCGGAAGCTCGCCCAGATCCCACCGTGGGCGGTCGGCTGCCAGGTATTTCAGTCGCTCGGGGTGTTCGTTCTCGAGAAGATCGTTCAGAACAGTCTTTTTATAACCAGAGATTTCGCGTGTGGGACGGTCTTCTCGGGTTCAGGCGCACGGTCTGAGCGCTTTAGGAGGCGATGCGGGGTTCTCGAGCCCACCCGTCGGATGCGGCTCATGCGAACGCCCTCTGACCCACACCATCCGGGTGACGGATTCAAAAGTGCGCGAACCTGGGGATCTCCTCGCGCTGATGGGATCGGGGCTCGAGGCGGCTCAGGTTGCGGTTGCCGAGCGCGCGGACGGCGGTCTCGAGCACCAGGTCGCGTCCGGCGGCCAACGCGGCCAGGTCATCTCGGAGGCTCACGTCGGGCGCGACGCGCTCCGGAAAGGGCGCACCGGAAAGATCCAGGCTGCGGCCCAGACTGACCGCCATGGCGCTGCCGTCCGGCAGGGAGAACAGGCTGTTGGAGGTGTTGAGCGCCCCGAGCGTCGGCTCACCGAAGACCCTGGCGCGCCCAGCGTGTTGCAGCAGGTACGCCAGGTACTCCGGGGCGCTCTTGGCGACGGCGTTCGTCAGGATCGCCAGCGGCCCCGTCCAGCGTGCGACCTGCGGCACGACCCCGAATTCGGCCCGCCGACCCTGCGGATCGACCTGCACGAAACGTCCATCCTTGTATTCAAACAGGTAGCGTCCATCCCTGAATTCGTCCAGCAAGGCTGGGTGATCCATGAATGCGCCCGCCGCGCCCATCATCTCGGAGATCAGCCCGCCCGCGCTGTCGCGCACGTCCAGGATCAGGCCCCTGGCGTTGGCCTCGATCGCCTGCGCCACCAGCGCGTGAACCCGGCTGGCGACGCCACCGTTGGCCTTGAACTGCGAGAGCGCGATGACTGCGATCCCATCGCTTCTCAGCTCGAGCTGCGGCGGCCAGGGTTGCAGCGGCACGGGCGAGATCTCGAGGGTCGAGGCGGATTTTCCCGCGCGCCGCACCTGAAAGCGCATCGCTTCCGCCTCGCGCTCCGAGCGGTTGATCGCCTCGAGCGCCGCCTTAAAGGATGCAAACTGTCCGAGCGGCACGTCGCCCAGCGCCAGGATCGTGTCGCCGCGCCGCACGCCCGCGCGGTAGGCCGGGCCATTTTCCAGAACGCGTTTGACGACCAGCGCGCCCGCGTCCGGCAGGGCCGCCAACATCATCCCGAAGGACGCATCTTTTGAAACCAGGTTGCTGAAATCCCGGTTGACGGTGATCGACTGATCCGCCAGCAGCCGATACGTGTGCGGGTCGTTCAGGCTCGAGACCATGTCCGAGACGATCTGCGAAGCCGCATCGAAGGGGCATTCGGAGCGTCCGGCGCAGATCGTCTCGAGGCGCGGCAGGAAGCGCGAGCGCAACGCGAGCGCATCGAGCTTCGAATAGCCGTAATAGTTCGTCTGAAGCGTCGTCAGCACCCGGTCGAACAACGATTCGGCGGGGCTCGGTTGCGTCTGCGAGAGCGCGAACGGCGAACCGAGCGCCACGATCACGACCAGACGCGCAAGACGCACGATCACCACCAGACGCGCCAGACGGGCGATGAAGGATTTCATCCTTGACAGTCTACCGATTCGGCAGCCCGTGTGCCTGAACGCACCGCACGAGATCCGCAGCCGCGCCCAACCGGGTTCAATTCAGGAAAGACCGTTCGGAACGGTCTTTCCTGAAATCAAAAACTGCGTGCCAGACGGTGTTTTTGTTGTATAGAGCCCGAAGAACGAGGCTCGAGACAGCGTTTGATACCGCCCGCCTCAGCCGCCCTGCACCAAAAACGCGTGCAGCAGATCGAAGGCCAGCA
This sequence comes from uncultured Deinococcales bacterium, assembly GCA_964244895.1. Taxonomy (GTDB): domain Bacteria; phylum Deinococcota; class Deinococci; order Deinococcales; family JAAFIG01; genus CAXTKV01. Next base: position 47,861 of record CAXTKV010000003.1, read on the forward strand.
AAAACGCGCCCTGAACGATCACCGCCGCGCCGGAACCGCGCCAGGTGTCCTCCGGGCGCGACAGCAAGTACAGGCCGCCAGCCACGTACAGCACGTCCGCGCCCGCGTTGATCAAGAGCGTCGTCCTCAAGCCCGCCGGATCGGGTTCCGAACCCAGCAAACCCGCGTACGCGATCCCGGTGTTGATCAAACCCCAGGCCGCGCTCATGCCCCAGAAGCCCTTCCAGTAGGCCTCGTTCGATGCCCACAGACCGACAATGCCGACCCCGATCCACGGCAGCGACCAGGTCATCAAACGCAAACTGATCGATTGCCCCGCGTAACCCGGCGTCAACGGCCCGAACAAGAGCGTCAACGCGCCCGGTTTCTCGAGCGTCAGGCTCTGGCTTCTGGAAGTTTCCAGCACGGTCGGAACCGCGATCAGCGCAGGTGAAAATCCGAGCGCACCAGATGCGCTGAAGGCCGCCTCGAGGGTCTGCGCACCCGCGCTGGGAAACGCCAGGAACGATGCCAGGGCCACCACCAGCGCGCGGTATCTCATGCGCTCGAGTCTAAGCCGCCCAGAACGCACAGCCTCGCATCAGGGCACACTGTTCCTCGAGACGACCCGTTTGTCACCCATTGCGACGCTCAGGGTCTTTCGCCGTTGAGCGGCTTGGAAGATCGACTGAGTAACGGCGAGGGATTCTTCGTCGCACCTCCTCAGAATGACGACAAGATGTAGCTCGCGCAGTCTCTCAGTGCGCAATCTCGCGCAGCCTCTCAGTGCGCAATCTCGCGCAACGCCGCCTCCAGCACCGCGTCCCGACCCATCGCGAGGGCGCTCAGGTCATCGCGCACGGCCACGTCGGGCGTGATCGCGGCGGGGTGGGGCGCGCCATCCGGCGTGAACGATCGGGCGGAAGTCACGGCCAGCACGGACCCGTCCGGCAGGTTCGTCAAGGACGTGGCCGTGTTCAGCACGCCCGCCGTGGCTTCCCCGAAGACGCGGGCGCGTTTGGCGCGCTGAAGAAAGAAGGTCATGTATTCGGCGGCGCTGCGGGCCGTACCGTTGGTCAGTACCGCAAGCGGCCCGTCCCAGCGCGCCGGATCGTTGACCACGCGCGTGGTTTCGGGGCGTCCGGGAAAGGAAACGATGCCCGCGTTGTACTCGAGGCTGTACTCGCCGTTGCGGGATTGCACGCGCACCCCGAGCGGTTCGGTGAACGCGCCAGCCGCACCCAGGGCTTCGTCGGCCAGACCGCCGCCGCTGTGCCGCACGTCCAGGATGATCGCTTTGGCGTCGGCGGTTTTTGCCTGACGCACCAGGTCGTGGACGCGGTTGGCGATTTGCTTGCCGGTGCGGAACTGGTAGGTCGTGATGATGCCAATTTTGCCGATGCTGGCATCGCGGAGTTCCAGGGTCGGCAACCACGGGCCGCGCAGGTGCGGCATCAGCTTCACTTCCCTGCGCGCGCCACCTCGGCTCGAGACGCTCAGGCTCAGGGTCGCCGCCTCGAGTTCCTGGGCCTGAATGGCTTCGATGGCGCTGGCCGGGTTGCCGAATTGCTCGAGCGATTGAGCGTTCAGCGCCCAGACGGTATCGCCGCGCCGCACGCCCGCGTTCCAGCCCGGTTCGCCTTCCAGGGCGCGCGTCACGATCAGCGCGGGCGCGTCCGGCAGGGGCGCGAACTTCAAACCCAGGCTGGGCAGTGATGCGCCCGCGAAATCCGCGTCGGAAAGCTTGCGCGCCACGGGCGTCAATCTGAACGTGTGCCCATCCCCGACGGCGGCGGTCAGTTCGTCGATGACGCGTTCACCGATCTCGAAGCCGCACGGTTTGGCGGTGGCGCACAGTTCGTTCAGGCGGGCGTTGAACCTGGCGTAGAGCGCGTTCGCGTCCAATGGTTCGTAGCCGAAGTAGGTGGATTCGATCTGGCCGAAGGCCGTTTCAAACAGGTCTCGCGCCGGGCCGTTCGATTGCGCGACCACCGCGCCGGAAAGCACGCCCGCGATCAAGGCCGCGTGAAGGATGTAACGCATGGCGGGAGTCTACGCAGATCGGATTTGAGGGACGTGACCGACGCGCCATTTGCAGCGTGTTCTATGACGACACCGTCCCGGACGCGGCTTTAAGAACACCGTCCTGGACGGTGTTCTCGAGCGTTAGGCCTTCAGGCTCACGCGCTGGAACGCTTGCGCTTGAGCTTCAATGGCGGCGGCAAGTCCAGACCCCAGGATTGGATCATCTCCGGCGCGACGCCCCAACTGAGCAGGTCGCGCAGATCGTCCGCGCCCAGGCCAGCGCTCGCCAGCACGTCCGGTCGGCGCTCGAGCGTGCGCCTCAGGGCTTGCTGGCGACGCCAGCGCGCGACCGCCGCGTGGTTGCCGCCTTTCAGCACGTCCGGCACCGCCATCTCGTTCCAGACGGGCGGGCGGGTGTACTCCGGGTAATCCAGCAGCCCGCTCGAGCCGGAACCATCGGATAAACCGCTCGAGAAGCTGTCCGCGCGGTGAGAATCCTCGTCATTCAGCACGCCGGGAATCAGGCGGCTGACGGCTTCTATGACGCACACGGCGGCGGCTTCGCCGCCCATCATCACGAAATCGCCCAGGCTGATTTCTTTCGTGACCAACGATTCGGCGCGCGCGTCGAAGCCCTCGTAGCGACCGCACAGGAGCGCCACGTGGGGTTTCTTGGAAAGCTCCAGCGCGAGCGCCTGCGTGAATGGCGTCCCGGCGGGCGTCAGCATCACGACCTCACTGGCGTTCACGCCTTCGAGCGCGCGCGCGATCACGTCCACCCGCAAGACCATGCCCGCGCCGCCACCGTAAGGTGAATCGTCCACGGTGCGGTGCCTGTCGGTGGTGACGCTGCGGATGTCGCGCAGGTCGAATTCCAGCAAGCCGTTTTGCACGCCCCTGGCGATGATGGCTTCTCGAGTCCAGGGTTCCACCAGTTGCGGGAACAGCGTCAGCACCGTGAATTTCACGAAAGAAGCATATCTCGAGCGGTGCGAGCCCCGAGAACACCGTCCAGTACACGAGTTTAAGAATGCGTGCAGGACGGTGCTTCTAGAATCTCGAGGTGAAAGGCCGCCGCTCGAATATCGTGATGCCCGAGTCTTTCGTGATTGCCAATACGGGTCGCCCGAGACCAACCCGCCGTATCCGACACGCAAGGCTCGAGACGAAACGAGGTCGAGGAATTCCATCCTCGACCTCGAGCGGTGCGGCTTTAAGGAGCCGTCGTGAACGACGTGGTGTTGGAACGGTACGTCAGGATCGGCGTGGTCGAGTTGATTAAGACCAATTCGATGTTGGCACCGACCGGGTCGGTCAGCGCGTTCGGTGGGAATGACGCGTTCTGAAACGAACTGATTCCCCAGTTGTACGTGGCTGAAGCAGCCAACGTCCCGCCCAGAGCGGTGTAATCGGGCAGCGTCAGGGAAGTCAGGTTACCGGGAAGGAACATCCTGATGTTCACGCCTGGGCCGCTCAAGGTGAAGAAGTACAGGTCTGCTCCGGTAACTGGTGACCAGGTGAAGGTCGGCAGTTTACTGACGCCCGTCGAGCCATCGCTCGGCAGGCTGTTCTTGAGCACCACGGTCGAGGGGAAGGTCACGTTCGTCACGCCACCGCTGACGCCCGGCACGTAGTACGCCACACGGTTGTTCGAGGCATCCCTGGCACCGACGCCGAACAGGCTACCTTCGGTCGGCACGCTGACGCTCGTACCGCTGGCGAGATTGCCGCTGCTGGGCGTGAACGACGCACCGTTGACCCTGACGGCCAACAGTTGCGCGCTTGGCGATGTCGTGTACGCCCCGAGGGTGTAATTGAAGGTGGTCGTACCGGAAGGAACGGTCGTATCCAGAGGGATGTTCAAACCGGATTGCCCGATCGTGCTCTGCAAGGTCACGCCAGCGCGCTTGCCCGTCTGAAGGTAAGCAAGTGTGGGCACCGTTCCTGATGTCCGCAGCGCCACCAGATCGGTGGTCTTGGTCGGCCCTCCGCCCCAACTGATGCTGCCCGTGTACGCCCCGGTGGTCGTGTTGCCGGAGATGCTGCCGAGCGCACCACCGTTGGCCGATACCATCAGGGTATCTCCGGCGGGCAGCGGGAAGGTCGGCCCGGTGATGTTCCCCGAGGCCGTGGTGCCATACACCGCTCCGGCGCTGCCGCTCGAGTCAATCTGCGGGTCGGCGCGGCTCAGACCACGGTATTCGACGATGGTCGATCCCGTTTTGGCGGTCAGCGTGTACGGCGTCGTGACGTTCGAGAAGCCGAATTGACCGCTCGCACCCGTCGTCGCGGGCGTGCCCGCGTTGTTCAACTGGACGCTGACGCCGGAAACCGGTGCGCCCGAACTGGTCACGACCGTTCCGGCCACGGTGATGGTCGCGGGCGGTGGCGGTGGTGCGGGCGGGCCGGGAGGCGGCGGAGGTGGTGGTGTCGGTGTGGGCGTCGGGCAGGCGGTCAGCACAGCAGCGCTCACCAGGGCCAGAAGACTGAACTTCCACAAGTTCATCAAGACAACCTCCTCGAGCTGAAAGTGTTCAAGTCACAGTGTAGATCAAAGTCGAAACGCGGGGCTCGTGGGGTATCTCGAGCGAGAACACCGTCCTGCGCGCATTCTCAAGTTCGCGTGCAGGACGGTGTTCTTTGAAGGCTCGAGAAAAAGACGGTGCGATCTCAAGCTTCAGTCAGGTCTCAAGGGGCAGTCGTGAAGGTCGTGCTGGCGGAACCGAAGGCTTTGATCGGCGTCGTGGAACCGTAAACGGTGAGGAGGATGTTTCCACTCGTCGGATCGGTGAGCGCATTCGGAACGAAGTTGGTATTTTGAATCGACGTGACCCTCAAGGTATACGCGGTGGAACCGGCCAATGGTGCACCGAGAGCGGTGTAGTCCGGCAAGGTCAAGCTGTTGACGTTGCCCGGCAAGAAGACCGTGTACTCCGTCGGGCCGCTCAAACCCACGACGTACAGATCCGCACCGGCCACCGGCGACCAGCTCAGCGTGGGGAGCTTGCTGACGCCTGTTGAACCATTGCTTGGAAGGCTGTTTTTCAAGGCGATCGTGGTTGGGAACGCGACGCTCGTGACGCCAGCTGCGACACCCGGCAGATACCATTCAGCTCGGTTTCCGGAACCATCTTGCCCTGTCACGGAGAAGAGGCTGCCTTCGTTCGGCACGCTGACCGCCGTTCCGCTGGCGATCGAACCGCCACCAAGCAGAAAAGTGGCGCTGTTGACCCGCACCGAAAGCAAGGAAGCGCTCGAAGAAGACGTGTATGCACCCAGCGTGTAATTGAGCGTGGTGGAACCGGACGGAACCGCCGTGTCGAGCGGGATGTTCAGGCCAGTCTGCCCGATCCCTTTCGTCAGGGTGACGCCCGCCCGTTTGCCGGTCTGAAGGAACGAAAGCGTGGGCGAGGATCCCGATACGCGCAGTGCGACCAGGTCGGTGGTCTTGGTCGTGCTGCCGCCCCAGATCATGTTTCCCGTGTAGGCGGCGGTGGTGGTATTCGCATTGATCCCGCTCAGCGCACCGTTCGTCCCGGAGACAACCACGGCGTTTCCTGCGGGCAACGGGAAGGTTGGGCCGGTGATCGTACCCGCGATCGAGGCGGTACTCGTGATGCCGCCGAAACCGTTGCTCGAGAGCAGCGGGTCAGCGCGGGTCAGACCCCGGTATTCGACGATCGCGGCGGGGCTGGTGAACTTGGCGGTCAGCGTGTACGGCGTCGTCACATTGGAGAAATTGAACTTGCCCTGAACGTCCGTGGTGGCTGGCGTTCCAGCGTTGTTGAGTTGCACGCTGATCGCGGAAACTGGAGCGCCGGAGCTGTCGAGCACCGTTCCGGCCACATTAATGGTCGCGGGCGGTGGCGGTGGTGCGGGCGGGCCGGGAGGCGGCGGAGGTGGTGGTGTCGGTGTGGGCGTCGGGCAGGCGGTCAGCACAGCAGCGCTCACCAGGGCCAGAAGACTGAACTTCCACAGGTTCTTCAAGACAACCTCCTCGAGCTAAAAGTGTTCACGTCACAGTTTAAGCCATAAACTGAAAAGAATGAACTTGATCAGTCGTATCTCGAGCGTGCATCAGTCAAACGCGAGGTCGGGAGTCTCGTACTCCCGACCTCGAGCGCAAGCGTTTGAGTTTAAGGAGCGGTCGTGAAGTTGGTGTTGCCCGAATTGAAAGCCGTGATCGCGGTCGGCGTGGTAAAGTACGTCAGGAACAAGCTGCCGCCCGCCGGGTCGGTCAGGATGTCCGAAGACCCGAGGTTGGCCGCCTGGAACGACGAGACGTTCCAGTTGTACGCCGTGCTACCGACCAGGGCCGCCCCGATACCCGCGTAATCGGGCAGCGTCAAGTTGCTGCTGCTAGCGGGCAAGTAAATTCTGTACTGGATGGATGGCCCATTCAGGGTCAGGGAGTACATGTTCGCGCCGGACACGGGCGACCAGTTAAAGGCGGGGCGCTTGTTGACGTTGGTAGCGGTGTTGCTGGGCAGGCTGTTCTTGAGCACCACCGTGGCTGGCAAGCTGACGTTCGTGGAACCACCGACCACACCGGGCAAGATGACGGTCGCACCGTTGCCGGAACCATCGTCACCCGTGACGGCGAAGACGCTGCCCTCGTTGGGCACGTTGAAGCTCGTACCGCTGGCGAACGACCCACCGAGCCCGAGCAGGAACGGTGCGCCGTTGACGCGGACGTTCAACAAGAACGAGTTGGGCGTGGTGGTGTACGCACCGAGCGTGTAGGACAGGGTGGTCGTTCCAGACGCGACCGCCGTGTCGAGCGGAATGTTCAGACCGGACTGTCCAATACCCTTGGCCAGCGTGACACCCGCGCGCTTGCCCGTCTGCAGGTACGTCAGGGTGGGCAACGACCCCGAGGTGCGCAGCGCGACCAGGTCGGTGGTCTTGTTCGGCCCGCCCGTCCAGACGGCTGAGCCGGTGTAATTGCCGTTGGTGGTGTTGCCGGACATCAGGCTGAATGCGCCGTTGGTGGCGGAAATCACCAGGCTGTTGCCTGCGGGCAGCGGGTAGGTCGGGCCGGTCACGGTGCCAGCAATGTTGGCGGAGTACCCGATCGAACCGAAGCCGGTGGTCGCAATCTGCGGGTTGGTGCGCGTCAAGCCTCGGTACTCGACGACGTAGGTGGTGCCACCGCTCACGGATTTGGCGGTCAGCGTGTACGGCGTCGTGACGCTCGGGAAGCTGAACTGACCCTGCACGTCGGTCGTGGCTGGCGTACCGGCGTTGTTCAACTGGACGCTGACGCCGGACACGGGTGCCCCTGAACCGTCCACGATGGTACCGGCCACGGTGATGGTCGCGGGCGGTGGCGGCGGCGCGGGCGGGCCGGGAGGCGGGCTGGGCGGGGTGGGTGAAGGACAAGCGACCAGAGCGACGGTGCTGATCAGCGCGGCGAGACCCAGCTTCCAGTGATTCATGCGACTACCTCCTGAATAACGTTGATTCATGACGGTCTATTCGACGATTGAGAAAAGAGTTGAATCGATGCGATCGGCTGCCTCCTGAACGGGATGAGTAGGTGTTCTGCAAGGTTCTGAGTGGAGGGCAAAGATTCCTGGTGGCGTCTGCGTGGCGCTTTTTCCCGCGCCCTCAAGGTATCCAAGGCAGGCTGAAAGCGCCCTGAGAGGCTTTCACGGCCCTGGCCAGCGCCTCTCGAGACAGCAAGAACACCGTCCCGAACGCACTTCTGGCGTTGCGTCCGGGACGGTATGGTTGGTTGGGGTTGAATCTCGAGCTGAAGCTTTAAGCCTCGAACAAGCCGGGAATCGGTTCAATCTCGAGGTGATCCGCCAGGACGCGCACGTAAGGCGCTTGCAACGGCACGAGCGCGTCGCGCCCATCGTGTTCGATCACCAGGATGTCGTGCGCCCCGGAATCGATCACGTCGCGCACGCGTCCCAGATCCTGACCGCCCGGTGCGCGCACCGGCAGTCCGATCAGGTCGTGATAGTAGTACGTGCCCGCCTCGAGCTCGAGTTCCGCTTTTTCCGCGCGCAATTCCAGGTCGCGTAGACCTTCGGCGGCATCCACGGTGATGATCCCCGCCAACTTCAGCACCAGAATGTTGCGGTTGTGAAGGCGGATGTTCTTGACGCGCATCCAGCCGTGGTTCTGCAGGTGAACGCGTTGCAAGCCCAGCAGCGCCTCCGGTTGCCCGATGGGTTGCAGCCTCACGCTTCCATCGAGCCCCTGCGGAGCGACGATTCTGCCAATCAGGATCAGGTGTTCAGTCACGGCGTCTTTCGTCGGGAACGTTCTGTGGCCAACGCAGCCCAGGCTCGAGAAACGCGTTCTTGGGGTTCAACAGAAATCCCCCTCTCGAGACGAAAGGGGGACGATCTGAAAGCGCGATCACTCCGGCTGGAACTCGCCCTCTGGGGCGTTCGGGGCGCTCGCCACGTCCACCTGGACGCGTTCGCGCGGGCCGGCGGCGGCGCGAGCAATCGTGCGAATGGCCTGGATGACGCGACCGCCGCGACCGATGACTCGACCTTCCTCGCCACCCGCCACGTGGATCAGGTACGTGGTTTCACGATCCCCGACGGACTCGACGCGCACGCTCGAGGGATCATCCACGACCTTGCGGGCCAGGTACTCGACGAGATCGCGCACCATTCAGGCCTTCTTGGCGGCCCTGGCCACGTTCTTTTCAAAAGTGGTGGGCACGTGCTCCAGAGCGCCAACTTTTTCCAGCAGTTTGCGGGCGCGGTTGGTGGGCTGAGCGCCCTTGGAGAGCCAGTACTGGGCGCGTTCGACGTTCAGATCCAGCGGGTTGGCGATCTTGCCGCGTGGGTCGTAGTGACCCAGGTTCTCGATGTACCCGGCGTCGCGAGCCCTCTTGGAATCGATCACGACGACGCGGTAGTGCGGGTTGTGGGTGGAGCCGGTGCGGGACAGACGAATCTTGACCATGTTCTTCCTCTTCCTTGAGGGTCGGGCGCGTCGCTTGGATTTGGCGCACCCTTTTCGTACCCGGCAGACCAGCAGCCACGCGCTGCCGAGGTACTCGCACGTCCGGTTGACCGGCGTAACCGGAGAAGGATAGCAGACGAAACGCGTGCGGTAAAGGCGAAAGCGCCGGGTTCTCGAGCCTGACGGGTGGAACGGTCGCTTCAGGCGCGCAGGAATCCGTTCAGACCGCGCTTCTCGAGCAAAACATCTCCCCTGAGGTCGGGTGTTCCAGGAATTCGGGTCGCATCAAGCTCGAGACTTCCTGTCCGGGACGACGCTCTTCTCGAGCCAGCCGACAACAACTTGGGGAAACGCGATCGTAGATTCAGACGCTCGAAAGGCGCAGTAAGCAGCGCCCTTACACCGACATTTTTGAACACTACCGCAATAAAACACCGTCTAGCACGCATATTTCAACTCGCGTACCAGACGGTGTTCTTACAATTCAGGCTCGGGTCACGTCGAGCGAACGCTCGAAGGTATCCACCAAGCCGCGCACGTTCATGATGCCCTCTAAAGTCTCGAGGAAACGCGCGTAGTGAACGGGGCGGGCAGCTTCACCCATCAAGCCCAGACGCCAGATCTTTCCGGCGGTCTGACCCAACCCGCCCGTAACGATCACACCCTTCTCGCGCAACGCGGTGCGGGTCTGAAGATCGTTCAGGCCCTCGGGCAGCACGACCGCCATGACGGTCGGCAGGCGTTCGGCTTCGGGCACGAAGGCGCTGAAGCCGACCGTTTCCAGAGCGGCCAGCGTGGCCTGCCCGACAACCCGGACGCGTTCGGCTCGAGCCTCGAGCCCTTCGTCAAGGGCCGCTTTGAGCGCGGCGTCCAGGGCGAAGTGCAGTTGCACGGGCACGGTGTGGTGGTACTCCTGGCGGTTCCAGTAGGCTTGCAAACCCTCCAGGTCGGCGTACCACAGTGGCACGCGCGTCTTGCGGGATTCCACGGCGGCCTGGGCGCGCGGGCTGAAAGCCACGGGCGCCACGCCGGGAGGAGCCGAGAGGCACTTCTGCGAGCCCGTGTAGGCGTAGTCGATGCCGTTGTCCTTCATGGAAAAGGGCATCATGCCCGCCGTGGTCACGGCGTCCACAGTCACGAGCGCCCCGTGCGCGCTGGCCAGACGCGCCACTTCCAGCGCCGGGTTTAAAACGCCCGTCGAGGTTTCACCGTGAACCACGGCGACCAACCTGAAGGGCTTGCCCTCGAGTTCCGCGCGTTCAATCGCGTCCTGCACGGCCTGGATCGGCACGGCCCGACCGATCGGCGCGCTCACGGTGGTCACGACCGCACCGATTCTCGAGGCCATCTCCGCCATGCGCTCACCGAAGGAACCGTTCGAGAGCACCAGCGTGCGGTCTCCCGGCTCGAGCAGGTTGGCGAAGCCCGCCTCCATGCCCAACGAGCCCGTGCCCGCCAGCAAGCAAGTGAAGGTGTCCGGCGTCGTGCCGTACATCTCGCGCAGACCGACCTGGATGCGGGCGTTGGCCTCGAAGACCTCGGGGTCCATGTGGCCGCGCATCGGGTACGACAGGGCGCGTTGCGCGTGCGGTTCGATCGGGGTGGGGCCGGGCGTCAAAAGAAGCTGATCCATGAGGTTCCTTTCCGGTTCCGCCCCACAAAAAAATCTGACCTCGCCATCGGCGACAGCTCAGACCATCCCGTGTGGGCGGTCATGTGCTATCAAGCTCGCGCGGTCAGAAGCGACATCTGTTTTTGAGTATACACAGTCAATTCGGTTATGCAAGCCAGAAATCGGCAGTTACCCCGCAAGGAACGGCAGCGCCATCACCGTTCCTCGAGCCCCATCCAGTCGTCATTCTGAGGAGGCACGGCGAAGAATCCTTCGATGCCATTCGGGCTCGAAAGGTCGCGCACGACTGTCTTCTCGAGTTTCTCACGTTGCGGGCTGGCATTCGAAAAGACCGTCCAGGACAGCATTCTTTAATCTCGAGAAAACGCGTCCAGGACGGTATCCCCGTCAGATCAGGAACCTTTGAGCGCCTCGCCACGGGCCAGCAAGGCGATCCGGATCGCCTTGAGCGCGGAACGGGCGTTGACGTAACGCTCACCGGGCGTCTTGGTCAGCAACCGCATCGCGATGCCATCCAACGGGTGCTCCTGGCGGTCGTCGCGCAACTCGCGCGGGTGAACGGCGATTGTGCCGACGTGATCGCGCACGACCTGCTGCGGGCTGCCATCGAACGGCAACTGCCCGGTGATGCCCCAATACAGCAGCACGCCCGCGCTGTACAGATCCGCCGATGGCGTGAGCGGCAAACCGCGCGCCGCCTCGGGCGAGATGTAGCCGACCGTTCCGGGCGCGACGCGCTCGCGGAAGACCTCCCCGGTTGGGCCGGACAAGTCGTAATCGATCAATTTCACGTCCAGCGCGCCGTTCAATCCGGGCGAGACCATCAGGTTCTCGGGTTTCAGATCGCGGTGCACCAATCCGCGCGCGTGCAGGTACGCCAGCGCCTCTAAGGTCTGCACGAAGGCCTCCAGGAAGCGTTTCGGGCCGTGGTGCGTCACGAAATCCGACAGGCGCTCACCGGGCGCGAACGGCACCAGCACGCCCGGTTGACCATCCACCGTGACGCGTTCCAGCACCGGATTCAGGTTCGGGTGGTCCAGGCCGTGCCCGACCAGGTATTCCCGATCGGCGCGAGAAGCCAGGTGCGGCGGGTACAGCTTGACGGCGTAGGGCGCTCCGTGCGGATCAAAGGCCAGGTACACGACGCTCGAAGCGCCCCGCGCGAAAGGTCGCACGAGGCGGTACCGCTCGAGCAGAACGGTGCCGGGAATGCCCACGGGTGAATCATAGCAAAGCCTTTCAGGTGATCCAGGCCACGCTTCGCAGCCAAAATCGACCACCCGGAACCCGAGGATCGAGAAGACCACGGTTGGTTCTCGAGACGATCAGGCTCCAAAGTCCATCAGTTCGCCACGACCGCCATCGGATATACTCCCCCGGTCATGCGGTTCGCCATCTCT
>CAXTKV010000004.1:0-31481 GCA_964244895.1 uncultured Deinococcales bacterium
GATGCTCTGAATTCCCCCTGAAAACCGGGAACCCAGCCCCTGAAAGCAAAGTTTTGCGTGCCAGACAGTATTTTAATGACCAGCGAAAACCGTACAGGATGCGTCTGGACGGTTCAGCCCTGAAATCAGGCCGGGCGAAGGTCTTCGGACAGGCTCCAACCGACCGAGGCATCGGTCGCGTTCAGGATCGCATCGAGCAGGGTACTCGAGAGCATCGCGCGGTCGTGCATGACTTCGTTGCTGGGCCAGACCGGAAAAATGTCCAGCACGGTCAACTGGTAGAACTGCTGGCTGGCGGTCGGTTCACCGTTGGCGAAAAACGCCATCGGGGCGCGCACCGGGTCGATCACCAGGCTGGCGCCGGACTCGAGCGTGGGCGGCAACTCGGGGCGCTCCAGCGTCAACGGGTGCCAGAGGTAGCCCTGCAGGAGCTTCATGGCGATCGGCTCGCCATCGTAATCGTCCGGCCAGTTGGAACCGCGTTCGCTCACGGCGCAGCGATCCAGGTTTGAATCTCGCTCAAGAAGCGTTCGTGTTCGTGGGCGCTGTACAGGATCGTGGAAAACCCCAGCTTGGAGGCCGCGTCCAGGTTCTCCTGCACGTCGTCCACGAAGACCGTCCGCGACGCGGGAACCTCGAGCGCCAAGCTCAGGGCTTCGAAGGCTTTCGGGTCGGGTTTCTTGACGTGAATGCGGTTGGAAAAGACTTTGGCATCGAAGCGCGCCCATCGCGGATCGGCGTCCAGGTGATCGGCCACGACGGGGTAGTTGTTGGACAGCAACCCGACCGTGAAGCGGCGCGGAATCGTCGGCAGGAAAGCGTACATGGGTGCGTTCTCGTGGACGCTATTGATGTACAGGCGCTCGAAATCGGCGTAGGGCACGCCGCCCAGCCCGATTGCCTTTGAAAATACCGTCCAGAACTCCGGCAGCGTCCACGACCCGACCTCGAGGTGGTGGATCAGCGCGAAGTAACGCTGGCGCACGGTCTCCACGTTCAGACCGTACTGTTCGGCCAGCCGTCCAGTGGATCGGCCATCGAAAGTTCCGACGGTGAACACGCCGCCCCAGTCGAAGGCGATGGCTCGAGACGAATCGGTCATTTCCTGACCCCGGCCAGTTCCGGCACGGATTTGAGCGCGCCGCGTTCGCGCCAGGCGCGAAAGTTTTCCTGGGCGATCTCGAGGTACGCGGCCCGGAAGTCAGCTTCGGTTTGCGCTCGACGGTTGGCCTTGCCGAGTTCGACGACCTTGCCCCGGTGCAATTGAAAGGTCTGCTCCGGGCTGGAATCCGGCGCTGAAAGCCAGACCAGCCGCTCGCTCGGGTCGAGCGCTTCCGGAGCGTGCGCGCTCGAGGTGACGATCCCGATGCCGCCGTCTCGCTCAGCTCGGAAGACCGTGTACAGCTCCAGGTACGGCGCTGGGCCGCTCGCGTCGCTGACGTAGAGCGCCCCGAAGGTATCGGCTGATTTGGTGTACGCGAAAAAATTGCGCGGGTACGGCATTCCGGCCAGCCGGAACGCGCCGACCTGGGCAAAATCCATGCCGTGCAGCGCGTCCCGCATCTCCCTGGCCGCTCGCGCCTGCTCGAGGCTCGCGCCGAGCGCGTCCCAGTCGGCTTCCTCCGCGATCAGCAACTCGAGGGTTTCGGGGTACGCGTCGGGCGCGAACATCGGGCGGCGAGCCAGCCGCGCCAGCGCCAGAGCCGGTCGCGTGGCCAGGTACTCGCCGCGCGGCAGGGTGCGTTGCAACTCGTGCGGTCGCATTGCAGCAAGATCGAGTCGGAGCGTCATGCGCGGATTATCGCACGCCTCGGTGCGGGTCAAACAGGGCCGCTCGCGCCTGGGCTTTCGAGAACACCGTCCAGAACGCAAATCTAAAATAGCGTCCTGGACGGTGTTCACAGCGATTTCAGCCTTTCGTTCCGAATTTCAGATCGCGCTCGAGGCGCTCAGACCCACGATGCCTCGAGCACACATCACATTCCCAGGATGCGAATCCAAAACGAGCTGTTCGAGCCGCGTCCGCATGCGCCCGGATCGCGTTTCAAGGTGCGGCACACGGCGCGCTGGCGTGAACATCTTTCTCACAAGTAGCCCAAAAGAGGTCTCATCAGCGGCACGTAGGCTTTGAACTGAAGGTGGCGCTGAAAAGCAAAGCCTCCATACATCCCTCCCCAGCCCCCGCAAGGGGGCACCTTTTTTGGCTCGCCTCGGATCGTTCGTTCGGCTCGCACCGCGCACCCGACGAACGTTCAGCACCGTGCGGGCTCGGGCAAAAACCAATCTGATTAGCAAGTGGATCAAAGCACAAAGGCTCAGGATTCCGCAAGAACTCCGTCCCAGACGGCGTTCTTGATCCGCACCAAAGAAATTTGCGCTATGATGCGGGTCAATACGGCAACCGAAACATCCTTTTCGTCTCGAGTCATGCCGTGTGGCGTGCGCCGGTCGGCGACACCACCAGGAGGTTGGTCTTGCAATCCATCGGAACCATCACCGTGCAACCCGTCCTGCCCGCGCAAATCGCACGCCTCAAGGAACTGGCTTACAACCTCTACTGGACGTGGCACCCGGAAATTCAGGCGCTCTTCCAGGAAATCAACCCGCGCGTCTGGGAAGATTCGGGGCACAACCCGGTTCGGGTGCTTCAAGAATGCGCCCAGCGCGATCTGGAACGCGCGACCGATTCGCAGTTGTTCGTCAACCAACTGGACGCGGCCCTGATCGCCTTCGACGCGTACATGAACCGCGCCGACACCTGGTGGAAGCGCACCCGGGCCACCAACCCCGCGAAGCTGGCGTACTTCAGCATGGAGTACGGCTTCCACGAGAGCGTCCAGATTTACTCCGGCGGTCTGGGCATCCTGGCGGGCGACCACCTCAAAAGCGCCAGCGACCTGGATTTGCCATTGGTCGCGGTCGGCATGCTCTTCCGCGAGGGCTACTTTCACCAGCGCATCGGGCCGGACGGCTGGCAGGGCGAGTATTACGACACCCTGGAGCCGCAACGCCTGCCCTTGACGCCCGCGTTGGGTGCGGACGGCAAGCCCGTCAAGGTCTGGGTCGAGATTTCGGACCGGAAGGTCTGCGCGCAAGTCTGGCAGATGAACATCGGGCGGATCAAGATTTACTTGCTGGACGCGAACACGATCGAAAACACACCGTCCGACCGGGCGATCACGGATCGGTTGTACGGCACCGCCCAGCCGGGCCGCAGCGCGCACGAGTTGCGCGTCGCGCAGGAATTGCTCTTGGGCGTCGGCGGCGTGCGGGCCTTGCGCGCCATGGGCATGAGCCCGACCGTCTTTCACATGAACGAGGGTCACGCGTCGTTCCTGGGGCTCGAGCGAGCCCGAGAGTACGTGGCGGAAGGTCTGAAATTCCCCGAAGCGCTCGAGGCGGTCGCGTCCGGCGCGATCTTCACGACCCACACGCCCGTCCCGGCGGGCAACGATGCCTTCGCCTTCGAACTGGTCGATCAGAAGCTCGGCGGGTACTGGTTCAACGCGCTCCAAATCTCCAGGGACGAATTCCTGCGCTTGGGCTGGCAGGACTCGCGCGACGGACCGAGCTTCTCGATGACGGTGCTGGCGTTGAAACTCTCACGGTTCCACAACGGCGTCAGCGAGCTGCACGGGGAAGTGTCCCGCAAAATGTGGAATTTCGTCTGGCCGGGCGCGGAACTGCCCGAAGTGCCGATCACGCACGTCACCAACGGCATTCACACCCGCACGTTTCTCGCACCCGAGATGGCCAAACTCTTCGACGCGCACCTGCCAAAAAACTGGGACGATGAAATCGAAAACCACGCCGTCTGGCACGGCATCAACGACATCCCAGATCGCGAGCTCTGGGAAGTGCGCAAGTCGCTCAAACGCCACCTGATCGAATTCACCCGCGCCCGGTTGCGTCGCCAGTACCTGCGCGATGACAGCACGGCGGGTCGCGTCGGAGAACTCGAGACGATCCTCGACGAGAACGCGCTGACCATCGGTTTCGCGCGGCGCTTCGCGACTTACAAACGCGCCACGCTCTTGTTTCGCGATCTCGAGCGCATTCGCAGGATCGTCAATAACCCCGAACGGCCCGTGCAGTTCATCTTCGCGGGCAAAGCGCACCCCGCCGACAACCCCGGCAAGGAATTCATCCAGGGCATCGTGCGCATGAGCCAGGACCCGGAGTTGCGCGGCAAGATCGTGTTCCTGGAGGACTACGACATGAACGTCGCGCGCCACCTGGTGCAGGGCTGCGACATCTGGCTGAACAACCCGCGCCGTCCCTTGGAGGCTTCCGGCACGAGCGGCGAGAAGGCATCGTTGAACGGCTGCATCAATTTCAGCGTGCTGGACGGCTGGTGGCGCGAGGCTTACGATGGCGCGAACGGCTGGAGCATCGGCGAGGAACGCGAGTACGCGAACCTGGATTTGCAGGACGCCGCCGACGCCGAAAGTCTGTACCACACCCTCGAATCCGATATCGCCACGCTCTATTACGCCGACAAGGACGGCGTGCCGGAGGGCTGGATCGCGCGCGTCAAGAACGCGATCCGCACCATCGCGCCCCAGTTCAGCATGCAGCGCCAGGTGCTGGACTACACCCGCGACCTGTACGTGCCCGCCAGCGCCCACAGCCTGTCCATCAACGCCGACGCCCACGCCAGAGCCAGGAGCCTGTCCGTCTGGAAGGCGCGCATCGCAGCCGACTGGAGCGGGGTGCGCATCGAGGCGCAGTTCGAGCCAATCAAAGCGATCCACCCCGGCCAGGGCGTGCCCGTCAGCGCCCGCGCTTACCTCGGGTCGCTCGAGCCCGTAGACGTGCGCATTGAGGTCGTGTTGTCCCATCAGAACGGCGAGATGCGCACCATTTTAGAGCGCACCGCGCTGAACCTGGTCGAACGCGGTCCCGACGGCTGGGTCACGTATCGCGGCGAAGCCCACCCGAGCGAGTCCGGCAGCTTCGACCTCGGCGTGCGCGCCGTGCCGTACCGCGACGATCTGGCCCACCCGCTCGAGCTGGGTCTGGCGCGCTGGGCGTAGAGGAATACCGTCCCAGACGCAAATATCGAGTATCTAAGAACACCGTCCTGGACGGTGTTCTTTATTTCGGGTACGAGAATTCCATTAGCTCACCCATCTCGAGACACCTTCTTGTCCAAGGGCGAACCTCGTGTGTGCCCTACAAAACACCGTCCTGAAGGGTTTCTCTTTCGTGTCGTCGGTCAGCTTGCTGTGACCGTGCGACCGTCACACGAACGGTTCAGCCCAACAGCGTCTCGAGCCTGCCGACGTAGCTTTCCAGCACCTTGAAGGTCTCCTCTACCGCCTCTGGGCTGGACAAATCCACCCCGGCCAGCTTGAGCGCGTCCAACGGGTACAGACTCGAACCCGCGCTGAGGAACTTCAGGTAATTCGAGGCGGCGTCAGGCTCGCCCGCCAGCACACCCTTCGCCAGCGCGTGCGCGCCGCTGATGCCGGTCGCGTACTGGTAGACGTAAAAGTTCGCGTACAGGTGCGAAGAAAATTCCGCCCAGGTGATCCCGACCCGATCCCGATCCACCTGGACGGCGGGGCCGTAGGCTTCGGTGAACAAGTCAGCGCACAGATTCGTCAGGTCATCGGCGGTCAGGGTTTCACCGCGTTCGACGCGCGCGTGAATCTCGAGTTCGAAGCGCGCCAGGGTCGGCATGACGAAGAAATACCGGTGGAAGTTCGACATCGCTTCTTCCAGCACGCTGATCTGGAAATCCCGGTCGGGGTTGGTCTTCAAAAGGTGATCGCGCACCAGAGCCTGATTGAAGTTGCTGGCGACCTCCGCCACGAACAAACCGTAATCCGCGTACACCGGCGGTTGCGTTTTCCAGGTGTGAAAAGAGTGCATCGAGTGCCCGATCTCGTGCGCCAGGGTGGACACGGACAGGAGCGTGTCCTGGTAGCTCATCAAAATAAAAGGGTGCGTACCCTGGGAACCCGTGCTGAACGCGCCCATGCGCTTACCCCGGTTGGGGTACACGTCCACCCAGCGCTCCTCGAGCAACCCCTTGCGCATGATCTGCCCGTAGTCCTGACCCAGAGGTTTCATGCCCTCGCAGATCAGGTCAACACCTTCCTCGTAGGAAATCTGCGGCACGGCCTTCGTCAACGGAGCCTTGATATCGAATTCCGCAAAATCATCCAGTTTCAGCGCGCGCTTCCGAAGCGCCCAGTAACGGTGCCAGACGGGAATGTATCGCTTGAACGTGTCGAGCAGCGTCTGAAAGACGCTGACCGGGATGAATGCGCCGCCCAGCGCCGCCTCCAGGCTCGAGCCGTAACCGCGCGAGCGCGCCCGAAACACGTCCTGCTTGACGCCCGCCGCCAACGCGTTGGCCATCGTGTTCTTGAAACCCAGGTGCGCATCGGCGTAACTGGAATAAGCGCTCTTGCGCAACGCGCGGTCAGGATCGGTGGTCAGTGAACCGATGCTGCCCTGCGCGACCTCGAAGCTCGTCCCGTTCGAATCGGTGGCCGCCGCGAACTTCAAATCGGCGTTGGTCAACGTACCGTGCGTGCCAGAAGCCGTCCTGAACGGGTCTTCGATGGCTCCCAGCAACTGCTCGACCTCGGCAGAACGGGTGTGGTCGCGCTGTCGCTCGATGGTATCGAAGAAGTGCGCGTAAACGCTCAACTTCGGTTCCTGCGCCACCAGAACCTGAAGTTTTTCCTGCCCCAACGCCAGAATCTCGGGCTCGATGAACGCCGCTTCCGCCCCGACGCGGGCGTACAAACTCGAGGCCCGCCCGGCTCGCGCCCTCGCTGCCTGATCGGTCGTGTCAACGCTCGAGAACAAACTGGCGAAGACGTAAGCCCGCTCAGCACGCGCCCGCACGTCCCATGCGAACTCCAGCGCCCCGAGCAGAATCTGGCCAGAATCCCCCAGACGCTCCTTAAAGGTATTGAGCTTCACCAGATCGCGCTCGAGCACCTCGACCGAATCAATCCAGGCTTCAAAGCTCGGAAAGATGCTGAACGCATCCCAAGTGCGTCCTTCCTGGAGTTCGGCGCGGGTCGGCAAGGTCTTGGTCATGTGAAAAGCGTACCCCACGGGTTCAATTGCGTTTGTCGGGCTTTAACACCACGCCGCGAACACCGTTCCAGACGCGCCTCTCGACACTGCCCCAGGCACGCATCACCCCTACTTGAAAAACCTTCGGTGCTGTGCGACACTTCAAAAGCTCGAAAGACGGGCGGTTCGCGTCACGGTAAGGGCGGTTAGCTCAGCGGTAGAGCATTCGCTTCACACGCGAGGGGTCGTAGGTTCAAATCCTATACCGCCCACCACGACAGGGACGCAACCTTCACCAGTTGCGTCCCCGCCTTTTGGGGGTTTACGCCCTATCGCCCGACATTGCGCGGGTCGCGAATATCAGGTGCGTCTCGAGCCCGTCCCAGTCGCACCGCTCGAGATCCGCATCTGGCGACTCGAGCCATCACCAGAGTCCGTCATTCCCGAGACGTTGCGGAGTTCACCGGGCGAGCGCCACCCTTGACAAAGTCTGGCGGCGTCTTCTAGTATTCGCCTCATTCGTATCCAAACGTTCGATCTCTAACGGCTTGCGTTTTTGCGTCCAGGCCGAGGATTTGGAGTATTCAAAATGCCCGTTCACGATGACTTCAGCCGCAGCGAACTCGAGATCATGCGCCGCGTTTCCGGCTTGCCGATCGACGAGCTGGCGCTGGCGGTCGCCTCGAACATCTGGCGGGCGGCGCAGGCCTTCAAACTCAAGATGGAACGCAGCGTGCTGCGCGAACACGACCTGAGCTTCGCCAGTTTCTCGACGCTGTTTATCGTCTGGATCTGGGGGCCGATCGAGACCCGCGACATCGCGCGTTCCCAGGCGATCTCTCGGGCGACCGTCACCAGCCTGGTCAACACCTTAGAAAAACGCAAACTGGTCAAACGCCGCACCAGCAAGGTGGACAGGAGATTGGTGATCGTCGAACTGACGCCGCAGGGCCAGGCGCTGGTCGAATGGGTGTTCCCCCGGTTCAACCAGGGCGAAATCGAGGTGACTTCGACCCTGACCGACGACGAACAGGAGACGCTGGCGCACCTCTTGCGCAAGGTCGTGTCCGGCGTCAACGCGCAGATCGGCAACGCGGTTGACACCGCAGTTGACGAGGAAATCGCGCCCGTGTGAGGCGCGAGGCTCGAGCCCAGGAGGTTCATTGATGCCCGAAAGTTTCATCACCATCGCTGGCGTGCGCGTGCGGACGGGGCACTTCATCAATAACCAGCGCGTCTCCAGTGCCCAGACCTTCGCGGCGCACAGCGCGATTGACGAAAGCCTTCTGGGGAACGTCGCACGCGGAACCCCACTCGAGGTCAACGCCGCCGTCGAGGCCGCCAAGCGCGCCTTTCCGGCCTGGGCGGCACTCGGTCCGCGCGGGCGCTTCGAGATCCTGGAACGCTTCGCGCACGTGATCGAATCCCACATTGAGGATCTGGCAGCGGTCGAAACAGCCAACAACGGTTCACTCCTCGAAGCCAGCCGTTTGCGCGTCATGAGGCGCGGCGCGCACAACATCCATTTCTTCGCGGAACTGGCCTTGCAGATGGGCGAGGCGTGGGACACGGAAGCCGCCAAGAACGCGCGCAACACCGTGCATTACGATCCGGCGGGCGTGACCGCGCTGATCACGCCGTGGAACGCACCGTTCATGCTGGCCACCTGGAAGATCGGGCCGGCGCTGGCAGCGGGCAACACGGTCGTCTTAAAACCCGCCGAGTGGACGCCGTTCACCGCGTCATTGATGGCGGATTACGCCCTGGAAGCCGGACTGCCAGCGGGCGTGTTCAACCTCGTGCAGGGCATCGGCGCGGAGGCGGGAGCGGCGTTGGTGGCGCACCCGGATGTCAAACGCATCTCTTTTACGGGCAGCGTCCCGACCGCCAAGAAGATTGCCTCGAGCGCCGCCGTGAACCTCACGCCCGTCAGCTTCGAGCTGGGCGGCAAGAGCCCGTTCATCGTGTTTGCGGATTCCGACCTCGATCTGGCGATCCGCAACGCAGTCGATCAGTACGACAACTGCGGTCAGGTCTGCCTGTCCGGCACGCGGTTTCTAGTCGAAGCCGAGATTTACGACGCGTTCCTCGAGCGCTTTGGCGAGGCCGTCAGGAACACCAAGCAGGGCGACCCGCGCGAGCCCGACACGGTCGTCGGGCCGCTGGTGACGCGCGCGCACCTCGAGCGCGTGCAGGCTTTCGTGGATCGGGCCATTCAATCCGGAGCGAGGCTCGAGTTCGGCGGCAAGGTCTCCCCTGCGCTGGGTGGGTTGTACTTCGAGCCGACGCTGTTCACGAACGCGGCGCACGACAGCGAAATCTGGCAGCGCGAGGTTTTCGGGCCGGTGCTGGTGCTGGATAAATTCTCGGGCGAGGCCGAACTGGTAAAACTCGCCAACGACACGGAATACGGGCTGGCCGCAATGATCTTCACGCGGGATCGAGAAAAAGCCGAGCGAGTGGCGGATCAACTCGTGGCGGGAACCGTCTGGATCAACTGTTTTTACGTGCGCGACCTGGCCGCGCCGTTCGGCGGCTCGAGACATTCCGGCGTCGGGCGAGAGGGCGGGCACTGGAGCTTCGACTTTTACTGCGACGTGAAAAACGTGGTTCATCGCAAGGGGACGTTCGCCTGAGGCCAAAGGGTTTCTGGCGAAGGAGGAGGGAATCATGTCGAGCAACACCCAACCCACGCACCTCGGCAAACCGAAACTCACCGTGGTAGACGCGATCGCTCAATCGCTGGCCATCGGGCCGGTGCTTTCAGCCGGATTGCTGGCCACGCTGGTGGCGGGCGCGGCGGGCAGCGCGGCTCCGCTGGCCACGATCCTGGGCGCGATCGGTTCGATCTGCGTCGGCTGGGTGATCGTGCTGTTCGCGCGGCAGTACACGGGCGCGGGCGCGATCTACGATTACGTGCGGCGTTCGGCTGGAGCCAGTTTGGGCTTGTTCACCGCCGGGATTTACTTCATCGGCGCGATGTTCCTGGGCGGCGCGGGCATTTTCTTGGCCATCGGGTTCTTCGCCAACCTGGCCTTCTCGAGTTACTTGGGCATCAACCTGCCGTGGTGGGTCTGGTCGCTGGTGGCGATCGGGATCGTGTTCGCCGCCAACCACTTCGGCGTGCAGACCGCGACGCGCACGCAACTGGTGCTGACGGCGCTGGCGGTGCTGCCGGTGCTGATCATCGCGCTCTCGATCATCTTCTCGGGTGGGGCGCACGGCAACACCTTGGAGGTCTTCAATCCGGGCAACCCGAACGCGGGTAGCCTCTTCAAGGGCGTGCTGTTCGCGGTGACGCTCTTCATCGGCTTTGAGGCCAGCGCGTCATTATCCGAAGAGACCGCCAACCCGAAGCGCACCATTCCCTTCGCGGTGATCGGCACGGTCGTGATCGCCGCCGTGTTCTACGTGATTGTGCTGTACGCGTCCGCCATCGGGTTCGGGGTGGACAAGGTCGGGGATTGGGTCAAGGATCCGTCTCCGCTGGGCACGCTGGGCGCGAAGTACGTCGGTGGTTGGATCGCGCCGTGGGTCGATGTCGCCATCATCATCGACATGCTGGCAGTCGCCAGCGCCTTCACGGCGACCGCCGCGCGCGGCTGGTTCGCGCTGGCGCGTCACAAGCTCTTACCGGAAATCTTCGCTACGACCTCGAGCCACAACACGCCGTTGGGCGGCAACCTGTTCACGGCGGGACTGGCGGTGCTGTTGGTGGTGATTGCGCTCGCCTCCGGCATGGACGTGATGGCGGTCTTCGGCGCGAGCGCGCTGGCCGGGACGCTCCTGATTACGGTGATTTACATCGTGCTGGCCGTGTTGGCCTTCCGGTTGGTGCCGCAGAACGCGCCGTGGCAGTACGCGGTGCTGCTGGGCGCGATTGTCACGCCCGTGCTGGCGATCTACGGTTCGATCGTGCCGTTCCCGCCGTACCCGGCCAGCCTCGGCGTCTGGGGTGCGGTCGTGGGCGTGATCGTGGCGGGCATCTGGACGATCACCTCGACGGCGCGCCTGCCCGCGATCACGGCGCTGGACGCGGCAGCCGAAGCGCAGTAAGCAAGGGACACCGTCCTAGACAGCGTTTCTCGAGAATCAGAATTCGCGTGCTGGACGGTGTTCTTCAAAAGCTCGAGCCGACCTCGAAAACCCTCAAGCCCAATATAAGGAAGGGGAATCCATGCCCGATTACAAACGCATCAGAGCCCTGTTCCCCGACCACCACGGTCTGGCGCGCGGCAAGTACCTGCCGATCAGCCAGGCTGCGCGCGGAACGCGGCACTGCATCACGCTGTTCGCGCTGGCCTTCGACCGCACGATGGTTCCCGCCCCCGGATCCCGGTTGCTGGAGGGCTTGCCGGATTGCGATCTCGAGTTTTCACTGGACGATGTCAGACCCGGCTGGGAAGAAGGAACGGGCGTGGTCGTCGGCGATCTGGGCTTTCGCGGTCAGCCGCTCTCGATCTCGCCGCGCCACGCGCTCCGGCGGGCCATCGCGGACTGGGAGGCACTCGGCTACACCGCCAAGGTCGGCATCGAACTCGAGGCCTTCGTGATGCAGCCCGATGGCAAGGGCGGGTGGGCGGAGTGGGACACGCCGGGCGCGTACGTCTACGGCACGGGGCCAGCCGTCGATCCGAGCGGGTTGCTGGACGAGATCATGGCGACCGCCGACCGGTGCGGATTGCCGATTGAGTCCATCAACTCCGAGTACGACACGCCTCAATTCGAGCTGACCCTGACTTACGGCGACGCGCTGGCGGCGGTGGACAACATTTTCTTGTTCAAACTGATGGCCCGAGAGATCGCCACGAAGCACGGTTTGCTCTTGACCTACATGGGCAAGCCCTTCGCGGATCGCGGCGGCAGCGGCTTTCACGTGAATTTCTCGCTCGAGAAAAACGGTCAGAACGCCATGCATGACCCGAACGCAAAAGACGGACTTTCAGCTCTGGCGCACGCCTGCATCGCCGGGATGATCGAACACTTCGAGGCCACGGCGGCCCTGTGCGCACCGACGGTCAACGCCTACAAGCGCCTTCGTCCAGCGCAACTCGCGGGCTACTGGGCCAACTGGGGTTACGACCATCGCGGCGCGAGCGTGCGGATTCCGTTCGAACGCGGCAAAGCGACCCGCCTGGAGCACCGCATGGCGGACGGCGCGGCCAACCCGTACCTGGCGACCGCCGCCGTGTTGCAGGCCGCGCGGTTGGGCTTCGAGGGCGAGCTGACGCCGCCCGCCCCCGAAGAGCAGGATTGCCTGGAGCACCAGAGCACCACGCGCCACGTGCCGGACAACCTGTCGCTGGCGCTGGACGCGCTCGAGGCGAACGCGGCCTTCGCTGAAGCCATCGGCGCCGATCTGGTCGGGCAATTCGTGGCGGTCAAACGCGCCGAGTGGGACAAGTTCACCGCCGCCGTGACCGACTGGGAATTGAACTATTACATGCCGTTCCTGTGACCAAGCCATCCGGAGGGGCGAACCCGGTGTTCGCCCTCTCATGGCAACGATCTTCATCCATCAAGACGCGAGCATTTTAAGAACACCGTCCAGCACACATATTTGAATTCGTGTCCCGGACGGTGTTCTCGAGAGACCAACTTTTTGCAGGAGACCTCATGACCCGAACACTTTTCACGGACGAACACGCGAACATCACCGACCCGGACGCGTACGTCTCGGGCGTGCCGCACGCGACCTTCAAACGCTTGCGCGATCACGATCCGGTGTCCTGGTGGGATGAACCGAACGGGCGCGGTTTCTGGGCGGTCACGCGCTATCACGACATCCTGGAAGTCTCGCGCAGGCCGCACATCTTTTCATCCGCCAAGGGCATCCGATTGGAAGACATGCAGCCCGACGAGCTCGAGGCGCGCAAGACCATGATGGAGCTCGATCCGCCGGAGCACACGAGTTACCGGCGCATGGTGCAGGCTCCGTTCTCGAACCGCGAGGTGGCGTCCTACGAGGAAGGCCTGCGCTTGATGGCTCGAGCCGTGATCGCTGAAGTGCGGGGAATGGAGCGCTTCGATTTCGTGGAACTGCTGGCGCGTCAGGTTCCCATGCGGATGCTGGGCAAATTGCTGGGCGTGCCCGACGAGGACGGCCCGTGGCTGGTGCGGCGCGGCGACGCGTTGATCGGCAACGCCGACCCTGAATTCACGGAACACGTGGTGGACAAGACGAACACCGACGCGTACCGTTTGCTGCCGTTCAGGAATCCCGTCAGCCTGGAACTTTTTTCTTACGCCGAAGAACAGGCCAGGCTGCGCCGAGACGCGCCGCGCGACGACGTGATCTCGAGGTTGCTGCAGCCCAAACGCGACGCGGAACCGCTCTCCGAACTGGAATTCAAGAACTTCTTTACGCTCTTGGTCGCGGCGGGCAACGACACCACGCGCTACACGATGGCGGCGGGCATGGACGCGCTCTTGGAGCACCCCGAGCAACTCGAGTTGCTGCGCGAGAAGCCCGAACTTTTGCCCAGCGCCACCGAGGAAATCCTGCGCTGGGGCACGGTCACGATGAACTTCCGGCGCACCGTCACCGAGGACGTGATGCTGAACGAACGGCAACTGCGCGCCGGGGACAAGCTGCTGCTGTATTACATCTCCGGCGATTTTGACGAGCGCGCTTTTACCGATCCGTTCGCGTTCGACATCACCCGCACGCCGAACGACCACCTGGCCTTCGGACTGAAAAGTCCGCACAAGTGCCTGGGCGAACACCTGGCGCGCCTGGAAATTCACGTCTTGTTCGAGGAGCTGCTGCCGAAACTTTCCAGCATCGAACTGGATGGCGCACCCGAACGCCTGAGATCGGATTTCATCTCCGGCATCAAGCACCTGCCCGTGAAGGTGAGCTGGGCGTGATGCGATCCGACGGAATCGCTCGGGTCGCGGCGGTCGTGGATCGGCACATCCGCCAGGGCGGTTTCGCGGGTGCGGCGGTGATCGGCGCGCGCCACGGGAAGACCGTGCTCGAGCACTACGCGGGCGATGCCGCACCGGGTTTGCCCGCAGATGATCGCGTGCTGTGGCCGATCGCGTCGATCTCGAAGATGTACGCGGTCAGCGCCATCATGCGGCTGGTCGAGATGGGCGAGTTGACGCTCAACACGCTGGTTGTAGATGTGATCCCTGAATTTTCGGGCGGCGGGCGCGAGGAGATCCGATTGCGCCACCTGCTGACGCACACGTCCGGCTTGATCTACGAATCGGAGGAAATGGAAGCGCGATTGATCGCGCAGACGCCGATTGAGGAATTGATCACTGAAGCCTACAGCGCGCCGCTCAAATTCAAACCCGGAACATCGCTGGTCTACGCGGACTACAACACGCTGATCGCCGGACACGTGGCCGCGAGGGTCGCGGGCAGACCGCTCGAGGCGCTGGTGCGCGAACTGATCCTTGAGCCGATGGGTTTGAAGGACACGTTCTTTCCCACGCCCGCCGACCAGGATTTCAGGGTCGCCACGGTTCGCGCCGTGATGGCGGAGGGCACGCCGGGCGCGATGTACAACTCGCGTTACGCCCGAGGGCTGCCGCACCCCGCCTTCGCCGTGACCGCCACGGCCAGGGACGTGTTGCGCTTCATGTCCCACTTCGCGCCGAACGGCCCGCGCGTTCACGCGGAGGCCACCGTGCGCGCCATGACGACCGATCAGACGGGCGTGGTCACGGGCATTCACCCGAGCATGAAAGGTTACGACACGACCGCGCCGATGCCCTGGGGCCTCGGCTGGGCCTTGCAGACGCGCTGGACGCCCGCATTATTTTGCGAACTCTCGAGCTTCAGAACCTTCGGTCACGGCGGCGCGAGCGGCTGCGAGATTTTTGTCGATCCCGAAAACGGCATCGCGCTGGCGGTGCTGACCAACACGCACCTGCGCGTCGGGCGGGAAGGCTGGTATCGGCGCTTGCAATCCGTGTTGAACGTCGCCTTCGCCGAACTTTCCGGGATGCCGGACAGAGGTTCTCCGTGAGCGGCACGGCGCGCGAGAATCTGCCGCTGGATGTCTCTCGCCAGGAGCTGCTGGAACACGCCGGGCGAGCGATTCTCGAGGCCTGGGCGAGCTTCGATCGCGCCAGAGCCACCGAGACGCCGATCGCGGATTCGATCAAGGCGCTGTCCCGATTGCCGTTGCAGGACGCGCCCGTTCCCGCCCTGCAAGCCATCGACGAGGCCGCGCGCGCCCTGGACGCCAGCCTCGCGCAGAGCCGCCCGAGGTTCTTCGCCTTCGTCGGCTCGAGCGGTCTCGAGGTCGGCGTGCTGGGCGATGCGCTGGCGGCCTGTTTCGATGTCAACCTGGCGGTCAGCGGTCGCGCCGCAGACCTGATCGAGCAGCAATCGCTGGCCTGGGTGGCGGAACTGATCGGTTACCCGGCAGCTTCGGGAACCTGCACCAGCGGCGGCATGGTCTCCAACCTGACGGCGCTGGCCGCCGCCCGAGAGCGCGCCCTGCCCGACGTGCGCCACATCGGGCTGGCGGGCCGTCCTGCGGCCTTGTACTGCTCGAGCGAGGCGCATTACTCGGTGCGTCGCGCGGCGGAATTGCTGGGCATCGGGGCGAACTTCGTGCGCGCCCTGCCGATGGACGAGCATCGGCGCGTGATCCCCGAAGCGGTCGCCGCCGCGATCGACGCCGACGCTCGAGCGGGCATCGCGCCCGTGGCGGTGATCGCGACCGCCGGAACGACCCTGACAGGCGCAGTCGATCCGCTCGAGCCACTGGCCGAGGTCTGCGCGTCCAGAGGCATCTGGTTGCACGTCGACGGCGCCTACGGCCTGCCCGCCTCCTGCGCCGCATCCACCAGAGCGCTCTTTCGCGGCCTCGAGCGCGCGGATTCGGTCTCCATCGACGCGCACAAGTGGCTGTACCTGCCCAAAGCCTGCGGCGTGGTGCTGGTCAAGAACCGCGAGTCCCTGGTCAAGACCTTCAGCCACGTTGAAAACTACATGGTTCACGACGAGATCGAGAATCCCCTCAACCCGGTGGACATGACGCTGGAATACTCCAGGCCGTTCCGGGCGCTGAAGCTCTGGCTGGCGTTTCGCGTTCACGGCGCGGATCAATTCCGGCAGGCCATCGAATCGAATCTGGCGCAGGCGAGGCTGTGCGCCAACCTGGTGCGGGCGCACCCGAATTTGGAGCTTCTGGTCGAGCCGCAACTCTCCACCGTGCCGTTCCGCCACGTTCCCGACGCCCTGCGCGGCGACGAAGCTGCGATGAATCACCACAACCTTGAACTCGTTAAACGCTTGCAAGCCGACGGGCGCGTGTTCGTTTCCAGCGCACTGGTGGATGGTCGGGCGTGCTTGCGCCCGTGCTTCGTCAATTTCCGCACCTGTCAGGACGACGTGCGCACGCTGATCGAGGTCGCGCTCGAGCTGGGGAACGCGTGAACGGGCTGTCGTCTCGACCAGAGCTCGGCCTCAAGTTCGAGATCTCGAGGGACACCGTCTGGGACGCACTCTTTTCACCTCGAGAAAAGCCGTGCTGGACGGTGTTCCTGGCGAATCAGGCGCGTCGTTGCGCACTTTAGGACGCGCGTTGAGGTCAGCGCAGACGCGATCAACCAACCCCTCAAGAACCCTCGCCCGAGGTGAACCATGACAGACCGCAAACCGCCCATCGGTTACACCTTCCCGCTCTCGCCGGACGGACGCGCCAGCCTGGTGCCGCCGCCGCCGTGGCATTACTCCGGCGATTTTTTGATCGTCGAGTACCGCACCGATCCGGACGCGGTGATCGCGCTGTTGCCGCCGGAACTCGAGCCTGCGGACGATCCGGGCGCGGTCGCCGCTATTTTCGCGGACTGGCAATCGTGCTCGAATGACCTGCACGAACTGACCGACCCGATCCAATCGCAGTACAAGGAATTTTTTCTGGTGGTCGGTGCAAAGTACCGGGGCGAGCCCGTCAGCCGCTGCGTTTACATCTGGGTGGACAAGGATTTTGCGATGTTCCGGGGCTACATTCAGGGCTTCCCGAAAAAGTTGGGCAGCATCCACATCACGCGCGCCATGGCGGTCGGCAAGGCCACGCCGCGCATTGAGGCGGGCGGGCGCTTCGGGGCAACGTGCACGGCGGGTTCCCGCGAGATCGCTCGGGCCACCGTGACCTTGCGAGAACTGTCCAAAACAGGCCCGACGGTGAATGACCCTCCGATGTACAACTCGAGGCATTTCCCGGCCTACGACGGCCTGCGCCCGGACGTGTTCGAGCTGGTCAAGTCGGGCGGTTTCGACCGCGACGCGACCCCGATCTGGGAGGGCGACGCGACCCTGGAACTGGGAACGAACGCGATCGAGGATTTGCAGGCCATCAAACCGCACAGCATCATCAAGGGCTACCGGTTCAGCTTCGGTTACTCCGTCCACGGCGGCCAGGTCATCGCGCAACACGATCAGGAAGCCGCCCAGGAGGTCAGACGATGAAACACGTCCGCGTCGAATACGGTGGTCAGGCCGTGGCGGGAACCCTGGATGGGAACACGGACAGCGGCACGATCGCGCTCGAGAACGGCCTCAGGCTCGAGGCGGCGACCGCGTCTTTCCTCGCGCCCCTCGTGCCGCACCAGATTTTTGCGACGCACCTGACGTACCGTTCGCGCTGCGTCGAGTACGAAATGAAGAAGCTGCCCGAAGCGCCCGCCTGGTTCGTCAAGCCGCTCAATTCGCTCTCGAGTCACAAGGCCAGCGTGGCGCGCCCCAGGGGTTGCCAGTACCTCAATTACGAGGGCGAGATCGCCGTGGTGATCGGCCAGCGCTGCAAGGGCGCGACCCTGGAGAACGCGCTTTCCTTCGTGCGCGGCTACACCATCGTCAACGATTTCGGGGTTCACGATTTCCGCCACGCGGATCGCGGCGCGATGGTGCGCGTCAAGGGTCAGGACGGCTTCTGCCCGATGGGGCCGGTGATGGTGGACGCAGGAGACGTGAACCCCGCGAACCTGCGGCTCAGAACCTTCGTCAATGGCGAGGTCGTGCAGGAGACGAACACGGGGAATGATTTGATGTTCAGTATTGCCTACCAGATCGCTGACCTCTCCAGGTTGCTGACGCTCGAGGCCGGGGACGTGCTGCTGACCGGCACGCCCGCACATTCCAGGCCCGTCCAGATCGGCGATCTCGTGGCGGTCGAGGTGGACGGCATCGGGCGGTTGGAAAACACGATCACCGAACTCGAGCGCGACCTCGAGCCCGTGGGTATTCAACCGGAAGTCACGGCGGCGACCCTGCACGTGGCGCTGGCCATCCCGGAGGACGAGGCCGAACGGCGCGTCGCGGTCATCAAGGAGGGCAGGAGATGACACAACGTTTGATCTTCGGCATTCACCACGCGGCCTTGCGCGTCCGGGATCTGGACGAGGCCTTCGAGCGCTGGTCGCGCGTGCTGGGCTTGCACGGCGAGCAGCACGCCGATCACGCGATTCTGCGCTGCACCCACGAGGATTTCGCGCTCTTGCTGCTGCCATCGGGCGATAAACCCGGCATCGAGCACACGGCCTACGAGCTCTCGCCGGGATTGAGCCTGCAGGGTGCGCGCAGCATCCTCGAGTCTCGAGGCTTGACGCCGCAGGGCATCAGCGTGCCGCACCGGGGCGAGGGCTTGCGCGTGACCGATCCCGACGGCAATCACGTTGTCCTGATCGAACGCCAGCGCCCGACGGACGCCCGACCCGCCGAAGTCAAGTATTCGGAGCGCATTCCTGGCCTTCACCCGCGCAAATTCGGGCACGTCAACTTCCTGACCGAAAACGCGGAACGGTTCGTGGACTGGTACGTGGAAAAATTGGGCTTCCAGATCACCGATCGGATCGGCACGGAAGGCTGCTGGTTGCACGTCAACGCGGATCACCACGTGCTGGCCGTGCTCGAAAAAGGTTACAACCACATTCACCACGTGGCTTTCGACCTGGTGGACTGGGGCGAGTTGCGCGTCATGCTGGATCACCTGGCGCAGAACAGACGCCCGATCGTCTGGGGGCCGGGACGCCACGGCATGGCCCGGAATTTCTTCAGTTACTTCCGCATGCCGGAAGAGGATTTGTTCGTGGAGTTGCTCTGTGATCTCGAGCAACTTCAGGAGGATCACCAGCCGCGCCAGTTCCCGGACGATCCGCATTCATCGAACACCTGGGGAATCCTGCCGCCGCGATCGTATTTTCGGTTCGACAAGGAAGCCCTGGAATCCGAGGCCGAGCAGCGCGAAGCCTACGCCGCCGACCGCATCCCGACCGCGTTGTAATCGCACCCAGAGCCAAATACACCGTCCAGCACGCAAGATTGAACACGCGTGCCGGACGGTGTTGTTATCGCTCGAGCTACCGGATTCCGTCAGGTTTCTCGAGCCGCCAGGTTTCTCGAGTCGCGCCCTCGCGGGCACGAATTTCCGGCGGGCGTCCGCTCGCGTTTTGCACATCGGCGCCCTTTCTCCAGAGATTCTCGACCGCGTTTCTGGAAGGTTCAATGCCATCTCGAGCGTTCACTCGAGTGGCCGAACGAGGTTCTCGAGAACCGTCCCGCGAATGTGAGCAAAACGCGATTTATTGCGTCAATAACGATGTTCATGAGGCGTCGCACTTTTTGAAAGTGCAGTAGGGTGAGCAATGCCACTCCAAGCGCCATCTCAGTTGCAACGGTCCGTGCCAGCCGAAGCCCAAAATGAGATTTCGCTCCGAGAGATCTACGTGATCTTGCACCACTGGCGCGCGTTCATCGCGGCGTGCATCCTGATCCCCATCGTCGTCGCGCTGGTGATCGGAGCGCTGATGCCCCGCGTGTACACCTCCAAGGTCACCCTGTCGCTGGGATTGAACGCCCAGTCCGTCGGCGGTTCAGGCATCACGGCGCAACTCCTGACCAACTTGCCCAACCTGGCCGGACTCGCGCAGGGCTTTACCGATCTGATGCGCACCAAAGTGATCGCCGATCAACTCGGTGAAGCCGACCCGGAAAGCAAGTACAAGGCGCAGTTCCAGGAAAAACAGGGCCTGTTCGTGCTGACCGCTCGCGGCGGTACGGCCCGAGAAGCGCTGCAAGGCGCGCAGCGCTTCTCGACGGTCGCCAAGCAGTATTTCAAGGGTCGGTTGGTGCTGGCGGTCGTCTCGAATCTCGAGTCGTTGCTGTCGCGCTCCAGGCTGGACATCGCGAACATGCAAGAAAACCTGCGGCGTTTGCAGGTCGAACTCAAAAATACGCCCACTGAAACCCGCACCATCGAAGCGCTGCTGCCCAGCGCAGGCGCGAACGGTCGCGCCAACGGTGCCTTCAGCGCCAGGGGAACCAGCCCCGCCTTCGCCACGTTGAGCGTTCAGGAAGCCACGCTGCGCACGGGGCTGGCGCAATCGAGGGCCCTGATCGAGGCGCTGGAGGGCGTGCAGAAGCAACCCGGCGAACTGGACAAGTTGATCGGTCAGGCGTTGCAGTTGCAGGAACTCGTACCCGCAGCGGAACCGTTGCGCCCCGACCAGCCGCGCCCGTTGCTGTACGCCGCCATCGCGGGCGTGCTGGGCTTGTTGATCGGGTTGATCGCGCCGTTCCTGATCGAGGCGATACGCGAACCTCAGACCACGTGGTGAACGCGAGAACATCAATCTTTGAGCGCGCCCGCCGCTCGATATCGGGCGATCTCGTCAGCCACGGACCTCGCTCGAGATACGGTATTCGGTTTCACACGGGAAACACCGTCCAGCACGCATGTTGATAAACGCGTGCTGGACGGTGTTCTTGAAGCTCGAGCCACGAAAAAGCCCGTCTCGAGAGGCTCGAGACGGGCTTTGAGCAGATCGTTTTCTTACGCGAATTCCGCCATGACCTTATCGAGCACGTCCTGGCTGGGGCGCAGCAGGCGCTCGGGCAGCAGGGCAATCGGCGTGTCGTGGACGCCTTCGGTGTCCAGGATCGTCTCGCGGGATTCGTTGATGTACACCACGCCCGTGGTCAACTCGCCGGAACGCCGCGAATCCTCGAGCATCTTCAGGGCGCTCAGCTTGTTGGTCGGGTCGTGATCCTTGGAGAGCTTGCGGAGCTGCACCACGTCGCCGTCGTGAAGCTTGACGCTGACCACCTCGCCGGGTTCGTAATCCACGGCAATTTCGGTGTATTCGGGTACGAAGGTGATGTCGTGCAACTGCACCTCGTGCTCCTTGCCGTAAGAGTAGGACTTGGTGCTCTCATCGGCGTTGTTGAAGGTCACGCACGGGCTGATGATGTCCAGCACGGCCAGCCCGTTGAAGTTCATGGCGGCCTTCAAAAGCTCCGTGACCTGCTTGGCGTCGCCCGCAAAGCTGCGCGCCACGAAGCCCGCACCGGCCACGATCGCCTCGGCGCACAGGTCCAAGGGCGGCAGTTCGTTGGTTCCGGCGTACTTGAGCGTCTGGCCTTCGTCGGCGGTGGCGCTGAACTGGCCTTTGGTCAATCCGTAAACGCCGTTGTTCTCGATGATGTAGACCATCGGTACGTTGCGGCGCACCAGGTGCTTGAACTGGCCCAGCCCGATCGAGCCCGTGTCGCCGTCGCCGGAGACGCCGATGGCGTGCTGGTTGCGGTTGGCCAGCATCGCGCCGGTGGCCACGGACGGCATGCGCCCGTGAACGGTGTTGATGCCGTGCGCGCCGTTCAGGAAGTACGCCGGGGATTTCGATGAGCACCCGATGCCGGAGAGCTTGATGACCTCGTGCGGTCGGACGCCCAACTGGTAGGCGGCGTCGATGATCCGGCTCGAGATCGAATCGTGCCCGCAACCGGGGCAGAGTGTGCTGGGCAAGCCCTTGTAGTCGCTCTTCTCGAGACCGATGCTGTTCACTTTCGGTTCAACGGCGGCAGTCACTTTATTTTCCTCCCTTGACTCGCGCGGCCACGAAGGTGCCCGAGAGCGGCAGGCCGTCGCAGTGCGCGATCGAGTGGATCTTCACGGCGAATTCCGGATATTCGGAGCGCAGAATCGTGGCCAGTTGACCGTGCTGGTTGAGTTCGATCACCACGACGCGCTCGTGGCCTTCCAGGAAGGCTTTGACTTCGGCGGTCAACGGCAACGCGCGAAGGCGCAGGTAATCCGTCTCGAGCCCTTCAGCTTTGAGCATCGCGCGACCCTCGACGATGGCCGGGTCGGTGCTGCCGAAGGCGATGATCCCGAGCGCGTGACCGCTCTCGTCCACGACGGGCTTGGGCACGATGGTGCGCGCGAAGTTGTGCTTGCGATCCAGTCGCTCGAGGTTCTTCATCCAGTCGTCCGGGCGCTCCGAGTACGTGGCGGTGTCCGTGTGGCCCGTGCCGCGCGTGAAGTAGGCCGCGCCCATCGCGTCCGTGCCGGGCAGCGTGCGCGGGCCGACGCCCGTGCCGTCCTCGTCGCGGTAGCGCGCGAACTGCCCACCGAGCGCTTTGACGTCATCGGCGCTCAGGATCTTGCCGCGCTGGATAGGCTGGTTGGGGTACTCGAACTTTTCGGACATCCAGAGGTTCATGCCCAAGTCCAGATCCGAAAGCACGAACACCGGCGTCTGAAGCGTATCGGCCAGATCCAATGAGCGCCAGCCGAACTCGAAGCACTCCTTGACGCTGCCGGGCAGCAACACGATGTGCTTTGTGTCGCCGTGCGAGAGGTAGTACGTGCTCAACAGGTCGCCCTGCGAGACTCGAGTCGGCAAGCCCGTGCTCGGGCCCATGCGCTGCACGTCCCAGATCACGGCGGGAATTTCAGCGAAGTACCCCAATCCCGCGAACTCGCCCATCAGGGAAATACCGGGGCCTGAGGTGCTGGTCATGGCTCGAGCGCCCGCCCAGCCCGCGCCCAGCAGCATCCCGATGGCGGCCAGTTCGTCCTCGGCCTGCACGATCGCGAAAGTCGCCTTGCCCGTTTCGGGGTCGGTGCGCAATTTCGGCAGGTACTCCGTGACCGCGTCCGCCAGGCTGGTGGCCGGGGTGATCGGGTACCAGGCCATCACGCCCACGCCGCCCCAGATTGCGCCCAGACCGCCCGCCGTGTTGCCATCCACCAATATCATGCCTTCGGTGGCGTTCATGCGCTCCACGCGGTACGGGTCAGATTTAACGATGTTCTGCTCGCACCACTGAAAGGCCGCCTTGGCGATGTTCAAGTTGGAATCCACGACCTTCTGCTTGCCACCGAAGGTCTTCATCAGGTACGCGTTGATCGCGTCCATCTCGAGCCCGATGACCTGCGCCAGCGCCCCGACGTAGACCATGTTGATCATGCGGTCGCGGAACTTCACGTCCACGTTCTGCTCTTTCATGATCGCGTTGGCGGGTAGCGCGTAATACGCTACGTCCTCGCGGGTTTTCTCGAATTTCAGGTGATCCGGGTAAAAAATCGCGCCGCCCGTCGGCAGTTCCTTCAGGTCAGCATCGATGGTTTTGGCGTTGAACGCGACCAGCACTTCCGATTTATCGCGGCGCGCCACGTAGCCGTCCTTGCTGGCGCGGATCGAATACCAGGTCGGCAAGCCCTTGATGTTCGACGGGAACAAGTTTTTGGCGTTGACCGGGATGCCCATGTGAAACAGCGCATCCACGATGGTCGCGTTCGCGGTCTGAGAGCCCGAACCGTTGACGGTCGCGACGTTGATCGTGAAATCGTTGATCACCTGCGGGCGGGGGGTTTTCGCGTCTGGGCGTTCCTGAAGTTGGGTCATGAGCCTTCCTCTCGAGGCGCGCGGGATGAAATTCACCCGTGGAGGCCGTTGTGGGTTGCACCGGTCAATCCCGGTGCACTCTACATTGGCCTGACGGTCGCAAAACCGTCGTGGCCAAAAACGTCAAGCATTGTACCAACTCGGGGTCATACAAACACGGGTTCGCGCACGCTTTAGAATCCGTCCCTTCGTCGGGAACAATGTCCCGTTCCAAAGGGCTCCGCGACCCACGAAACTCGTCCTGAGCGCTCGAGACGCAATGCTCGAGTCCGTGGATATCAGGAACACCGTCTGGGACGGTGTTTCGTGAATAGCGTGCTGGACGGTGTTCCCGCTCGAGACACCCGCCATGACCGATTTACAGCAATCCCTCTCGACCCAAGCCGAACCCGCTCCCCATCGGGTCAGAACGGGTTGACACCCCATTCAACCTGGGCATAACATTCTTGAGGTTCGCTCGAGATGGTTTTCAATCTCGAGAACCAGATAGGGAGGTGGTATGGAACCCATTCCCAGTTCGGGGCCAGTGCCTTTATCGCGCACTTCGGGGGTTCGTGCCACGGCTCAAATCGAACACGGCTCCTGACAAACCCTGAATACGCTCCAGCACGGCAACGCAGCGATAAAGCCCGTGCTTCATTTTCCTGTGCGTGAAAGCGTTCAGGTCGCGCCCTTCGTGGGCTGTCAGGAGGTGAGTCATGATCCAGTTCGACACGATTCTCGAGTCCATCGAACTCCTCGAGATTTTGCGCGAGGCCGAACTCGACCCGAAGCGCCGGGACGAGTTCAAACGTTTGTTGCGAACCCAGCCGGAACCCGTGGTGGATGCGGCCTTCGAGGAAGCATCCAGGGATGAACGCCTGGAATTCTTGCGGTTGATGCCGGTGGAGCGGGCCGCGACGACCTTCACGGACTTGCCGCTTGTGGCCCAGGCGGAATACCTGCCGGATCTGGCAGCTGACCGTTTGCGGGTGATGGGCGCGTTCATCGGCCCGGACGAGATCGCGGACTTGCTGGGCGAACTGGGCGATGACCCACGGCGGGATTATTTGCTCAATTCCTTGCCGCCGACGCTCGCCAAGAGCGCGCGGGAACTCGAGCATTACGACGAGGACGAGGCGGGCGGCATCATGACGCCCGAATACGTCGCACTGCGCGAGGGCACGACGGTCGCGCAGGCCATCGCGTTCTTGCGCCAGGCCGCCGATCACGCGGAAACCGTCTCGAACCTGTACCTGGTGAACGCCACGGGTCAACTTTCGGGCGTGATCTCGTTGCAGAGCCTGGTGACGGGCGCGCCGAACGCGAAGGTGGACGACCTGGCGCGGCGCGAGATCATCTTTGCGCGCACCGACACCGACCAGGAAGAGGTCGCGCACCTGATGCGCGATTACGACCTGGCGGTCTTGCCGGTCGTGGATGCAGACGGCGTATTGAAGGGTATCGTCACGATCGACGACGTGCTGGACGTGGTGCAGGAGGAAGCCACGGAGGACATCTACCGCGGCGCAGCCATGGAAGGCTCCGAGATCGAGTACCGCGACGCCAGCCCGTTGCTGCTGTGGCGCAAGCGCATCGGCTGGTTGCTGATCCTGTTCGTGACGGAAAGCCTGACGGCCAACGTGATTTCGGCTTACGACAAATTGATCGCGGCTGCGCCATTGTTGGCCGTGTACTTGCCGACGCTGATCGGCACGGGCGGCAACACGGGTTCTCAATCGGCGACGCTGGTGATTCGCGCGATCGCGCTCGGTCAGATTCGCGGGCGGGACGCGCTGCGGGTGCTGGTCAAGGAGTTCGGTGCGGGGTTGCTGATC
This sequence comes from uncultured Deinococcales bacterium, assembly GCA_964244895.1. Classification (GTDB taxonomy): domain Bacteria; phylum Deinococcota; class Deinococci; order Deinococcales; family JAAFIG01; genus CAXTKV01. The sequence goes on from CAXTKV010000004.1 coordinate 25,515, forward strand.
GGCTTGACCATCGGCGTGGTGGCGTTCTTTCGGATCGTGATTTTTCGCAGCCAGCAGGGTGTGGGTCTGGCCGTGACCGCCGCCGTCTCGATGTTTTTCATCGCCATTTTTGCCAACATCACGGGGGCGCTCTTACCGTTGTTGTTCAAGAAGCTCCGGATCGATCCGGCCCTGACCTCGAGCCCGTTCCTGGCGACGGTCATGGATGCGACCGGCTTGCTGATTTATTTCAACATCGCCAAGTTCGTGCTGAAGCTCTGAAATTCAGGTCTCCGTTTCGGGACACCGTTCAGGACGCAAAATCTCGATGCCAGAGAACACCGTGTTGGACGGTGTTCTCGAGGTTGCTGCCATCACTTCCCGCCGAGCTGGCTGGCGAACAGGTTGATCGATAACCCGATGATGATCGTGTTGTAAAAGAACGAGATCAGCGCGTGGCGCAACACGGCGCGCCGGATGCCGCGATCGGAGATGTTCGTGTCCGCCACCTGAAAGGTCATGCCGATGATGAACGAGAAATACGCGAAATCGAGGTCGTCCGGGTCGCCTTCGTCGTTGAAATCGATGCCGCCGACATCGCCGTCGTTGCGGTAGTACAGGTGCGCGTAATGAAGCGTGTAGGCCGTCTGGGTCATGAACCAGGCGACGACGACGGCGGTCACGCTGAGCAACTCCACCAGGCCGGTCGAGGTGGGGTCGATGGCTTTCACGTCGCGCAGCACCAGCACCGCCACCGCGATCGAGGCGATGCTGGAAAGCACCACCACCAGGAACACGCCCGGCCCACCGGGGTCATCTTCGGCGGCGCGCATCCTGGTGTGTTCGGCATCGCTGTGGGTGATCAACCACCAGGCCAGCACCAGGAACACCAGCCCGCCCGCGTCCCAGGCGGCCAGAACCCGGATCAGCGGGTGAGCGTTCGAGACTCCGAGCGCGACCGCGAGGCTGACGGTGAGCGCGATCAGCAAGCGTCCGGCTGCGCCGAGCGGATCACCGGCTTCTCGCATCGTGGCGCGGATGGCGCGTCGATCGCGTTTTTGGTCGTGTCGCTTGGCGGAGCGTTCGGGGGCTTTCACGGCAAGAGTGTAATCGCTCGGGCGTGGATGGAAGCTGAAGCGGTGGGTCGCTCAGGGCTTTGAATATCAAAAAAGACCGTTCCAGACGGTGTTCTCGAGGTTTTTACCGTCTGGGACGGTCTTCTCCAGAATTCGCACCTCGAGAATGCACGCCTCGAGCACTCAATTCTCGGCCAGCACGATGATCCGGTCGGCGGGCTTGAAGCTGACGCTCTGGGATTTGACCGGGTTGACGCGCACGCCGTAGGCGGCGCTGGCATCGTGGGCCTGATGCTGCAAGCGGTAACCGATGGCCACCTCGCCGCGCAGACGGGCGGCTTCCAGAACCGTGTAGAAGTTGACGCTCTGTCCAGGTTTGACGTACTGATCGGCGGGCTTGAGGTACAGCTCAGAGCCGTCCGCGCTGAACAGGTAGCGGAACACGTCCGCCAGGCCCTTGTTCTCGCTGACCTGAGAGAGCATCAGGCTGATCAGTTTGTCGCTGACGATGAAATCGTCGGCCTTGGTGACTTCGGCCAGTTCGCGGTTGCGGTTGTCCAGCATCTCGGAGACGACGGACAGATCTCGCCCGGAACGGTCCGCGATCTCGCGCAGGTGCAACAGCGTCACCAGCGTGCGCGCGTCGGCCTGCTGGGGCTCGAGGCTATCGCTGTAGGCCAGCACGATCACGTGGTTGAAGCGCGTCGGATCGAGCGCGTCCAGGGTGCGGCGGTCGGTGGTGTCGCCGCGCTGAAAGGTCACGGTCTGTTTCCGGTTCTGTTCGCCCTCGGTGATTCCCACGATTTCGCCCAGGTCGGCCACGACCGTCAGGCTGGAACCCGCCGCGACGTACTGCTCGAGTTCCTGCACGATCATCAGTCCGCGCCGGTTCCAGCCCAGGATCAGCGTGCGCTCCGGCGCGGCTTTCGGGATGGGCGCCGTGACGATGGCGCTGGCGTCCAGGCTGGGCATCAGACCGGAGGCTTTGATCGTGTCGTCGTCCTCTGAGATCACGATCAGTTGGTCATCGGCGGCAATCACCGTCTCGCTGGGCGGGTTGAGCATGGCCGCGCCGTCGCGGAAGAGACCCATCACGCTCGAGGTCTCGAAATGAAAAACGGCATCCTGAAAGGTCTTGCCGACCAGCGCGGATTCACGGTGAAAATAGATCTCGTCGCCGCCGAAGTCCAGCAATTCCGTGTACACGACGCTCAACCCGGACTGACGGCAGGTCTGCACGGTGATCCGGGAGATCAGGTCGCCCGCCAGCACGAAGTGCGCTTCAGATTTGCCGACCAGCCTGGCGGCCTCGAGGTTCCGCTCGTCGCGCACCTCGGCCACGATGTGGTACGGCTCCGCGCGGCGGCGCGGGTTGTTGGTGATCGCCAGCACCGTCTTGATCACGTGCGAATCCGGGTCATCCACCTCCGGAGCCAGCACGATGATCGATTTCGAGGCGTGCGGGTTCGCGATCTCGAGGTCAGTCAGGTCGATCGGGCTGCCCGAACGGCAGACGATTCGCGTGCGACCCGTCGCCCCGATGCGTCCTCGGATCTCGTCTTCCATCTCGACCTTGTCGCGGTCGGCCAGCACCACGATGGCGGCCCGGCGTTGGTTGGCGTTGGCCAGCACCAGCTCGGAAAGGATAGAGAAAATCTGCGGCGACCAGCCCAGGATCAGCGTGTGGTTCCGTTCGATCACGAAGCTGCGGCCCTTGCGCATGTCGTCCAGCTTCGATTCCAGGCCGCTCGAGATGATGCCGATCAGACTGCTGACCACGAAAATACCGCCGACGGTCACGGCCAGCATGGCGAACAAAAACGGCCAGCCGCCCGTGTCGCCGCCCATCGTGCCGGAATCCAGGGTTCGCATCAAGCCCATCCACAGCAGTTGCGGGAAGTTCGGTCTGGCACCGCTGTCGTCCACGGCGGGTGCCAACCCCAGCACGGTCACGATCAGCGCGATGGCGACGATGATCAGGGCTGAAAGCAAAAACAACCAGGCGATCATGGCCACCGGGCCGCGCGCCATGATGTTGTCGAAGGTGTAGCGCCAGCGATCCTGCCAGGTGATTCGTCGCATCGGGGCTCCTCGTGAACTGTGATTTCCGCGATGATCATACGGGCGCTGGCTCAAGGTCAGCTTCAAACACCGCGCCGGAATCCCCGGTCAGTGGTCAGCCTGAAGCTCGAGGCTCGAGCTTCGGGTTGACCGCTCGAGAAGACCGTGCGGGACAGCTTTTCTTGGCTTCAGTAAACACCGTCTGAGACGGTCTATTCGTGCAGTCGTGCAGGCGTGAGAGCCGTCCAAGACGCGTCAGGTGACCGGAATCCACGGACGGCGCATCGGGCCCCTGTTAAGCTACTCGGGAACGATTTCCCATCGCTGCCCGTATCATGGGCTCGAGCCACACCGATTCGAGCGCATCGCGCCAGGATCGAACCCAGGGTCGCCGCGCCCGAGGGATTCTTCAAGGAGGAAAGCGTGATTCAAGTCAGCCTCACCCCGCATCGCGGGTTCCTGCGCGCCTCGCCGGAAGGCAGCACGGAGACGCAAAAGCTGTTCTTGCTGGCGCAACTCACGCCGCAGATCACGACGCGCGCACCGCTCGCGTTGACCTTCATCGTGGACACGTCAGGTTCCATGCGCGAGAAAGTTCAGGGCGGGCGCAACAAGCTCGAACTGGTCGTGAACGCGCTCACCAGCCTGATTCAGTCCCCGGCGCTGGGCGATCAGGATCAGGTCTCGATCGTGCAGTTCGACGACGACGCCAGCACGCTCTGCGCACCGACCCACGACAAGGCTCAGCTCTTGCAGGCCATCGAAAACTTGCGGCGTCACTCGGGCGGCACGATGATGGGCCTGGGCATGCTCGAGGCGTTGCAGCACGTGTCCTCCGGCAGCGCCAACCGCCGCGTGATGCTCTTGACGGACGGCGCGACCTTCGACGAGGACGCCTGCCGTGCGGTCACGGGAACCTACGTGGCTCAGAACACGGCCATCACCAGCATCGGTGTCGGCGACGAATTCAACGAGGATCTGATGGGCGAGATCAGCGACCGCACGGGTGGGCGCGTGATTCACGTCGTGGCCCAGAACGCCAACCCGCCCGCCAGCGTGCTGGCCAACGACCTGCCGCAAGTGCTTTCCAGCGAATTCGCGCGCGCGGCCAGCGAAGTCATCACCAACCTGGAAATCACCATGCGCGGCGTCAAGGGCGTCAGCCTGGATCGCGTCACGCGCGTCTACCCGTTCCTGTCCGAATCCGAATTGCAACGCTTCGAGGGCGGCGCGCGCGCCAAGGGCGGCAACCTCGAGGCCAAAGACCAGACGGCCTTCTTGCTCGAGCTGACCTTGCCGCCGCGCCCACCGGCGCGCGTCCGCATCGCGCAGGTCGGCTTGACCTTCGACGTGCCCGGCGAGGGCACGCGCGGCGAGATTCCGCCCGTGGACGTGGTGGTCGAATTCACCTTCGACGAGAACCTGACCGCGCAGGTCAACCCGACCGTGATGGGCTACGTCCAGCAGCGCAACCTCGAAGGTCTGGTCAAGCAGGCCGCCGAGGAATCCAAATCCAACCCTCAGCAGGCCGCCAAGACCATCGAGATCGCGCGCGCCATGACGGTGCGCCTGGGCAACACCGCCATGACGGTCGCGCTCGACCAGGCCAAATCGGAACTCGAGACCAACAAGACCATTCAGGCGGGCACGGCCAAAACCATCAAGATCGGCGCAAAAACCCAGACCATCAAGGTCGGTGGCGACGCCGGGCCGGACGCTACGGGTTCCGGCTTGCCCAGCGACGAGGAGATTCGCCGCATCACGGGCGCGTAAGCGTTCTGCCGAGCCCGAGGGTTGCTCGAGCCATTTCAGAATCCGCTTTTCACATCACTCAGGAGGCCAGAATGATCGTTTGTCACGTCTGCGGAACCGAGAACGCCGATTCCAACAAGTACTGCGAGGGTTGCGGTGTCGAATTGCAGGCCGCCGCACCCATCGCAGCGGCCAGCCCGAGCCCGGAAGCTGCCGCGCCCGCGAGCGCGGCACCCGCGACCCCGGAAGTGACCCCTGCCCCGGTCGAGGCAGCGCCCCACAGCGACGTGGTTCCGACCGTCGGCACGACCATCCAGGGCTCTCAGACGATGGACGAGATCCTGGCCGCCAGCGCTGCGAGCACCGCCAGCACCAGCGCTGCCCCGGTCGAGACGCCCGAACTCGCGCCGTTGCCGGAGAGCGCCGCCGCAACCGCAGCCCCCGCAACGACACCGACCGCATCGCCGGAGGCCGCATCCGTCGCAGAAGTGGCGGCGCCAGTCGTACCGACCCCGACCCCGACACCAATCCCGTCTCCGATCGCGACCGCACCCGTCAGCTCGGGCAACCCGGTCAGTGCGCGCTTGATCCCGCGCCAGTTCGGGGCGCTCACCAACGCGCAATTCCCGTTGAACGGCGACCGCCTGGTGGTCGGGCGTTTCGATCCCTCGACCGGCCCGGTGGACATCGACCTGACGGGCTTGCCCGGCGACAGCCACGTCTCGAGGCGTCACGGCGAGATGTTCCTGGAGGCGGGCAAATGGATGGTGCGCGACCTGGGCAGCACCAACGGCATTTACGTCAAGCGCGCCGGTGAGGACAAGTTCGGCCCGCGTTTGCAGGCTCCGGCCAGCGTCGGGAACGGTGACGAGATCGCCTTCGGTAACGTGATGTTCGTTTACCGCGACGGTCCCGAGGCGTGAACGAACCGGCAAAACCCGATCAGGCGGAAAATCTGCCGACATTGGACTCCGCGCAGGCAGTGCCCGAATCGGACGGACACGAACCCGAAGTCCCGCAGGCTTCAGCACCCGAAGTTTCGCAGGCGTCCGCGCCCGAGGCTGCCTCGTCGACGGAACCCGTCCCGGTCAGCTCCGAC
>CAXTKV010000004.1:31581-58019 GCA_964244895.1 uncultured Deinococcales bacterium
GGCGTCCGCGCCCGAGGCTGCCTCGTCGACGGAACCCGTCCCGGTCAGCTCCGACGAATCCGCTCCCGACCCGACTTCCAGCCCGGAACTCGAGCAACCGAACCCGAGCGAGGCCGCGCCGGGGACACCGTCCCAGACGCAAGACGTATCAGGAACACCGTCCCAGACGCAGGAAACACCGTTGAAAGTCTCAGACAGCCTGGACGGGGTGTTCCTACCGGAAGAGGAATACCCGTCAAAGGCGGCCAACGCGGTCGTCGGCACGGACAACCCGACCTTAGAGCTGCCTCCGCACGATCCGCAAGTGGCGGGCGCGCTCGAGGAACTGACGGAAGCGCCGCAACACACAGAACCCGTTCAGGCGCAAACCATTCACCTGGAGCGCGGCGAGTACACCGTCACGGGCAAAGATGCCTTCGGGCGCAGCATTGCCACCGGACCGGACGGCGTAGAAGTGCTGATCGTGTCGTACCGAGGCGGGCCGGAAGTCACGCGGGCGCTCTACCCTCACCCGATGCTGCCCGCGCTCCTGGACGCCGGAACCGACGATGCGGGCTTGACGCTGATCGCGCATCCGCGCCTCGAGGGGCGAACCCTCGAGGCCGTCATGCGCGAGCGCGACCTGGACGGGGTGGGCCGCGTGATGGTCGACCTGGCGCGCTTCAACCGTTACCTGGTGGCTCGAGGTTTCGCGCTGGTCGGGCTCGAACCGCGCGACATCCTGGTTCAGCCGACGCGCTTCGCGAGGCTGCCCTCGGTGCGCCGCATCGGTGAGGACGCGCCCGCCGAAGCCCCGCGTTACGCCTCACCGGAACGCACCGCCGGACGGCCCGTCAAGGGCGACGAGGGCGCGTACACGCTCGGGGCGCTGCTGTACCACGCCGTCACCGGCCAACCGATCCCGGAAGGCGAGATGCCCAAGGATTTCCCGCAGCGCCCCGGCGTGCCGCAGGCGCTCAGCGCGATGCTCTCGCCGCCGCCGGGACGCGCCAGCCCAGGCGAAACGCTCGAGTTGCTGTCCCACCTGTCCAGCAGCCTGGCCTCGCGGCAACGCTGGCGCGTGGCGGGCGCGAGCTCGGTCGGGCTGAACCCGGATCGGCCCATGAACGAGGACGCCTGCGGTTGGCGGCTCGAGGCGGCGCTCGGTCACATCGGGCAGGAGCGGCGCGTGATCGCTTGCGTCTCCGACGGCATGGGCGGCATGGCGCGCGGCGAGATCGCGTCCACGGCAGCGGTCGAACGCTTCATGGAAACCAAGCTCGAACCCGGCGCGATGCCCAGCACCGAACTGGTGCGCGAACGCGTCATGGACGCCAACCGACGCGTCTCCGAGGCGCTCGAGGGCAAGGCGGGCGGCTGCACCTTCACCGGATTGATCGCGGATGGTCCGAACGCGTACATCGGGCACGTCGGTGACACGCGCGCGTACCACATCTCGAGCCTCCACAAGACGGTCGCGCAGATCACCGAGGATCACTCGATGGTCGCGATGCTGGTCAAGATGGGCGTGATCGACGCGGGGAGCGCCCACGGTCACCCCGATTCCAACAAGGTCACGCGCGCGCTGGGTTCCAACCGCGAGATTCAACCCGAGTACGTGGACGTGTTCACCGTCACGATGGGACACGACGACCACATCGTGATCGTCTCGGACGGCGTTTGGGGGGCGCTCGAACCCACGGAATTCGACGCCATCGCCCTGGAGGATCTGGGCGTGCAAGACATGGCGGACAAATTCGTGCGCTCAGCCCTGCAGGCCGGTTCCAGCGACAACACCACCGCCGTGGTGCTCGAGTACGAGGAGCGGGAACCGCTGTGAGAAGCTGGTCACAGGTCAACGGTCTCGGGTCACGGGTCGCTTCGAGGGGCAGCTCGAGCGCGCTGCCGATACGGGCTCCTCGCACCGGAAGCCCCACGATCCTGGCGCTTTTTTCTCACGCAATCAAAGCCGGGTTGAGGGTAGACCCATTCGAGAATATCGTCCCAGACGCCCTTTTTCCGATTATGAAGAACGTCGTGCTGGACGATGTTTCTCAACTTCGAGGCGCTACGGTAGACTCTCTGGCGTGCCCTCGACGCCCACTGACTCGAGACCCGTGACCCCATGATCGTCTGCCCTTACTGCGGAACCACCAACGACGACAACGCCACCACCTGCCGCACCTGCGGCGCTTCACTGACGGGCGCGAAATTCCCGACGGCGCTGCCCATCGGCACGAAACTGCAATCCGGCAAGTACCTGATCGAAAGCGTCATCGGGCAGGGCGGATTCGGCATCACCTACAAGGCCAAATCGACCGCGCTGGGCATCCCGGTCGTGGTCAAGGAATTCCACCCGCAGGGCGCGACCCGCGCGGGTGCGAGCCTCAGGCCGCCCGGAACGCTGACCCAACAGGACTTCATTGCCGCCCGAGACAAGTTCGCCGACGAGGCGCGCGTGGTCGCGCAACTGACCTACGCCACGCCCAACCCGAACATCGTGCGCGTCTACGACGTGTTCACCGAAAACGACACGGAATACTACGCGATGGAATTCCTGGACGGCAAACCGCTCTCGAAGGTCGTCGAGACGCAAGGCCCGTTCCCGGAAGCGGACGTGCTGACCATCGCCGCGCAACTCGTCAACGCCCTGACGGAAGTTCACGCGGCGGGCCTGCTGCACCGCGACATCAAACCCGACAACATCATGATGGTGGCGCGCGGAGCCGTGCTGATCGACTTCGGCAGCGCCCGCGCGATCGCGGCGGGCGGCCACCAGAGCATCATCGTCACACCCGGTTACGCGCCCCTCGAGCAGTACGCGTCTGAAGCCAAACGCGGCCCGTTCACGGATGTTTACGCGCTCGGCGGGACGCTTTTTTTCACGCTGACCGGCCAGGAACCCGTGCCCGCCACCGACCGCGCCAGCGGCGTCAAACAACCCACGGCCAGAGATGTCAACTCGAGAATTTCCAAGGGCATGTCGGACGCCATCGACCGCGCCATGCGCATGAAGATCGACGAGCGTCCGCAGACCGCCGCCGCGTTCCTGGCCGACCTTCAAAAATCCGTCGGCAAGCTGCCCGCCAGCACCATCGGGCAAGCCAAGAACTTCCCGACCAAAACCGCGCCGACCCCCGCGCCACCACCCATGCCCAAAGCCAACGCGCCCATCCAGAACCCCATCCCGATCTCACCTCAGAACCCACCTCAGAACCAAGCGCCCTACCGTCAGCCCCCCGCTCCTGGTCTGGGCCTGCCCACCCCGAACGCGCCTGGCCCGAGGCCCGCGCAAGCCAGCACCTCGAGCAACCTGGTGCTGGGATTGTTCGTGATCTTCGGCGCGATGATCCTGCTGGGCGAACTTGGGTACTTGCCCAACCAGGTCGCGGTGGCCGGATTTTACCTGGTGGTGCTGCTGGCCGCGTACCTGCTGATCCAATGGCTGGTATTCACCCGCACCGGGCAGGTGATTTTGTTCCTGGTGGTGCTGGCGGCTGCCGCCGCGTACTACTTTTACTCCCAGGGCGCGTTCGGCGCGACCGGGAGCACCGCGCCGAACCCCGCCGACCTGAACGCCCGACAGTACGCCGAAACGGTGCTCCTGAAGGCATCGCAGCGTTACGCGCTGAACCCGTCCCTGCCGACCAGTTGCACCACGGGCTTGAACCTGAACGGTCAGATCGTGGTTTCCGCGCCCCTGAACATCACGGGTTGCTCGATTGTGACCAGCAACGCCGGGAAGAACATTCGGGTGCAGGTGACGTACTCGGGTGGCACGTCGAACGCGTGGGCTGTCGGACGCTGAGTCTCGGGATTGGGCTCCAGGGATCGGCAGCGCTCGAGGGCGAACCCTGTGTTCGCCCTACGAGAACACCGTCCGACACGCATTCTCGAGTTCGCGTGCTGGACGGTGTTCTTGAATTTCAGGCGCGTTTGAGGCGCACGAAATCGTTCTTGCCCTTCTGCAAGACCGCGCTCGAGTCCAGGCTCAGGCTCAGCTTGTCATCCGTGATGGCTTCACCGTTCAATTTCAGACCACGATTCTGAATCAAACGCCGCGCCTCACCGTTGGAGGCCGCAAAACCCGCCAGCACGGCCAGTTTTAGCACGCCGACGCTGCCGGACTGGAATTCGTCGCTCGAGATGAGAATTTCGGGCATGGAATCGGGGATGCCACCCTTGGCGACGCTATCGAAACGCGATTCGGCAGCCGGAACCGCGTCCGCACCGTGGTAATCCGCGACGATGGCTCTGGCTAATCTGCGGTGCGCCTCGACTGCTCCGGCCTCGAGCGCAGATTTCACGTCCAGGTCGGTGTGCAACGTCAGGTATTGCTCCAAGAGCGGGTCGGGAACCTTCATCAGCTTGGAAAACATCACGTCGCTCGGTTCGCTGATCCCGATGTAATTGTCCAGACTCTTGGACATCTTCTCCACGCCATCTAAACCGGGCAGCAACGGCATGGTCAGCACAACTTGCGGCTCCTGATCGTACTCGCGCTGAATATCGCGCCCGACCAGAAGATTGAACAGCTGATCCGTGCCGCCCAACTCCACGTCCGATTGAATCGCCACGGAGTCATACGCTTGCGCCAGCGGGTACATCAGTTCGTGCAAGCTGATCGGCGTGCCGCTCGAGTAGCGGTTGTTGAAATCCTCGCGCGTCAGCATCTGCGCGACCGTGTACTTGGCGGCCAGACGGATCACGTCCTCGAAATCCAGCGGCTCGAGCCATTCGGAGTTGTAACGAATTTCCAGAAGCTCGGGATCGTTTTTCAGGATCAACGTGACTTGCTCGAGGTAACTCTTGCCGTTCTCTCGGGTTTGCGCCAGGGTCAACGGCGGGCGCGTCTTGTTCTTGCCGGTCGGATCGCCGATCATCCCGGTGAAATCCCCGATGATCAAGATGACCTTGTGGCCCAAGTCCTGAAACTGCCGCATTTTTTTCAGCACGACCGCGTGCCCCAGGTGCAAATCCGGGCGCGATGGATCGCAACCGAGCTTGATGGTCAGTTGCCTGCCCGATTTCAGTTTCTCGAGCAGGGCGTCCTCCGGCACGATGTTGACCGCGCCGCGCCGGATGATCTCGAGTTGCTGTTCAGCCGAAAGTGTCTGTGTCATGGTGTCCTCTTGAAGTTTGGCAAGCAAAAACCCCGTCTCCGGGGCGCGAAATACATCCTCGAGCCGCTCGGGAATCAAACGTCGCGGCTGGAATATCGCTGGTGGGCTCGAACGTTTGACATCTTTCGAAAGATTAGCACGGCGTCAGTCTTGCTCGAGAATCGCGACGTGAGAGACGAAAGGGTTTCGCGGCGACCCCTCCGTCATCGGCCAAAACCGGGCTGATGACACCTCCCCTATTGCACAGGGGAGGACGAGATCATGAACACCGTCCGGCACGCAGTTCCCGAGAACGCGTCCTGGACGGTGTTCTCGAGGATCATCAGTTTCAGCGCAGCGCGCCTTCCATCACGATGGCGTGCGGAACGGGACGGGATGGCACGCCGTCCCAGTGGCGTCCGACGGCCAGCGTGCGCCCGGCGTAGACCAGCGACGTGGAGTACCCGGAATCGAGCAGGACGGCCTCGAGCGCACCCGCCGCGACCGCCGCCCGAGCCAGATCGGTGGTGGAGGCCGGATCGAGCGAGGCGCCCGCCAGCGCCTGACCGTCGGCGGTGAACCCGAAGAACACGCGTGGGCGGCGGTCGTTGGCATCTCTGGGTGGGCTGGGTTCGGTTCTGGGCGTGGCGCGTCCGTCGTGAACCATCCAGACGCCACCGACGAATGCGTCCGTGGCGTCTGGGATCAGCCAGCGCAGGTGCTGGCGGTCGTTCAATCGGGCGTGGAACGGTGCGATAGCGATGCGAGTCGCGTTCCAGACGACCAGCGGGCGACCCTCGATGCGCGCCAGGATCGAGGCGTCGCGTTCCGCGTAAAACCGTGCGGTCACGCTGGCCTGAGCGCGCCACGAGGCGCGCACCGCGTGCGGCACGAAGGCCGCCATGACCGGGCCGACCATCGTGCTGTCCGTTCCGTCCAGGGCGGCGTTGGTGAAGAACCCGCCGTTGATGCCCGCCGCGCCGCCGTCTCGCGACACGAAGTCCGCGACGCTGCCGCGAGCGTCCGAAAGCCAGCTTCTGGGTCGTCCGCCGCGCGTCAAGACCAGGCGCACACCCGTTTCCTGGTGCATCTCGAGATTGACGGGGGTCGCGTTCAGGTCGTGAATGGTGCGCTCTCGCATCAGCGCAAGCCAGTCTCTGGCTTGCGCCGAGGGCGTCCAGCCTGGGCCGGGACGGTACTGATCGAGGGTTTTCCAGAGCGAGGTCTCGAGCGGCAGGCTCGAGTCGCGCAGGGCGCGGTGGATTTCCGCGTCGGACAGCCTTCTGGTTTCGCTGAGCGCCATTTTCCAGTGCGCGCCCGCCACCACCATCAGGCAGAATCCTGCCGCGACGATCAGCGCCAGGCCGATCCAGTACGCGGCCTCCCGCTCGCCGTTCCCCGGTGCGCCGCGAGAAAATGAGGAGGTCACACCCCGTTCTAGCGGCTTGTCGTCATCAAAGATTCTGCGTTCTGTGACGGCAGTGTCAAGCCCGGTGGCACAAAACGCCCCGCACAACAGCACCGTACTGCGCGCAGTTTCAAATGGTGCGTCCAGCGCGGTGTTCTCATCGCGGCAACCGATGCGCGAGGCGCGAAGGTAGAATGATTCGCGTGTCCCTGAAAGGTTCCGGTTCCGGCGTCCTGCCGCCCTTGCTCGAGCAGTACGTCAAATTGCGCGATCAGTACGCGGAGTACCTCTTGCTTTTTCAGGTCGGTGATTTCTACGAAACTTTCGGCGAGGACGCGGAACGCTTCGCGCGGGCGGTCAACATCACGTTGACGCACAAGTCCAGCAAGGATTTCGTGACGCCGATGGCGGGCATCCCGATCCGCGCGGCGGACGCGCACATCGAGCGGTTATTGAAGCTGGGCTACCGGGTCGCGGTGGCCGATCAGGTCGAAGATCCCGCCACGGCGCAGGGCCTGGTGGAGCGCGAGGTCACGCAACTGATCACGCCCGGAACCGTGCAGGACGACGCGATTCTGCGCGGCGAGGAGAACTTCCTGGCGGGCGTGGCCAGCGGCGACGGCTACGGGCTGGCGCTCCTGGACGTGTCCACGGGCGAATTCAGGTGCTGTCACGTCTCGAGCCGATTGGCTTTGTACGACGAACTGGCGCGCTACAGGCCAGCCGAGGTGCTGCTCGCGCCGGAGCTGTCCGAAAACGCGGCGTTCTCGGGCGAGTTCGGGGCTCGCTTCCGCGCGATGCGTTCCAGCGCGAGTTTCGATTCCGCCGATGCGCAGGCCGCCCTCGAGAAGCAATTCGGGGCTGTACCCGCCGGGCTCGAGCCCGTTCGCGCGAGCGACACAAGCGGTCACGAGGGCATCCTGAGGGCCTGCGGAGCCGTGCTGGCCTACGCCATGCGCGTCAACGAGGATCGGGCGTTGCCCGCCGTGCGCCGACTGGTGCGCTACGATCCGGGCGCGCAGATGCGATTGGACGAAACCGCGCTGCGCGCCCTCGAAATCTTCGAGCCGATCAGCCCGAACGCGCCCAGCGACGCGACGCTGTTCGGGGCGCTCAACCTGACGCGCACCGCGCCCGGACGCCGCAGGCTGAAAAGCTGGTTGCGCTCTCCCCTGCTGGACGTGAACATGATCGAGGAGCGGCTCGAGGCCGTCGAAGCCCTCTACCGCGACACGCCCACTCGCCAGAGCGTGCGCGCCAGCCTGTACAAATCTCACGACCTGGAGCGCCTGGCGGCGCGCGTGGCGTCCGGGCGGGCCAACGCGCGCGATCTGGTGGCGCTCAGCCGGACGCTCGATCTGGTGCCGGAGCTCAAAGACGCGATTCTGGGTTTCGAGGCGCGCTTGCTGCGCGACCTCTGCTCCAGGCTCGATCCCGTGCCGGACGCCGCCGACCTGGTGCGCGCGGCCCTGCTCGAGACGCCGCCGCTCCGCTTGACCGATGGCGGACTGGTGCGCGATGGCTTCGACGCGGAACTCGACAGTCACCGCAAGAGCGCGCTCGAGGGGCGCGGCTGGATCGCGGCGCTCGAGGAATCGGAGCGCGCCAGAACGGGCATCACGTCGTTGAAAGTCGGGTTCAACAACGTCTTCGGGTACTTCCTGGAAGTCACCAACGCGCACCGCGAGCGCGTGCCGGACGATTACAAACCCGTGGCGACCCTCAAGGATCGGCAGCGTTACACGCGCCCGGATCTGCGCGAGCGCGAGCGCCAGGTCTTGCACGCCGAGGAGCGCGCCCGAGGCCGCGAGTACAGCGTGTTCCTGGAGCTTCGCGGCAACCTGGCGTCCTACACGGAGCGCTTGCAACTGCTGGCGGGCGCGCTGGCGGAACTGGACGTGCTTTCCAGTCTGGCGGAAGTGGCCGCCGAGCGCGGTTACGTGCGTCCGAGCATCCTGGAATCCGGCGCAGTCCAGATCGAGCAAGCCCGCCACCCGGTCGTGGAGACCGCGCTGGTCGGGTCAGACTTCGTGCCCAACGACATCCGATTGTCCGAAACCCAACGCGTGACGCTGATCACCGGGCCGAACATGAGCGGCAAGAGCACGTACCTGCGCCAGACCGCGCTGATCGCGCTGATGGCTCAAATTGGTTCGTTCGTGCCCGCCAGAAGCGCGCGCACTCGGGTTTTCGACCGGATCTACACCCGCATCGGCGCGAACGACGACCTGGCGGGCGGCGCGTCCACCTTCATGGTCGAGATGCGCGAACTCGCACAGATCCTGCACGGCGCGAGCCAGCACAGCCTGGTGATCCTGGACGAAGTCGGGCGCGGCACCAGCACCTTCGATGGGCTGGCCATCGCCTGGGCCGCCTGCGAATTCCTGCACGCCACGGGCGCGGTCACGCTCTACGCCACGCACTATTTTGAACTGACGGCCCTCGAAGGCAAGCTGCCCGGCGTGGTCAATTTGCACGTCGCCGCGCAGGAGGAAGCGGCGCTCTCGAGCGCGCTGGGAACGACCGGTGGCCTGCGCTTCTACCATCAGGTCATGCCCGGCCCCGCCAGCAAGTCCTACGGCGTCCAGGTCGCGCGACTGGCGGGCCTACCGCCCGAGGCGATCGCTCGAGCGGAATCCTTGCTGCGCGGCTTCGAGGCCAGTTCCGCCGACCGCGCCCAGAGCGTGGCGCACGAATTGCTGGCGCTCGATCTCTCGAGGTTGACGCCGTTGCAGGCGCTGCAAACGCTAGAGGATATGCGAGAGAAGTTGCGCGGGCTCGAGACGCAGAAATCCGGGAGTTGATCTCGAGAACACCGTCCAGCACGCATATCTAAATTCGCGTGCTGGACGGTGTTCTTCAGATTCACGCATCTCGAGAAGCCGCGCATGAATTGGTGATTGGAGGTTCCACCGTGACCGCAGGAGTGCAACTGAAGAACGCCAGCGAGGAAGTTGAGCCCGCACCAGCCATCGTACACGCGCCCTACAGCGCCCAACCCGGCGGGATCGCAGCGTTCCTGGGGTTCGCGCCGTGATCGAGTACCGCACCGATCCGGACGTGAAAAATGACGCCCTGAACGCGTTGTTCGCCGCCGCATGGGGCGCGCACGCGGCGCGCGATTTTGCGCGCACGCTCGAGCGAAGCCTGGGGTTCATCGGTGCGTTCGAGGGCGAACAGCTGGTCGGCTTCGTCAACCTGGCGTGGGATGGCGGCGTTCACGCGTTTTTGCTGGACGCGACCGTCCACCCGGCGCATCAGCGTCGGGGCATCGGGCAAGAACTCGTGCGGCGCGCGGTGGAACTGGCTCGGGGTCGGGGTTGCGATTGGGTTCACGTCGATTACGAACCGCACCTGGAAGGGTTTTACGCGCGTTGCGGTTTCGCGCCGACCCGCGCGGGCCTGGTCAGGCTCAGGTGACTCGCGTCCGGCTCGAGTTAACCTCGGGCATTCGCGGGGAACCCAGCGCGGTTTTTTGCACGCGATCACTCGAGCACTCGCGAGATGATGGCGTGTGCCGCCATCGCCCGATCTCGAGACCGCGCTCAAACACCTGGCGTCCGATCTGCGCGGGCATTACGGCGCGCGTTACGGCGAGTTGATCCTGTGCGCCCAACGAGAACCCGACGCGCCCGAGGTGCTGCAACCCAACGCGCTCGAGGTGCTGCTCGTGCTGGAGGGCGAGGTCAACCAGATGCGCGAGATTCTGCGGGTCGAACCCGTGGCGCGGCTGCACTCGAACCCTGCACTCGAGATCGCGATTTTGCCCGTCAGCCGCACCGTCTTTGAGCGCGCTGAAGAACCCGAGCTGTGGGAGTTGCGGTTCACGGGCACGGTGATCGAACCCGAATGAAAGAAGACCGTCCTGGACGGTCTTCTTTAGATTCCAGGAACAGTGTCCGGGACGTTTTTTCTTATCTTCCGCCCAGCAACGCACCCAGCACGGTCGAGACGACCGAGCCCGTGCTGGCCGCGCCAGCGTCGCGTTGACCGTTGGCGTTGGTCATCTGCGAGCCCTGCTGCACCGCGCCCATCAACTGTCCCAGGATGTCGCCCATGCCGCCGGATGCCGCAGCGTTGGCGTTCGGTTGCGCACCGCCCGCGAGGGCTCCGGTCAGGCCGCCCAGGAGCCCGCCGAGCGAACCGTTCTGCTGTCCCTGAGCGCCGGAGTTGCCGCCCAGCAGACCGCCCAGCACGCTGCCGAGCCCGCCGCCCGCGCTGCTCGAGTTGCCGCCCATCAATCCACCGATCAGGCTGCCCAGGTCGCCGCCGCCCTGTGAACCCGTCAGCGCGTTCAACAACGGCCCGAGCGACCCGAGCGCCCCAGCCGAGTTGACGCCGCGCGTGTCGTGGTTCGCGAAGCCCTGCACCAGCATCCCGATGAGCGGCCCCAGGTCGCTGGCCGAAAGCTGATTGGGTCGGCCCTGAAAGGCTTGCGCACCCTGCGCGAACGCGTCACCGTACGCCTTCGAGGTGAAGCCCTGGCCCTGGCTGCTGACCGCGCCGGAAATCTGCTGGAACGCCTGGCCCAGATCGGCGTTCGGGTCGCTCGGTGCGACGTTGTAGGCAGCCTGGAACTTGTTCAGCATGTCCGTGCCGTGCGTCGGGTGTTGCGGATCGACGCTGTTCAGTTCCTGCTGTTGTTGTTCAAGGTTGCCGACGACCTGCCCCAGAAGCTCTTTGATGGTCATGCCGTGAGGCTAGCACACGGGCTTCCAGGCTGACGTTGATGAATCCTTGAGTCTTCAGGATCGGGCAGGGTTCGCGGCTCGAACGGATTTCGGGCGTCCGAACTGGTTCGAGACTTCGCCCGTGGAATCTCGGGCATCGGCTCGAGCGTCGTCTCGGGCATCGGCTCGATGGCGGCGGTTTGACTCGAGCCGAGATTCATCAAAAGGAGCGCGCGGTTCTGGTCGGGCGCAGCTCACCGCTCGGGGAAAAGTTCGCGCAAACTCGAGGACTGCCGCCGAACCCCGACCGAAAAAGACCGTTCCAGACGCGTAATCGAGGCCATGCGCTCGTTTTGTGCGCGCTGGACGGTCTTCCTCAGCGCGGTGGCCCTTTCAGTTTGAGATTGGCCAGGGATGCGCGCAGCCGGGTCATGAAATCCGCGCCGGGATCGGATTTAATTGTGTAGTACGTCGGATCGCGCTCCTGCCAGAGCGGTGTGCCGCGAAACCGCAGGGACTCGAGATGACCGATCAGGGTCGTGATCGTCGGGTGTGCTCGCACCAGATACCGCACCAGCGCAGCGTCAGCGTTGAGTTGCGCGTCGGTCAGCGCCGAGCCCGCGCCGCCACCGACGTTCTCGATGCCGATGGCGACGCGGTTCAAGCCGATGGTGTGCCGCGCCATCAGCGTCTCATCCATCAGCTGGTGGATCGCGCCGTCGCGATCCACCACGAATTGCGCGCTGACGTTCAACCGTCCGCCGCGCCGGATGTCGGTTCTCGAGCCGGACAGCACCGCGGGCTCGAACATCGCCAGCGTCGCCCGAAGGGTCTTCGTGTTCGTCCAGTGCGCGACGATCATGCGCGGGGTAAAGCGGATGTCGGTGGCGGCGGGATCGTAATGCGTTCTGATGTACTCGAGCGTTAATTTCCGGCGCTCTGCCCCGAACGGAATCGAGGTTTGCACGATGCGCGGCTCGCGGCTCTCAGCGTTCCCAGCCGGACCTGAGCCGAGCGCGACCACCAGCGCGGCGCAAAAAAAGAACACCGTCTGGAACGGTGTTCTCGAGCTTCCGCGCAGCACGGTGTCAAGCCTCACATCGGGTAACCGTTGGCACCCAATCGGCAGGCCTCGACAAAGTTCGCATCGCTGGTGTACTTCTGGCAATCGCGCAATCGATCGTCCGCCGTGGCGGTGAAGCCGCCGCTGATCGTGCCGATCGCCCAGTAGCACGAGTGCTTGTAGCCATCCGGGGCCAGATCGCACATGCGGGCGGCCTTCTCGCCATCGTTGTAATTTGCCGTCATGTCCTTCGAAGCGCCCAGGATGCAGTCCAGTTGTCCGCCGTGGTTGCCCGCCGTGCCGCACAGGCGCAGGATGTCCACCGCGTTCTGACGGGTCGATCCGCTCGCGTCGCGCCCGTAAGACTGGAAGCAGGTCGCCACCCAATTCTTCTCTGCGCCAGCGCACAACGCGGCGGTCGCGTCCCAGTTCCAACCGTTCTGGCGCAGCACGTAGGACGTGACCATCAGGTAGCAGTACAGCTTGTCGCCTTCCTTGATGGTGTCGCAGGGGTACAAGAGGTCGTCTTTTTTAATCCACTTGGATTCCACGCCGTAACTGGTCGAGATGTTCTCCATGAACACGCCGCCCTTGCAGGATTGCTGATCCCAGTTGTTGGCCAGCTTGTTGCAGGATTCCAGCGCCAGCGGCAAGTCCAGTTCGGTGGTGATCATCAGTCCGTGCCCGAGGCCGTGAACGCACTGGTACGCGATCCAGTTGGTGGCGCGCACGTCGGGGTCATCGCAGAATTTTCTGGAAATCCGCGCGAGTTCACTAGACGTGAAGGCTTTGAGGTTTTCCGTCTGGAAGGCGTGCTCCAAGATGCCGTGATAGTAGCCGCTCCAGCACGAACTCGAGCCCGCCGCGAAGGCCTGCCCGATCTTGTTCTTGAACCTGTTCAAGGCCGCCGAACCCATCGTGTGCGCGATGCGGTGGCAGTTCTGCTCGATCGGGCCGGGATTGGCGATGTCCGCGTCGAAGCGCGCCAGCGCCACTTTTGGCCCTTCGTAGTACGTCAGGTTGCCGTAGGCCTGTTCCAGGCATTGAAAATCGCCGCCCTTGCAATCGGTGAGTTTGACGGCGTTGGGTTTGAAACCTCCCGCGATCGGGTGGCGCGGCAGCGCCCCGAGCGTGGCGTCGATTTTGGTCGTGTCCTTGGCGGCGGATTTCCAGTCGCTGCTGAGGGTCGTCGCGGATTGGGTGGTCGCGGTCTGGCTCGAGGCGGCGCTGACGATGGCCTGACTCTGGGTTTTCGGACTGAACGCGAAGACCGCAGCGGCGATGCCGACGATCGCGCCGAGCGTTCCCACGGCAATCCAGGGTGCGTACTTGACCAGTCTCGGCTTCTCGGGCTGCGCCATGGGCTCATTGTAGCGCCTGGGCATGAAAATCCTGCGAAAAAACCATCGTTCGAGTCCGGGACGCAACATGCGCGGCTGTGGATGCTTCGCTCGATCGGAAGACCGTCCCGGAGGCTGTTTCTCGAGGTCAAACATCTGCGTCAGGGACGGTCTTCTCTGGTTTGGCAGGATTTCGAAGCCCACCCGACCCAAGGCTCGAGGGCGCGCGTAGACGGTCCTTAACTGCCAATAAAATTCGAGCGGATGAAGCCCTCGAGTTGGGTGCGCTCGTCGGATGATCCGGCCTTGACCAGATAAGAATACGCGGCGGGCGCGTACCCGGCGATGCCCGTGGCCAGCAACCTTCGCGCGGCCTGGGTCGGGTCGACCGGGGCCTTGCCGCCGAAATCCGCCACGAAGACGCTGGCGGCGTACAGCACCTCGCCGCTGGCGTTCCTGACCTCGAGCCGGGAAGATTTCAGCAGTTTGGCGGTCGGCAGGGCGAACACGGCTTCGTCGTCGCTCAGGCTGCTCGAGAACAGGACGGCACCCTTCGCATCCATCAGCTTCAGGGTTTTGGGGTTGGGTCGACCGGACATCGGCAAAAGCAATTCCGGGAGCGCGAAATCCTTGGGCACCTGAAGCGACGGCCCGGTGCATTCCTTGCAATCGCCACCCCTGGACATCGCGCCCTGGTTGTCGAAGGTTTTGGGGTTGTTGACCAGCGATTGCACGAAGGTCATGACGCTCTGACCGTCGTTGGCGGGTGGTGAAACCTGAAGGCAACGGCCTTTTTCGAGCGTGTACTTCTGCTTGCTGATCCCGCGGAGCACTTCCAGCTTGCCTGAAGAAACACAGAGCTGATCGCCCGCCCGCAGGCTGACCGTGGTGGGTTTGGTGATCGTGGCGGGTTTGCCCCGGAAGGTGATGAGGGTCGCGCCGGACGGTCGGAGTTCGGCGACTTCGTCGGCCAGTGCGACGCCGGATAACGCGAGCGCGGCGAGGATCAGGATTCGTTTCATGCGTACCTCCTGCTTTCAGGACGGCGAGCTTCAATGCCGTCGGCGACGGTGCTTACGAACGTCTCAGACCCCAGTTGAGCACGCGCTGCGCGACCTGCGGCAGCTTGTGGTGTTCTAAGGTTCGGGCGATCTCGAGCGCCAGGATCGGGAAGGCAAAATCCACGAACACGCCCGCGTTGTGCAAGGTGAAGACGGAAATCACGAACAACGATGTCCAGATCACGGGGCGTTCCAGGAAATTCTCGAGCTTGATCTCGTCCTTGGTTTCCAGTTTCGGGTTGCGGCGCTTGCGGTACCGGTTGATGATTCCCGAAAGCCAGCCGACCGTGAACGGTGTGACCAAGAGCGATGCGAAGGTCGCGGCGAACGCCAACAGCGCCCCCAGCCACGGCGAGAGCGGCGCGACCTTGCGCCCGTAACTGAGCAAGGTCATCAGCTCGTTCACGTGCAGCAACACGCCCGGAATGCGGCCCACCGGGGTCAGGTGATCGTCGCCGCTCTCGCGGTCGGTGCGTCCGATCAGCACGATGGCGTCGTCGAACACGCCGAGCGTATCGCTGTCCAGCACATTCAGCGCCGGAACCGCCGTGAAGCCCTGCCAGAGTTCCGGCTGGCGGAAAATCATGCGGTTACCGATGCCACCGTAGCTGTCCTGGAAAGCGTAGGGGCTTCTGGCGCGGGCTTCCGGGCTCGAGGCGCAGGCGTCAGCCTTGGTCGGGGAGCGGGCGGCGCGGTACAGGCCCTCGGAGGCGGGCAGCAGGTCGGCGTCGCTGACGCGGCGCGGGATGCGGCGCACCAGGCTGTCCTGATCGCGGATCGCGTAGGGCGAGACGAAGCAGGCACTCAGACCCAGTTCTCGCGGGCTCGAGCCAAAGAGCTTCGATTTTTCGAGGGGTTGGGTGGAGTTAAAGAGCACCGGGAACGGGTGGCGTTTCAAAAACGCGATGAAGGCCAGATCGCCCTGTGATCGTTGCGGTTTGCCGTTGACGGATTCGTTGGTGGCCCGAGACAAGTCCAGATCGATGAACACGGCGCGCGGCTTGCTGTCCTCGAGCGCGGTCAGGACTTTGGTCAGGGCACCCCGGTTGAAAACGTAACTGTCGGCGCTGTAGCGCGCGACCGTCGGATCGTCGAGCTGAATCAACCGCACCGGCGGCACGCTGGCTGGAATGCTCGGGCCGAAGCGCAGGTACTCGAGCCGGGAAAGGTAATCGAGGGTTTTGTCCTGCACGTCCGACAATGTGTCCGACACGCGCCACAGGCAGCGGCAGTCCGCACCCCAGAATAGACCCACGAAAATCGCCGCCGTCAGCACGGCCAGTCTCAGGGTATTGGCGAGGTGCGTTCTGAAGTCTTTCACGGATGCGTTCCAGGCTACAGACTTTTCGTGAGTTGCAGTTGCGGTGTTTTTCTCATCCCTGACGGTGCGCACGGGTTTCGGCCAGCGCGAATATCGCGAAAACACCGTCCCAGACGCGATTTTAGAAAATGCGTCTGGGACGGTGTTCCGGTCATTTCGAACCGCATCGCTCGAGCAAATACGACCAGAAATCCTCGAGCATTGCTCCGGAAGTGGCGTGCATGGATTTCTCGAGACGTTCGTTCCAGTACGTTCTCGTGCGAGACGCCACCACAAAGCCTTGCCCTCGAGCCGCCTTCCCAGACGCTGAATGGCTCGAGGAACCCTGCTCCGGACGCGAAAATAGGGCGAGCGCATCGCGGCGTTCGCCCACGCATCTTCTCGAGTCTCAGCGGTTCTGCGGGAAGCCCAGATCGATCTTCGAGGTCGCCGGATCGGGCCAACGGCTGGTCACGACCTTGCTGCGCGTGTAGAACTGAATCCCTTCGGGGCCGTACATGTGCAGGTCACCGAACAAACTGGCCTTCCAGCCGCCGAAGCTGTAATAGGACACCGGCACCGGGATCGGCACGTTGATGCCGACCATGCCGACGTTCACGTCGAACTGGAACTGGCGGGCCGCGCCGCCGTCGCGCGTAAAGATGGCCGTGCCGTTGCCGAAGGGGTGATCGTTGATCAGTTTCAATCCCTCGTCGTAGGTCTTGACGCGCACCACGCCCAGGACTGGCCCGAATATTTCATCCCTGTAGGCGTCCGTGCCGGGTTCGACGTGATCCATCAGGGACGCGCCCAGGAAAAACCCGTCGCCGTCAATCTTGTTCTCGCGCCCGTCCACCACGATCTTCGCGCCCTGGCTCGGGCCTTTTTCCAGGTAACTCGCGACCTTGTCGCGGTGCTCGCGCGTGATCAGCGGCCCCATCTCGGCTTCCGGGTCGGTGCCGGGACCGACCTTGATCTTCGGCAGGCGGGTTTTGATGGCGTCCACCAGCGGGTCGGCCACGTCCCCGACGGCCACCACCAGGCTGATCGCCATGCAGCGCTCGCCCGCCGAACCGTAGGCTGCGCTGACCGCCGCGTCCGCCGCCATGTTGATGTCCGCGTCGGGCAGCACCAGCATGTGGTTCTTCGCGCCGCCGAGGGCCTGAATGCGCTTGCCGTTTTTGGTGCCCGTCTCGTAGATGTACTTCGCGATCGGCGTGCTGCCGACGAAGCTGATGGCGGCCACGTCCGGATGCTCGAGCAACCGATCCACGGCCAATTTGTCACCCTGCAAGACGTTGAAAACGCCGTCGGGCAGGCCCGCTTTTTTCAGCAAGTCCGCCATGAAAAGGCTGGCGCTCGGGTCTTTTTCCGAAGGTTTAAGGATGAAGACGTTGCCGCAAGCGATGGCGTTGGCGTACATCCACATGGGAACCATCGCCGGGAAGTTGAACGGCGTGATGCCCGCCACCACGCCCAGAGGCTGACGGATCTGGTAGACATCCACGCCCCTGGATGCCTGTTCGGAGAAACCGCCTTTCAAGAGATTCGGCACGCCGCAGGCGAATTCCACGTTCTCGATGCCGCGCGCGATCTCGCCCAGCGCATCGGACGGAACCTTGCCGTGCTCCAGGGACAGAATCTGCGCGAGTTCCTGGCGGCTCGCATCCAGCAGCTCGCGGAACTTGAACATGATCTCAGATCGTCTCGAGAGCGGCACCTGACGCCAGGTTAAAAAGGCTTTCTTGGAGCTGGCGATCAGCGCGTCCACTTCTTCCAGGGATGCCAGATCGACGCTGGCCTGCTGCTGGCCCGTGGCTGGATTCCAGACTGGCGCGCTGCGACCCGACGTGGACGGCACGATCTGGCCGTCGATCCAGTGATTCACGCGGCGCAACGACTGGTTTTGCGATGCTTCTTGCCGATCTGCGGCGATGGTCATGTTCCCGCCTCCTTGAGAAGTTGAAGTATATCTGAGATGCGCGAGCTTACGAATCGAAAGTGAATGCGTTTCGTTCGTAAGTTTACTCGGTTGCTTCCTTAGGGGTTCAACGGGGCTGACGATCTTGGGCTGAACGATCTCGGGTGGCCCCCCTCGAACCGGTCAATCCGACGGCGGCCCCCTCGAGAAGACCGTCCTGAACGCAATTCCCGATGAATAAAAACACCGTCCTGGACAGTCTTCTCGAGGGGGCACAGGCTGCGCGTCGCGCGTACCTGATCAACGAGCCCACCGCTCCAGAACCCGGACTAGCCGATGCTCGAGCCTTGTGCTACACTCTCACGGCTTGGCCTGAAGGCCGAAATCCAAAAACATTCCCGGCCCGCCGGGACGCAGCAAACCTAATGGGGTGAACGAAATGGCGAAGTCCTGTGCAGTGACCGGAAAATCCAGCATCGTGATCAACACCGTCACGCGCCGAGGCAAGGCCAAAAAAGACGGCGGCGTCGGCAAGAAAACCACCGGCATCAGCAAGGTTCGTAAATACTCGAACCTGCAAAAGAAGACCGTGCTGGTCGATGGCGAAAAGAAAGTCATGTGGCTCTCCGCTCGCGCCATGAAGAAAATGCCCGCCAACATGACGATCATCGCTAAATCGTCCTGAGCCAGATCAACTGCCGGATCAGGATCAACTGAACGCAACGATGCCGAACCTGTAGGTTCGGCATTTTCGTTGACCACTCGAGCATGCCGGGTTTTCTTCGGTTTCGCTCACGATGTTCACCGGCAGTCGGTCTCGAACAGTTGATGCTCCGCCGAAGTGAACTGCGACGAATGCGGTCGTCCCACGAACCGAAGACCTTTACTGAATCGTTACATTTTCCTGTCAAGCTTTATTTCAAGAAAGGGCTCAGCTCTTTCCGAAAAGGCCGATGGGGACGGCCAGGAAGCGTACCTAGACTCCGAATATTGCCACAACCAAACCTTGAAGGACCCGTCCCGGCAGGTGTGGCTGGAAACGCGCCTCTCGAGATGGCATTGCCCGCAGAAGGCTTGGGCTTTTTGGAAAGGAGCACTGAAGAATTGGCTACACCGCGCCCGCCCGATCTTTGCGATCACCAGCCCGGTTCATCGACCCCGAAGGCGGATCGGCCTTAAAGATCGCCATGCACTGCAACCCCGCCATTCGTGTTCAACGTCCACTGAGGAGGATACCCATGTACCGGAACAAAATGTTTCTGGCAGCGCTGACGACCCTGACGCTCTGCGCCACGATCTGGCTCAACACCACGCGGGCGACAGCCACCGCCACCGCCGATGCCCAGACCACCAAGGTCGTGAGCGCCGCAAACGCTTTCTTGGGCACGTTGAACGCCGATCAGAAAAGCAAGGCCAGCTTCGCCTACGCGGACGCCGCACAGCGCGCGCGCTGGTCGAATTTTCCCACGGGCATCTTTCAGCGCGCGGGGCTGCGCTGGGGCGACATGAGTGCCGCGCAGCGCACGTCCCTGATGAGCCTCTTGGGCACCGTGCTGAGCGCGAACGGTCTCGAGATGCTCAAAGAGCAGATGGACGCCGACGAGGTGCTGAAGACTCAGGGTGGCGGCAACCTGATCTTTGGGAACGCCGAGTACTACGTGGCATTCCTTGGCACACCGTCCACCGCGAGCGCCTGGATGCTGCAATTCGGTGGTCATCACCTGGCCCTCAACGCCACTGTGGTCGGTGACAACATCACCCTGGCTCCTAGCCTGACCGGCGGGCAGCCCGTGAAGTACACACTGGACGGCAAAACGGTCTACATCGTCGGACAAGAAGTCAAGGATGCCTTCGCCATGGTCAACAGCCTCGATGCTGCGCAGCGTACCGAGGCCGTCATCAGCACCAAGAACATCGATCTGGTTCTCGGGCCTGGGCAGGATGGTAAGACCTTACAAGCTGAGGGACTGCCGGGGAAGGCCATGACCGCCGCGCAGAAGACGCAGTTTCTGGCGCTGATCAAGGACCGGATGGGAGCGCTCAACGCCGATGACCTGGCTCCCAAGATGGCCGACGTGGAGAAAAACCTCGACAAGACCTACTTCGCCTGGTACGGCCCGACGACCACCGGCAGCGCCGCGTACTACCGCGTGACCGGGCCGACGGTGGTGATCGAGTTCTCACCGCAGTCGATGGGTGGAGACGCCACGAACCACATTCACAGCATGTACCGCGACCCGACCAACGATTACGGTGCGGCCTGGACGAAGTGAGGCCGCGAAGTGAAAACCAATTGCACAATCAGACCACCTGTCCAAGAATTTGTCGTCAGGAACAACGATTTCAGCTCGTGTCGCGTTCGGGCGAGATTTGATCGCTCGAGATCATCCTCGACCGCTTCCGTTCGCTCGAGCCCCAAGCGCGCGCGATACCCTCTGAAGAGGTTCTCGTGGATACTGTTGGTTTTGCTGCCCTACCTGGCTGAAGCGCACCCGGTGGACGAAGTGGTGCAGGGCGCGTACCTGACCCTCGCACCGGGCGAGGTGCAGCTGGAACTGGATCTGACGCCGGGAAACAAAGTCGCTGGAACGCTCCTCACATCTTTGGACGCGAACGCCGATCGGCGCATCACCGATGCCGAAGCTCGAGCCTACGCCGGGCGGGTGCTGGCGCAATCCACGCTCGCGTTGGACGGCGTGGCCGCGCCCTGGACGCTCGACAAGGTCAGCGCTCCACCTTACCAGAACCTCCAAACGGGCAACGGCATCCTGAAGATTTACGCCGTCGCCAAACGCCCCGAGCGCACCGGGGCGCAGACCCTGAGTTACCAGAATCGCTACCAACCCGCCAAAAGCCAGTGCATCGCCAACATTTTTCTGCAACCCGCACCAGGCTGGCAGTACCAGGTCACGAACCAGCAGCGCAGCGACGACGGGCGGCAACTCACGGTGAAGTACGCGGCAGGACGCTCGTGAAGTCCCTTCCATTTCACCTCAGGGGCTGGGTGACGCTGCTGGCCATCTGCGGGTGGGCCGAAGCGCACCAGATCACCTTCAGCCATGTGGACCTGCGGCTGGAACAGGACGCGACGAGCGTGAGCGTTCAGCTTCCCGTTCAGGCCCTGCTCCAGGAACAGCCTTCAGCGCTGCCCACCGGAACGACCGCGCGGTCGTTCCAGCTCGATCCGCTGCCCGTGGATTTGCTGGTGTCCCTCGAGACCCTATTGACCAACCGTTTGCAACTTGCGGTCAACGGGAACCCGCTGGCGCTGGACGCACAAACCGTCCATCCAGCGGGCGAGAACGTGGCGCTGACGCTCACGGCTCCGCCCGTTTCCGGTTCCTTGAAGGTTCAGGCCAACCTGTTCCCGGAGGACAGCCTGCACAAGGTGTTCGTCAACGTTTACCGGGCTCGAGACCTGGTCGGTCAGTACGCGCTGGATCGGCAGGATGCCTCGTTTATCCTCGCGTCCCAGGAGCGCCCGCTCTGGGACGCGATCACCACCTTCGTGCGCGAGGGCATCCATCACATCTTCATCGGGCCGGATCACATCCTCTTCGTGCTGGCACTGATTTTGTTGGGCGGAAGGCTCCGGTCGCAGTTCAAGATCATCACGGCCTTTACGGCGGCTCACAGCACCACGTTGGCGTTGGCGACGCTGAACATCGTGCAGCTCCCTTCCCGTCTGGTGGAAAGCGTGATCGCGCTTTCCATCGTGGTGGTGGGCGCTCATGACGTGTACCAACTGCGGCGCTCCGAAACTGGGCGCGCGACTTGGGACGTGCGCGTGCCGTTTGCCTTCGCGTTCGGCTTGGTTCACGGCTTTGGCTTTGCGAGCGTGCTGAGTGAGCTGAATCTGCCGCAAAAGGCCGTAGCGTGGTCACTGGCAGCCTTTAATGTCGGCGTCGAGATTGGGCAATTGAGCATCGTGCTTCTGGCCGCCCCGCTCTTGATCGCCCTGCGCCGTTACGCCGTGCCTCGAGTCTCTCAGGGTTTGCTGACCGCTGCGGCCTGCGGTGTCGTGCTGGTCGGCGGATTCTGGCTGTGGCAGCGAGCCTTCAACCTCTAAGAGTCTGGGCTGTTCAGATGGTGGTCTTTCTCCTCGATCCGTGGCGACGCGCCGAATGGGTGAAATGTGAGGGACAGCTTTACCGAATCATTGGGATGCGGGTCTCAAATCCTTACCAATAGAGAAGAAACTCCTTTTATCGAAGCGCACCAGACCGGGCGCTCGCACGGTCTGTACGACCCCAAAGGAGTTCGCCATGCACACCATCGACCTGAACCCCCAGATCACCTCAGCCCCTTCGCAAACCGCCAAGAAATCCTTCAAGAAGCCCGCAAAGCGATTCCAGAAGACCCGCGCAACGCTGGTGATGCTGGCGATCAGCGCCGCAACCCTGATATACGCTTCGTCGTCCGCCTGGATGCTCAACCAGCAAAACGCCGCGACCACTCAAAACTCGTTCTCAAGTACGGTTCAACCCAGCAACAGTTTCTCCTCGAGCCAAACCGTTCCCGCATCTGCGACCGACCAGTCATCCAATGGATTCTCGAGCGTGAAAAACGGAGGATGAGCATGAACCGAGACGGAAACGTTCAAGTGACGAAGCTCAACAACCGCCCGTCATGGTTGAACATGATCCTTACCGGATTGCTGCTCGGCCTCGTGGCGCTGGCCTGGGGCCTCAGCTGGTCGGGGACGCTCAGCGGAGTCTGGCAACGCACCCTCTTGACGCAATCCGGTCAGTTCGCTTACCTGTTGCTGACGTTCACCACCACCACCGGACCACTGATTGGCACCGCATTTGCTCCCAAATGGCTGAATGCCGCCAACAAGACGGGTTGGCACGGGATCGCATCGGGTTTTTCGCTGGTCGTCGCCAGCATTCACGGTCTGTTTTCGCTGCTTGGCAACAACGCGCTCAGCCTGCCGGAGGTGCTGGTTCCTGGACTGGCCAGTTTTCGCACCGTACCGATGGCGGCAGGAACGCTCGGACTGTGGTTAATGCTGCTCGTGTACGTGACCTTTGCGCTTCGCAACAAGATCGGCATCAAGGCCGCTCGAGCCTTGCACTTACTCGCCTATCCGGCTTTCATCGCCAGTACGCTTCATCCGATTCTGCTCAATCCCGACCATCTCGAGCTGATGTACGTGCTGGGAGCCATCGCCGTGGGCATCGCCCTGGCCGTGCGGTTGTGGACCTTGGCGCATCCGAAAGCGCCTCTGCTCAGCGCAGACAAGCACCAATGATCGAGCCCGGTGGCCCTCTAGACACAACGATAGGCACGCAAACAGCAAAAGGAGAATCATCATGAACGACACCTCCACTCCAGCAGCCGAATTCCTCGAGCGGAACCTCGACCGCCGCGATGCCCTCAAAACCATCGGTTGCCTGTTTTGTGCGGCGCTTGTTCCGAGCATCGTCGGTACGGGCGGTGCGAGCGCAGCCAGCGCGATCACTCCATTCCAGGTCGCCAAGGCGGGCGAGTTGAGCAAGGCCGGAGACTACAAACTGGGCAACGTCAACAACGCACCCGCCTTGATCTATGCCAGCGACAAGTCCGTACCGAACAGCGTTCAGTGGGGCGCGGTCTGGCTGGTCGCGCTCTCGAGAACCTGCACGCACGAAGACAAACTGATCGCCGAGCCCAGCAATGGCGACATGGTGTGCACGAAACACCCGCAGCATTTCGATCCGCGCACCGGTATTCCCAGCACGGCTCAGTCTTTTACGCGGCGCGCCTTGACCCAATACAGCTTAGAGCTTCGTCAGGGCAATGTCTGGTTAACGGGGATCGCTCGGGCGTGATCCTCAAACGACACGGACGCGTTCCGATCACCAACTCAAAATGGTGATCGGTTCCGTTTTCATTCGAGCAATCCGTCAAAACCCGAGACCCAACCGTGTACCAGTTGACCCGTGAAACTTCAAAAGAAGCAGCCGAAGAACCGACGGAGAAATCGAAAGTTGCCCGTAGTTGCAATGGAGTTGCAAATCTCTCCAGAGCGCGTACCGCTGAGGCTCTCAGAGATTGGAAAACCCCCGTCCAGTACGGGGGTTTCTTCTGGTGGAGCTGAAGGGATTCGAACCCTTGACCTTCTGAATGCCATTCAGACGCGCTCCCAACTGCGCCACAGCCCCAGGGCTGAAGGAGTGTAGCACGCGGTTTTTAGAAGCGCAAGGTAACGCTTGAATCTCGAGCGGCACTGCCTTCAAGACGATGCTTTCGGCGTGTTGTTCAACACCAGAAGCCAGCCGAAACTCAGCGCGTTCGAGCCGTACACGCGCCGCTCGATGCGGAATCCGGGGACAGCCTCTGGCAGCACAACCTGAACCGGGCTCTGGACGATCAACGCGCCACCCGGCGCGATCAAATCTGGACGCGAAAACGCTATCCGTGCGATCTCGAGGATGTCGTGGTTGTACGGTGGATCAATGAAGACGATATCGAAGCTGGTCGCTCGAGCCACGAAGACCAGCGCATCGGCGCGTTTGATGGTGGCTGTCAGGTACAGTTCCCTGGCATTGCGTTCGAGCGTCTGAACGGCTCGTGCGTCCTTCTCGACCATCGTGACCGCGTAGTTTCGGGAGGCCGCTTCGAGCCCCACACCGCCCGCACCCGCGTACAGGTCTAAAAAGCTCGAGCCCTCGCCGTAACGCGTTTCAAGAATATCGAAGAGGCTTTTGCGGACGCGCGCGCCGGTCGGACGGGCGGTGTCGGGAATGTGCAACCGACGCCCTTTGGCCCTACCTCCGAGGATGCGAAGCTCAGACATCGTGCAAGACGATACCAGGCGCTAGAGGTCTGGGGAGACCGTCCAGTGCGCGAGCATCAAAAGCTGGGATCTCACGCGCTGGACGGTGTTCTCAAGGTATTGTCCTCGCGCTAGAAACACCCGGCTCGGCCTACTAAAAAGGGACTGCAAAAAGTAAGGACACAGATTTAATCTGCGTCCTTGCGTGGTAGGCCCGAGCAGATTTGAACTGCTGACCCCTACAGTGTCAATGTAGTGCTCTACCCCTGAGCTACGAGCCTATGCGTATTCAATTTTGGAGGCGCCGACCGGATTCGAACCGGTGCATAAAGGTTTTGCAGACCTTCGCCTTACCGCTTGGCTACGGCGCCCCACTGGCCTTTTGGCGTCCTCAAGCCCGAGGTGGGTTTCCCCGAGCGACGGGCATCGTAGCACGCGTGTTTCGGGGTGTCAACGCGAGGATTCAAGCCCTGTCACTCGAGTTCCAGGCCGCAAGAGCGTGCGCCCGGCGCGCGATTCTCGACCGATTGCTCGAGCCGCGAAGCATCGGGTTGCTCGAGCTGCGAAGCATCGGGTTGCTCGAGCCGCGAAGCATCGGGTTGCTCGGGCGGTAACATGGGACGTGGATTTCGACGATCTGGGTGAAGCGCACCTTGAAGAACTGAACGGCGTGGAATTGTACTTCGAGGACACCGGGCCTCGGGATGCGCCCGCCATCCTGTACTTGCACGGCGGGCCGGGTTACAACAGTTACGCCTTTCAGGACATCGTCGGAGAATCCCTGTCCGGCTACCGCGTGATTTATCTGGATCAGCGCGGCTGCGGGCGTTCAGCGCCGCTGGGCGTGGATGACCTGAGCGCCTTTACCGTGGACGCGATGGTGGACGACTTGGAAGCCGTGCGGGATTTCCTGGGATTGGATCGTTTCGTGCCGATGGGTCACGGCTTCGGCGCGGTGCTGGCCCTGGAATACGCGCGCCGTTTCCCGCAGCACACGCTGATGGTGGTCGCCCTCAACCCGTGGGTGCATTTCCCGGAACTCTCCCGGACGCTCCTCGAAGAGGCGTCCAGGTTGACCGACAAGCCGATCACGAGCGTGCCGAACGACTCAGAATCAAGGGTGGAACTGGCCTTCTCAATGCTGAATTCAAGGGATTTGCTGACCGCGCTGCACTTCCCGAACCCGCAATCGCGCTTGCGCTTGGAATTCTCCGATGCCGAATCCGGCCTGCTGGCGGGCGGCGAGGTGCAAGAGGGACTGGTGCTGAACGGGTTGTGGGATCTCGAGTACCCGATGTACTTCGCGGCCATCACCCGGCCCATCGCGGTGATCGCGGGCACGGCTGATCCAACGTCTTATCCGGGGCAGACGGACTGGCTGGTAGACCTGGCCAACGCTGACCTGGCCGAGATCGACGGCGCTGGGCATTACCCGTGGCTGGATGACCTGGACGGTTTCGTGTACGCGCTTCAGGAATTCCTGCCGAAGAAACCGGTGAATTAGTTCCTGAACGGTGTCTCGATGGGACGTGTAGAAGCTCGAGTCTGATTCTCTAGAATCCACGGCGCGCTTCGTCTCGAGGAATCAGAACGCGCAGCGCGTTCTCGAGATGCGCCTTACCCCAGAACACCGTCCCACACACTATTCTCGATTTACGCGCAGGACGGTCTTCTTTGAATCTCGAGCCTGTAATCGCGAAATGCGTTAGGCTCAAACATGACTTTCAAAGATCAATTCCCGGCGCTCAGGGGTGGCTTCAGCTTTCTGGACAACGCGGCGGGCGCGCAGGTTCCGCAAGCCTGCATCGACGGCATCAGCGCGTTCCTCTCGAGC
>CAXTKV010000005.1:0-56287 GCA_964244895.1 uncultured Deinococcales bacterium
CGAGGATCGGATGCCGGTGTGAAAGCCGTTAGCCACACTTCGCTTGACACGCCCAACCCTGAGGCACGATGCGTCCGTTTTAGCGATATCGAGGTTGATGGAACTGAAGTGTGGTACGTCAACCAAGACCGACGCATCCCCTGGAGGGGCCTGTGGGTTCCTCAGACTGCGGAGTTGGCCCTCGTAAGGACGCCAAATCCCCGCGTCGAGGTCGAGGAACCACATCGGAATCTGGTCGCGCAGGGTCGTGAGGCTGGCATTGCTCTTGGTCGGGTCTTGAATTGGCAAGCGCAACCGTGCTTTCGCGTTCCGACTGAGGTTGTACCGACGACCCGCTGCGTCTTGAATCTCGACGTAGGCTGCCCCGAATGACTCGAGCCTGACGAGCTTGCCATTCGAGAGGCCGCCCGCGTTGCCCTCGAGCGATTCGAGGTTGGTATCGATGGTTGCGAAGGCGATTTTCACCTCGCCACTAGCGGGCGTATTCGTGCCTTCGAGTACCAATGATTTTGCCGGGATCGTCAGTGAAGCTCCCCGGCGCTTGTAGTGGAGCCTGTCGGCCATCGGATCGCGAAGCCAGTTGACGCGCGTGTCGGTCAGGGTCAGCGGTCGCTGCGGATCGAAATTGGAGACCTGGGCTTGGGTTAGCGGGTAGCTTCGGCCCACCGAGGCGTTACTTTGCCACTCGGCATACGGTCGATAGCCGAAGCGCTCGACCACCAGCAAGTAGCGCTGGGCGGGCTCGACGCTAGCGCGGAACTGACCGTCAACGGTGGTGTTGACCGTGGTCAGCTTTCTGACCGCTCCGCCGTCGAATTGGCCTGAAATGGTAACTTGCACGTCGGCCAGCGGCTCATTATTTCCCAACACCCGTCCGCCGAAGGTTTGAGTGGTGGCACCGACCTGGATCGTCAAACTCCGCCTGGAAAACCCGCCGCGACTGTCATTGGTGAGCCCGTAGAGCGTGTAAATCCCAGGAGCCGACGGCGCGGTCCATTTGACGCGTTCGCCGGTCGGGGCGCTCAACGTGCCCGAACCGTCGAGTAGTCTCCATTGCATCTCCAGCGGATCGCCATTGGTGTCGAATGAGCGGCTGCCGACCTCGAAGCGTTCGCCAGGCAATACAGTCGTCACCGGGAGTCGGCTCCGAATCGGATCGAGGGAGCGCAGGCTGGGTGGGAGGTTTTTTGATTGGAACGAAAGTTCTGTCGGCAGGTTCGGCGCCGCATCCGGGGCGCTCGCTTTGAATTTGTCTTTCTGGCAGGTTCCTTGGATGCGGGCGTTCCTCGGCACGTTTGTCAACACGAAATAACCGTCGGGGTTCGATTGTACCGTGGACCTGATCGCTCCTGCGGCATCGAGCGCTGCGGCCTGTCCGACGGCGTTGGCGTTGAAGAACTCGTCGGTAAACCAGCACGGCGAGCCGTCGGCCAGCGTAAACCGACCGACGACCGCAAAGCTGTTCGGAAATCGCGCCGGGGTCGGCGTGACAAAACCGATGTATTCGCGCCCGCCAGGACGAACTTCCACTGGTTTCGGGAAGCAGTCGGTGGTGTAGCCCGAAACAGCCCAGCACACGCGGTACTCGCCGGGTGTTAGGCTCGGAAAAGCGAAGCGCCCCTCTCGGTCAGTGGTGGTTTTGGTGAGCACTCGCAGACTCGCGTCGCGCAACTGAACTTCGAAGTTCGGCAGTGCGAAGCGTTCGGGTTTTGCGAGTTCGAGGTTGGCATGGACGATGCCTGAAAGACCGCCGGTAGTAAGCGGTTGCGCGTCAACCTTGTAACTCCTCCAGACGGCCAGTGATGCTGCAGCGGCCATCAACAGTAGGGCGCGGGTTGCACTGATATGAAATAGCACGGTGATACCCCCGTTCGTCAGGTGAGCCGGGTGACAGTACTCTCCCGGCGCGGCAACGATCAACGAGCTGCGTTAAGCTAAGAAGAGAGTGAACCTCGAGCGGGTCGCCCAGCACGGCGGCGTTTTGCGTTGACCCATTTGTTGATTTTTGCTCTCACCAGATCCCCAATTCGGCGGTCGGTGCGGCGACTTCAGGTCGCCTTGAGGGCTTGGCTGATCAGTTCAGGGATGCCGAAGGTTCCCGTCGGACCAAGAAAATCCTGCCGGGGCCGCCAGGTCGTGTCTTGGAACAGAAACGAATTATGATCGGCGAGCAACAATCCCACGAATACTTCGCCAACGAGACGCCCTCCGGTTTTGCCGAGGCGAATCGGTGAGGCGTTGCTCTTGAAGGCTTGCTGGGCCTCACTGAGGATGTAAAACCACAATGGGGCGTTGTCCTTAAAATTTGCGGAGATATCGACCAGTTTCAGATTTCTGTTCGAGTCTGCCTCGGTGGCCTTACCTACCTTGAGGGCATCGTCCGGGACTACTGGGATACCCATCCGTCGCGCGACCGCCTGACCCGAGGGCAGCCCGCGAACCAAGCCGCGTATGAGATTGCGTTCCGCGAGCGATGGCACAGTCGCCACAATCGATGGTGGCAGTTGCCCGAGCGGGTTGACAAGCGATGAATCGATCTTGTAAGCGGGCTGAACTCGGGTTGCTGCGTCAGCCGTCGGTTGAGGGGCCATCATGAAGAACAAGTTCCATTCGATACCCCAGTTGCTGGGGAATTCTCGAAATCCCGTCAGGCTCGAGTTCGGATTGGCCGAGAAGATATCGAACCGCGGCACGTTGCGGCTGAGCCGGTAGATCGGGCGAACCATCGAGTGACCGAAACGGTAGGCGGCGACCGCAAACTCGATTGGGATGTAGGGCTCCTTCTCCCATCGGTAAAAGTGCAACTTTGGCGGGTCTTGAATGATCGTCGTGCCCTTCTTGATGTGTGGCAGGATTTCATCGAGCGTGTCCTGCCCGATGATCATCGGCAGAAAGTCTCGCAGTACCGCCCATTGGTAGTGCCAGCGCACGGTCTGCTGGACGGTTCGGAAGTTCGCCGTGGGCATCACATCAACAACGCGGTTGTGGAACCGGATCATCGTCGCCTGAAGTTGCGAGACGATGACGTTTTCGTCGTTCCGGGGGTCGCCGATCAAGGCGCGGCCCTGCGCGTTGCGCTGAACATCCTGGGCATTTGGATCGTTTGGATTGCCGGTCAACGGCCGCCCAAGCAACATTTTCCTGTTCCTGGGACTGACCTGGTCGTACAGATACGGCTGATCATCTGGACCACGCCCGTAGACGCAGTCCAAATCGAATCGCGGTGTGCGGAAATCAGTCAGTCCGTCGGGATCGTTGATTTTAGTGCCGAGTGGCTGAGGGTCGAACGTGAGGTCATGATCAATGAATTGACCGAAGTACGTATAGCCAGCCGAGATCGCCGTACTCTCCTCGTCATCGACCTGATCTTCTGGTGTGTTGTCTCCACCTGGGGCAACCATTGCCTGAGCCAGATTTCGAAGGTCGTTCCGGTCATGCACGGCTGCCGTGAGGGTTCGGAACATCCGCCCAAACCGGCCTTCGAACATCGGTGAGGCGGGAACCGCATCGAGTCCTCGAATCGCCCCGTGAGTTCCTTGTTCTTTTGCCGCCATGTGAACCTCCGAATGGTCACGAAAAATAGGGAAGATAGTGTTGAGCCGACCGGCACGCCCTCAACGGGCTGGCGTGGTCGCACCCGGTGTAGTCGCTCGATGGCCCAGGAACGGTCCGCCCCCCGAACCACTCGGATCGGCCAGCGTCACGCCGACGAGAGATAAAACGACCACGACCAGCAAACGCTGTGCTGTACGCATATTCGACCTCCCCACGATCTGAGGGGAGTTTCAGGGGGTCGCGTATTGTGATTGTATTGCGCCCGTCCTGTACGCATTTCTGGCGGTTTTTGTGAATCCGACTCGAACTGGGTTCACAATGTCTTCATGCTTCACGGCCACCCGCTGCTCGAGATAGGGCTCAAGGGTCACTACGCCGAGGCCGTCAAGGCCTTCGAGGCTCTGCCCAACCCCGCGCCCGAGGATGATCGCTGGGCTGGGTACTGCCTCGCCGTGCTCGGGAAGTTCAACGCCGCCCGCGAACTGGTGCTGCGCGCTCGCCGTCGCGGTTGCGCGGCGGCGGGCATCGAACTCGCGCTGGTCGAGCGCACCCTCGGTGAACTCGAGCGCTCCGAGACCGCCCTCGCAGGCATCCTCTTCGAGGACCTCGCGCCGTTCGATCGCACCCTCTTCTGGCGCGAAACCGGCATGGTGCGCCTGGCTCGAGGCGACCTGCGCGCCACGATGGAGGCCCTCGAGCGCGCCTGGGCCTGCGCCTCAAACGACGAATCGTGCGCGCCCCTGCTGCCCGGCCTCGCCCAGGCGCACGCCCTCGCCTACGGCCAATCCGGGCGCGACGTTCGCGCCGAGGCCTGGATCGAGCTGGCGCTGGGCCAGGCCAGCCTCGCCAAGCGCGGCAGCCTGCTCTCGACGCGCGGCCTGACCCGCGTCCATCTTGGGCGCTACGGCGAGGCCGAGGCTGACCTCACCGAGGCTCGCGGCCTGCTCGAGGGTGCGCCTCGTGATGGGCTGATCCTCGACTACCATGAGAGCCTGCTGGCGCGGGCGAAGGGCGAGTTTCAGCGCTCGCTCGAACTCTTGTGCCTGACGGCGAGGCGGGCGCACGCGATGGACGAACCCGAAACCGAGGTCTACGCGGAGTTGAACCTGTGCGCGATTGAAACGCTGCTCGAGCATCCCGACGCGGCGCACGCCCACCTCGCACGGGCTGTGCACCTCGCGAAGAGCGAGAAGATGCAGGCGATGGCGCGCTTGCGCGAGGCGGCCCTGCTCGCGCGAGCTGCCCCGGAGCAGGCCATTGCACGCCTCGAGGACACGGCGCGCGCCTTCCACGACTTGCACCTCGAGCGCGAGGCGGGCTGGGCACGGCTCCACCAGGCCGAGGCGTGTCTGCGCGCCAACCTCATTCACGAGGCCGACCAAGCGCTCGCCCAGGCCGTGTTAATCCGCCACGCGCTCGGCGCGAGCGTCTTCAGCCTCGAGCTGCGGGGCCTGGTCGCCGTGCTTGAGCACCTGGCCGCGCACCCGGAGCATCCCGCCCGGATCGTGCTCGAGGACTGGCACGCCTGTGGCCCGAGCGCCCCCTTGCAGGTGCGGTTGCGGGTCTTTGGCCGATCCGCGCTCGAGGTCGATGGAACCCCGATCAAGCTCGGGCTGGCGCGCAGCCTCGAGGTCCTGGCCTACCTGGTCGACCGCCCGGCGGTGGGGCTAATGCGGCTGATCCGCGATCTCTTCCCGGACGCGCCCAAGAACCAGGCGAGGCTGTACTTCCACCAGGTCAGGTACGACCTCGAGAAGGCCGTGCCGGGCTTGAGCATCCCGCACGATCCGCGCACCAAAAGCTACCGCCTCGTCAGCCTGGGGCCGAGCTTCAGCGCGGATGTGATGGACTTCAAAGCGGCCCTCATCGAAAAAGGCGAAGATGGGCTCGAGCGCGCCCTGGCCTTGTTCGGAGGACCGTTCCTGCCAGAGGCGGAGAGTGAGTGGGCGAGCGTGGAGCGTGCGAATTTGGCGTGGTCGGCCCTCAAGGTCGGGCTCGAGGTGATCGAGGGCTGGTTCGTCGAGGGTCAGTACGAGAAGTGCCTGCGCCTGGCGGGGCGCTTGCTCGAGATCGACCCGTTCGATGAGACCCTCGGCGAATACCTGGTGCGGGCGACCCGAGAACTGCGGGGTTCGGCCCTGGCGGCGCACACGGTCGAGCGTTTGCGGCGGCGCTTCGAGGAGGAGATCGGCGAGGTCTCGCCGGTCCTCGAGCAGCTCAAACGGGAAATTGTTGAGTTGAACTGATCACGCCCGGACAACCATCGACACGGTCAGCATGCTTTGCCGCCGATCCGTCGTGGATTCGTTTGTGGAATGCGCGAAGACCATTCCATGCCGTCCTGAATGAGGATTGGTGAGACTCGAGGGATCGGCGGCATCCAGTGGCGACTCCTACCCACAAAATACGGCGACTGGAACACGGTCTACAAACGTTTCTTGCTCACAAGATAGCACCTGACGGGCTGTTCGCGCTTCAACCGCTGGGCCGAACGAGGCATCTGGCAAGCCATGCTTGAACACTTCACTACAGACGCAGACATGGAAAGCGTGATGATTGATGCGACCTTCATCCGAGCGCACTCGAGTGCCGCCGCTCAAGGGGGGATCAGGCAGAACAAGGACTCGGCAGAAGCAAAGGTGGCTTCACCAGTAAAATCCATGCTGTTGTAGACGCACTCGGTAATCCATTACGGTTCATTCTGACGGGTGGGAACCGCAACGATGTGACGCAGGCTCTGGGGTTGCTCGAGGGCTGGGAGACGGAGCGGGTAATTGGGGATAAAGGCTACGATGCTCAATCCGTGTTGGATCAGGCGGAAGTGATGAAGGCAGAGGCGGTGATCCCGCCGAAACGGAACCGGGTGGTTCAGCGAGAAATTGACCGAGAGTTTTACAAGGAGCGGCATCTGGTGGAGTGTTTTTTCGGTAAGCTCAAGCAGTTCAGGCGGGTGTTCTCGAGGTTCGATCAGTTGGGCAGGAACTACCTGGCGTTCGTGGAGTTCGCGTCGGTGATGATCTGGTTGAGGTAAATGTCAACACGGCCTAGCAGCCTGGCTCAAAGCCCACCCGGATATCGAGATCGTGACCCGAGATCGCTCCAAGGAGTACGCCCTTGGCATCAGCGAAGGCGCACCCCAAGCCAAGCAAGTCGTGGACCGCTTCTTGCTCACAAGACAGCACCTACCGGGCTGTTCGCGCTGGCACTTATTGAAAAACCTGCGCGAATGCCTTGAGCGCGTGCTGGACAGGAACCGCGAACTGATCGCGCAGATCGCTCAGACGATCAAGGCGTCCGTCAAACACCCACGTTCGAGCAGCGAGCGAGCCGCTCAGCAGGCTGCCCGTGCGCGTCGCAAAGCCAAACACGCGAAGGTCCGCTCAGCCATCCAAGAGGGTGGAAGCATCAGGGCCGGATGCTCACTGGTACGGCGGCTCGACGGCATCGCCAAAACTCAAGGGGTGAGCCGGTGGCTGGTGCGGCAGTGCATGAGACCTGACGAGCCACCGCCCAGGCAGTTCCACAAGCGCATGAAGAGCGTTCTCGACCCTTTCGAAGCGCACTTGGTCGAGCGTTGGCGTGAAGGCTGCACCACGGCGAGCGTTTTGTGCCTCGAGATCAAAGCACAGGGTAATAAGGGTTCATGCAAGATGGTCGAGCGTTGGGTATACCGGCAACGTGAGGCGATGAAGGTAACTGGCCGCGATAAGCCGGTCAAGTTTCCAGGCCAGGGGTTCGCGTCTCGAGACTTGGCCTGGTTGCTCCTTCGCGAGGGCACCGAATTGAGTGATGATGCTCGAGGGGTACGCGATCGCTTTTTGCTTGCTTGGCCCGAGCTTGAGCACGTGCAACGGCTGGCGTTAGACTTGGTTCGGATGGTTCGAGTCCGGCAGGATTCAGGCTTTGATGGCTGGCTCGAGCGGTTAAAAGCCAGCGCAGTTCAGGAGTTGGAATCCTTCGCAGTGGGTCTCGAGCGTGAGAAGGAGGCTGTCAGGGCTGCGCTATCGCTGCCGTGGTCGAAACGCGAACAGCCCGTCAGCGATCCCGCCCGTCAGGTGCGTTTTGGGATCAAGAAGGTGCTGTCTTGTGAGCAAGAACGGGCCAGTGGAGGGCGTAGTGAATAAGATCAAGTTGGTGAAGCGCATGATGTACGGGCGGGCTTCAGTGCCTCTGTTGCGGAAAATGGTTGTGCTGGACGGGTAATTCTCTCGAACCATCAAAAGTGACGAACAGCCCGTTCCATATCCTCGTTTTGGGAGTTTGCTCTATCCCAAGGCTTCTTCGTGGGCATTCCGTCCTCGAGCAACCGTCGGTGCAAAAAGATCGACCCGTGAGGTACAGAATTTCACGGCTCTCGGCGTGGGAGGGGCTAACATTTGTGTTCGCCACCTTCTGCGGGCCTACCCTTCATGTTGGCCCATGAAGGATTTTCGCGCCTTCGATGCCCCGAGGGCCTCGAGCGTTTCCGAAAATCCTTCCGCAAAAGAAGTGTGAGGAATGGTTCCCACCTCGAGTTCATATTTTGTGCCGTCCAGAACCAGAGGGTTCTCCGTTAGATACATCATTTCTGACATTTCCTTGAAGGCGGGAACGACCAGCCCGAGCACCTGAACTGACACCCGCCCCAATCCGAGGACTGGGCTTCGGCGACCCAAATATCCCTGGCAGATGTTGAGGATTTCATGGCCGCTGATCAATTGCCCTGGAATGTTCCAGGTCTGACTGAAGGATTCGTCGCGCAAAGCGATGTTGACAATCATCTTGGCGGCATCAGGCAAATAGACGTACTCTCGAGGCACGCGAAGGCTTCCAACGAAAATCGTCGGTTGACCCCGGACGAGACCCTGCAAGGTCGGGTCGAGAAAGGCCATCTGGCTGGTCGGCCCGTAGTAATCGGGAAGCCGGACAATGACGGCTCGGGCTTTCTTCCAACGGATCGAGAGCACCTCGCGTGCAAAAGCCAGTTTCGCTCGACCTTTTCGGGTGTGAGGGATCATGGGGTACGTTTCTGTCACCGGGTGTCCTGGGGTTCGCCCGTACACGTAGACGCCGTCAACGAAGACGACCTTTTTCGAGGTCTGTTCGGCTGCTGCCATGACCGAAGCGGCGAGGACGGGAAGCGTCTCGACCATGCCGACGTAGCCGCCGTTGGCGCATTGGAAGACGACGTCAGCCTGTTCAAAGGCGGAGACCAAGGTGCCCG
The DNA here is from genome assembly GCA_964244895.1 of uncultured Deinococcales bacterium. Classification (GTDB taxonomy): domain Bacteria; phylum Deinococcota; class Deinococci; order Deinococcales; family JAAFIG01; genus CAXTKV01. The sequence goes on from CAXTKV010000005.1 coordinate 8,759, forward strand.
TTTTGTAAACATCGCCTTCGGCGCACTCGAGAAGCGGTGGCGATCCCCAACGGACTCGCAACTTCTCCAGTTTTTGGCGATTTCGTCCGAACACGGTGGTGGGAATTCCTCGAGCCAACAACTCGAGCGCGATGGCCTGACCGCTTCCACCGGTGGCACCTAAAACCAATGCTTTCACGGTTGTCTCCTTGGGTCACACGTTTCGGTGGGGATGCTGCTATTGGGCAGTGTTCCGTTTAAAGCCATTCACTTTCAGAGTAAGAAACCCTTTCGCTGATAGATTTAAGATAAAAAATTAAGCCCTAAGATTGGTTTGCCAACTCCAAAGTAAATCTTGGACGGTTTCCAAAGCGAGCTCTGCGGCTCGGTCAAATCCGATATTGGGCAACATGGCCATACTGGCCATGCCGTGCAAAACCCCAGAAATAACCTCAATAGTTTTTTGGACATCCACGAAGACGATTTCTTTGTCCTCAGCCCAACGTTGCAGAACCTCCATCGTCAGTTGGCACATGCCAGACGCTGCATTCGCCCGGATTTGAGGGTCAATGGTCACCCCACCCATTCCGTGCATCAGTTCGTAAACTCGAGGTTGCGCCCGAACAAAAGCAAGGTATGCCCGAGTGAGTGCCAGCATAATTTCGTCGGCATCTCGAGTCTTGAGTGAGATCGACATGGTCGCCTCCAATGCTCGATAGCCCTCGATCACCACGGCGACAAGCGCATCCTCTTTGCTGCCGAAGTATTGATAAATGATGGGGGAAGTGTACTCAATTTGATCTGCGATGCGCCGAATCGTCACAGCGGACCAACCTTCACTCGCCGCAATTTGACGGGCGGCATCGAGAATGCTGGCTCGAGTGACTCGTTTTTGGCGCTCACGGCGTTCCTGCGTTCCCATTTCTGTCGCCTCATAAAAAATCTATCTTTGATAAATTTAACGGTTTCGCTGAGTTTTGTCAAGTCCCTGAAATGACGAGGCGGCTGAGAGCGAGACAAGTAGGGCTTCCCGTCGCTGAGAAAGCCCTACGATGAGTATAGCAAAACGTATCACCCGCATCGTCACTGCCCGCTCGCGTCTTTCTCGGCGCTCGCTGCTGCCGACGGTTAACCATTCGCGCACGACACGGTGTTCTCCGGGTTTCGAGCCGAGACTGAGCGTGTGAGCCAGGCGCAAAACCCGCTGGTGCTGACGCTGAGGACTCGAGCCATGATGCCGACCTCAATGGGTGAGCAAGGTCACAGGTGAACGCTACGATCGGGGGCTTTTTGAGATAACGAATTTCGTGGCTCATTTCAGAGTTACACGCGCTTGCAACCCTGCCCGTCAGATGCGTTTTAGAGTCACGAAGACGAAGAACATCTCACTCGAGCTCCAAACAACGGTTTTCTCGCTCGAGCATTTGATGCGTGGTCAGACCGGTCACGGTTGAAACGGGTGAATACGGGTCCGAGCGTTGAGGGTGCTGTCCTTGGTCAGGGTGCTGAGTCCCACGCCAAGTTCCTGATCGATCACGCGCCTGGGTTTGCCGCTGGTGAGATCGGGTTGTCCGGCTCGGGCTTCGAACTCGGGTGGCTCCTGATGCGTGCGTTTTTTGGTTGGCATGTTCGCTCCTGATGCTGATCAGGAGTGACTCGAAGTGCTTCATATCCATGCAATTGGAGCGATGGCACTTTTCATTTGACCTGAGTCGTCGGATTAGTCGCCCTCGAGACTGGAAACTCGGCCACACGAATCCGGGCACAGCCGTACGGGACGAGTGGGATCGGGTGCTGGTGCTGCATCGGACCGGTCAGGTTCTGCGGGGGGGGTGCAGCAGAGTTTTGCTCGATGCCCCAGCCGGTCAGCAATCCGGCTGGGACGTGGACCCGGAGCGGCACGGCTTCTACACCGATTGGTGCCGCCCCCATCCGGTGCGAGAACGGTGGCGAGGGGACGTTCAGGCGTTCCACCCGGCACTCGTGCGCCCGCGCCGGATCGAGCGTCAGGCCGTAACTCCACGAGCGGCGGAAGCGAACCTCGAAGTCGCCGAAGCCCGCCGAGCCAGGGATGCGCTCCCAGACCTCGCCCGGTGCGAACGCCAGCGTCAGCGGCCCGAGGCTCAGCGCAACCGCGCCGCGCGGTCGCTCGAGTGCGCGCACGCGCATCGGCAACCGGAGTTCGATCCAGTCGCCCTCGCACCACTCGCGCTCGAGGCGCAGGAACCCCCCAGGTGATCTCTCGACCTCGAGCGCATCTCCGTTGAGGTGAACTTCGGGCGCCTCGCACCAGGCCGGGGCGCGCAGCAGCACCTCGAAGCGCGCTGGACGATCCGGCGCGACCTCGATCCGGACGTTCTCCTTGAAGGGGTAGTCGGTGATCGTCTCGAGCTTCACGACGACGCCACCCGCGACGGTGGCGTTGGCGCGGTTGGGCGCGTAGGCGATGGCGGCCAGTCCGCCCGAGGGCGTACCCATCCACAGGGCACGCACGAACTTCGGCCAGCCCTGATGCAGGTTCGCGGTGCAGCAACCGAAGTGCGGTTCGAGCCCAAAGGTGTTGGCGTCGGCGGTGCTCATCGTCCAGTCGCGGTCGGCGATCGTACAGAGCACTTGGTTGATCTGCTGGTGGTACTGGTGGGCGCGCATGTCGGCGCTCATCGCGGCGGGTAGGGCGTTGAACGCGACCCGTTCGAGTCGATCCCCGAACTCGGCTTGACCGAAGGTGCGGATGAGCTGCTCCAAGCTGAACATCATCTCGACGACCGCGCAGGTCTCGACGCCCCGCTCGGGGCCGAGCCCGGCCAGCCACTCGTCGCCGCTGAACATCCCGTTGACCATGCCGTGGAGGGTCTCCAGGTTCTCGAGGCTGCGACGGATGTTTTCAAGGTGCCGAGCCTCGCCATCGCGCGCGAAGCGCACGGCGGGCAGCTTCAGGGCCATCGCTACGTTGACGACGTGCGTGAAATGCGAGAACGAGCGCACAGGTCCGCGCGCGAGCTGCTCGGTCAGGTAGGTTTCCCAGTCGAGCGTTTGCGAGAGGATCAAGTCGATGAGCTCCAGCAGGCGCGGTTCGCTCGTGCGCTCGAACAGCCACAGCGCAGGCAAGAGGTTCTCCGCGCCTCGGGCCGCACCCCAACCCTCGAGCGGGCGGTCGGGGAGGTGTTCGAGTTGGTGGTCGAAGTATCGGCGCATGAACGGGATCACTCGCTCATCGCCCGTCGCGTCGTGGTGCTGAGCCAGCACCTTCAGCGCGACCATGCGCGGCCACCAGTCGTCGTTGCTGGCGGGGCCGAAAAAGCCGTCTTCCCGCTGGCTCCCAATCATCGCCTCGATCCAGCGCTGCGCCTTCGTCAGGAGCTGTGGGTCATTGAGCACATGTGCCAGCGGCAGCAGGCCGTCGAGGTAGTACGGGCCGCGCTCCCACGCCTCACCGTCGCCTCCCAACCACGCGCTCGAGGCGCCGACGTCCGCCCAGAGTTCCTCGAGATGCCCGGTCAGGCCATCGGCTTGGAGGCGCAACTGCTCGAGCAACCAGCCCGCAGGCTCGACCGCACCCAGCGGCAACTCGAGGAAGGCGGGTTGTGCGAGAGGCGTCACGCGCCCTCCCGCCGGCGCAGCCAGACCTGGATCGGTTCGACGCTATAAGGGCGACCAAATCGCTCGCTCGTCCGGGATCTCGCGAACGGTAGCGGCAATGATTTTTCGATGTCAGCGCAGGGTGGCGGCGCGAAGCGCGCGTTTTTAAAGCGCACCGCCGTCGCGGGCTCTCGGCGCAGGTGCAGCCCCGCAGGCTTCTTGGGACAAGGCGTCCCGCGGTTTCTCGAATTCCCCTGGGTTGGTTGAATCGTCATGGATTTCCTCAATTCCTCGTACCTAACCCTTGACCGCACCCGCGATCAAACCGTTGATGTAATAACGCTGCAACAGCAAGAACAGCACCGCGCAGGGCAGCATGCTGATCATCAGTCCCGCCTGCATCGCGCCCCAGTTGACCGTGCCAAACTGGCCGGCCTGGGCGTTCAGGAGCATCACCGGCAGCGTGAAATCCTCGGCGTTCGACATGAAGATCAGCGCCGCCAGGAACTCGTTCCAGGCTCCGAAGAAGGCGAACAAGGCCACCGTGACGATGCCGGGCAGCACGACGGGCAGCATCACCTTGGTGAGCAACGTCACTGGCGTACAGCCGTCGATCAGTGCGGCCTCCTCGAGTTCGCGCGGCACGCTGTCAAAAGAGTTTCGCATCATGAAGACCGCGAACGGCAACTGGAAGGTGGTGTAGACGAGCGCCAGACCGAGCAAAGTGTTTTGCAGGTGAATGAAGCGCAACAGCAAAAAAAGCGGAGTCAGGATCGACTGGAACGGGATCATCAGCGTCACCAGGATCACGACGAAGACCAAGTTCTTGGCCGGAAAATGAAACCTCGAGAAACCGTAGCCGCCGAGCGTCGAGAGGATCACCGCGCCCACCACGGTCATCAGCGTCACGGACACGCTGTTGAACAGGTAGCGCCCGATGCCATCCCCATAGCTCGCCAGGTTCGCGTAGTTCTCGAAGCTGAGTCTCGAAGGCAGGAACGTCGGCGGCGAGGCCGAAGCCTCGGACGGCGGCTTGAACGAGGTCAGCACCGACCAGAACAGCGGAAACGCGAACGCCACGAACAGCGCGATGCAGACCGCGTAGTAGAGCACCGGAGGGCGCTGGCGTCTTGATGGGGCGCTCGGACGGCGTTCGGTCATGGTGACTCCTCGTTCGCGTGCGAGCCATCTGAGAACCGACTTCGCGCCCCGCGGCACCGTCCGGCGCGGCAAAGACTGTTGGCGTCCGCGACTGTGCTTCCGGTAATTCCGAGTTCAATCTTCGAGTTCACGATGGGGCTTCATCCCGCAGCAGATAGAGCTGGGCGACGCTGATGGCGATCAGGATGACGAGCAGCACGACCGACATGGCGGCGGCGTAGCCGAGCCTGAAATACGTGAAGGCCGCGCGGTAAATCCAGTACACGACCGTGACCGTCGAATTTTCCGGGCCACCGTGGGTCAGGATGTAGAACTGGTCGAAGGCCAAATACGAACCGATCACCGAGATGGTCAGCGCCAGGGCGAAGGTGCGCCGCAAGAGCGGCACGGTGATGAACCGCATTCCCTGCCACCAGCTCGCACCGTCGATTTTGGCGGCCTCGTAGAGGTCCTCGGGGATGGCCTGCATCCCGACCAGCAGGAGCACCATCGTGAAGCCCGCCGTCTTCCAGACCACCATCACCGCCAGCGTGGCGAGGGCGCTGCCCGACTCAGCCAGCCACTGCACGGGCTCCTTGACGATCCCGAGACCGATCAAAATCGCGCTGAAAACGCCCACCTGATCGTGCAACAACCAGACCCACAACAGACTCGCTGTGCCCAGTCCGATCACCACGGGCAGAAAGTAGGCGGTGCGGAACGTCCCGACCCAGCGCAGCGGGCGCTGCACCAAGAGCGCCAGGCCGAACGCGGTCAAAAAGATGATCGGCGTCACGACCAGCGTATACCTCGCGGTGAACAGCAAACTCGACCAGAACGTCGCGTCGGTTAACAGGTTCCGGTAGTTCTCGAGCCCCGTAAAGTACGGTTTTTTCAATAAGCCCCAGTTGTGCAGCGACATCCAAACCGTCATCCCGAGCGGCACGAGAAAGAACACGGACGTAAAGAGCACGCACGGCAGGACGAACAACAACCCGGCCCGCTGGTGTCGGACTCGGGTCTGGCTGGGGCGGGCGACGGTGGGCTTCGTGGCAGCGATGCGCATACTGGATGCAGACCCCTCTCGAACCTCGAGGGGGCGCACGCCCGTGCGCCCCCTGTGCGCGACTACTTGATGTTTAAGATTTTGGTAAACGCATCCTGTGCCTTCTGAACGGCGGTGTCCACGCCGCTACCGAAGATCGCCTCCTGGAACATGGCGAGCCACGGACCGTTAGCATCGTTGAAGAGTTCGTTGTAGTGCACCGTGTACGGCGTGCGCCCATCCGCCATCGCCTTAGACACAGTCACGAAGCGCGGGTCGAGCTTGCTGTACTCGTTCTCGGACAGGTCTGAGCGGACGGGAATGCTGCCGTTCTTGGCGAACTCCTTGACCTGTACGTCCTCGGTCAGGCACCAGTTGATGAAGTCGAAAGCCTCCTTGACGCGTTTGGAGCCCGCCGGAATCCCGATCGAATCGCCGCCCGCGAAGCTCGAGGAGCCGCCCTTCTCGCCCGGCAAAGGCGCGATGCCGAAGTCCACCTCCGGGTGGTCGCGCTTCAAGATACCGATCGAGAACGCACCCGTTCCCGCCATGCCGATCTTGCCCGTCAGGAAGGCACCCAAGAAGTTGGTGCCGTTGTCGGTCTTGGCTCCTGCAGGAACCTGCCCACCCTCCCACAGCCGCCGGTACAGAGCGAGCGCCCCTTTGACGGCGGGGTTATTCAACGTCGCCGTTTTGCCGTCGGCGGAGAGCACGTCGCCGCCCGAGGCCCAGATCAAGGGCAGGAACGTGAAGGCGTTGCAGCCAGCGCAGGCTCCCGCGAAGTAGTACCCCTTGATCCCGTTGCCGAGCGCCGTGATTTTCTTCGAGTCAGCCTCGATCTCGGCCCAGGTCTTGGGCGGCTTGTTCGGGTCGAGCCCGGCCTGCTTGAAGAGGGCCTTGTTGTAGACGAGTACCGAACCCTCGGCGCTGAACGGCACGGCGTAGGTTTTGTTTTGGAAGGTCGCCAGACGCACGTGAGAGTCCGAGAGGGTCTTGGCAAAGGGCAGGGCTTTGATTTGGGCGGTGATGTCGGTCATCTGCCCGGCTTCGGCGAAGGCGGGCAGGTAGATCAAGTCGATCGCCACGACGTCCGGACCGGCCCCACCGGCGACCGCCGTGCCGAACTTGGTCACGAACTGATCGTCTGGGATGCTGGTGAGTTTGACCTGGGTGGGGTGAGTTGCGTTGTAGGCCTTGACGAGCGGCGCGGTGAAACCGCTGTCCGCAGCGCGAACCCAGAACGAAACGGTGTTGTCCTGGGCGAGCGACGAGGCGGCAAACGCACCACCGGCGGCGGTGAGGGCGGCGAAAGCGAGGAACAAACGCGTGTTTGAGGGCATAAAACTCCATCCGCCGCGACAGCTCAGCGCGGCTGATTCTCCAGAAGGCAACACTTCGGACTTGACGGGCTGAAACGGAGTTCGCTAGCTTGGGAGTCGCTCGTCCTCCTTTCGTTTGGCCACGGGGGTTTGGGATGCGCCGCAGGAGGCGCGGGCGATCAGCCGACAGGGCAGCCGCTGAACGCCCGACTCCTTGCGCCCGTCGATTCGCTCGAGCAGCTTGACTCCAGCCAACCGCCCGAGTTCGTGGAGGTTCATGTCGATCGTGGTCAGCGCCGGTCGAGTGGCCGCCGCGATGATCTCCCAGTTGTCGTATCCGACCACGGCGATGTCGTCGGGCACGCGCGCACCGCGCTCTCGCAGGGCATCCACCGCGCCTCGAGCAATCTGGTCGCTGCCGCAGAAGAGGGCGTCGACCTGGCGTCCGCGCGCCAGCAGCTGCGTCGTGGCCTCGAAGCCCCAGGCTTCGCTCCAGGGGCCGTGCAGCGCGGCGTCTTTCGGCACGCGCAGACCGTGGGCGCGCATCGATTGCTCGAAGCCCGAACGGCGTTCGCGCACGGCCAGGAATTTCTGTGGCCCGCTGATGTGAACGATTCGCGTTCGTCCGGCGGCGATCAGGTGATCCGTCGCCAGCCGTCCGCCCTGCGCGTCGTCCGGCAGCAGGCAGAGCGCCTCGGGATCCTCGACTTGCGTATAGGCGTACAAGACGGGTACGCCGAGCCCACCGAGTTCGATGGCCCGCCGGGGATCGGTGCGCCTGGAGGTCACGATGATGCCGTCGACGCGTTTCGAGAGCAGGGACTCGACGTGCTGGCGCTCGCGGGCGGGGTCGTCGGCGGAGTTGCAGAGGAACACCGAGAATCTTGCCGCGCCGAGGGCATCCTCAATCCCCTCCATCAAGGGGATGCTGAAGCGTCCATAGCTGTCGGTTGAGATCAGTCCGACGCTGAAGCTCTTCTGGCGCAGGATGCTCTGCATCAGGTCGTTCGGGCGGAAGCCGAGCTTCGTCGCCACGCGCTGTACCCGCGCTCTGGTCTCGTCGCGAAGTTGCCCCTGGCCGTTGAGGGCTTTCGAGGCCGTACCTAGACTGACCCCGGCGACCCTGGCGATATCGCGAATCGTCGGGACGCGGTTCGTGGAGCCGGGGGCTGGGGGCGTTGGCGCTTTCGACATGGTTGGCTCACGGGGGAATCCAAAAAGGCTGTTTCCCAAGTCAAAACCTGGGATATTTCGTAAAGAAACATTGTTTCCTTTGTGTAATTTGCAGCTTAAGCGCTCAACAACGAGAAGTCAAGGTCGGATCCGGCGAGCGCTTCGATGGTTACGCGACCGATCTCGGAGGGTAAGTGAAGTTCCGGTTCTCATCGAAGTCTGTTGTTGGACGAGACCGTCACGCCACCAGGAGCAGCCTCCACCTCAACGGGGCGGATGACGCCGTCCCAAACGTCTACCTTCGCGCAGTGCCGAACGGGTCAGGCGCGCCCTAGTTTTGATGAGCGTCCAAAATGCTGAAATCTCGCCCCGGTGTCGCTCGACGCCCACCTCGACCCCTTCCGCCGAAGTCAGGTGTGCCAACATGTTGAGGAACACGCGCCGGATCGTGATCGGGTAAATCTTGCGGGTTTTCACGCTCTCGCCTCGCCGCGCGATCCCGCGCTTGACTGTCGTTACGCGGAGCACCGCTTGTGAAGCGCCAGCGGCACGGGTTGCACGTTCACTGTTCGCCATCGGGTGAAGTCCGCGAACATCCGCTTTGGAGATCCCATCGATTTTTTGTGCGTGAATTGATCGGTGATGGCCGCTTCAGCCGCGCGCACGTACGGGCTGGCCGCCATACCCCGCAGCGCGTCGGCTCGTCCGAGGGCAGCCTCGAGCGGTAAGTCCCGAATGTCCGCCTCGAGACGCTCAGCTGCCTCGCGTACCGTGCTGACTTCGTCGGTGAGCGCGATCCGGTGATCGATTATGGAGAGCACCGTTCGAACCTCGAAGCGTTCGTCATCTTGTCGCCAGACCAGCGATGATCAGGTGACCGGGGAATTGAGGTTACAGCGGTTTTACCACTCATTTGGACGGAAAGTATCTCGAGTACGACGGCCCGGAATCAGGATCAGTCACGAAATTTCGGCCCGGTGATTCCGAACCGCTTCAAAAACCGCTGTAGGCATTCCGCCTGGGCGTTTGAAGATCCATCAACCACCCGGATGAAGCACCACTTGAAGTTTCTCGTGAATCAACATGCGAAGCCACGCGTGCGCCTTGTCTGCATCGTGACGCTGATGCCACGCTTGGATGATCGGAACTGGTTGCAGCGCCAGGGGGATCGGGCGGGTGCGAAGGTTAAGCGAGACCACCACCGGCTGGGAGACGAACTGCGGAACCGAAACCATCAGGTCGTTCTGGCAAACAAATTGGAGGGCGGCGGTGCCGGTCGGAGCCGATGCGACCACCGCTCGGCGCAGACCAAAGCGCTCCAGGGCATCATCGATGGGATCGCGCAGGCGACCCCGGCGCGAGACGATGATGTGCTGTGCGTTCGCGTAGCGCTCGAGAGTCAACCTGCCGCGAGCCCACGGGTGCTCCGGGCGCACGACAGCGACCAGGCGATCGTGGCCGATAATCTCGAAACGAATCTCGGGGAGCACGGGTTCGCTCGAACCGATCTCGAGATCCACCTGCCCGTGACGCAGCTCGTTGCTATCCGTGCTGGCCTCGCCCAGAAAGCGCAGCCGAACGCCCGAAGCCTGCGCCCGCACTGCGTTGAGCAGACCCGGACCGATGGCGGTCGTGACGGCATCGTGGCAACGCAGGGTGAAGGTTCGCTCGAGCGCGCCGAGCTCGAGGTCGCGCGCCGGGGCGAGTACCGCGTGCGCTTGTTGGACGAGCGTGTGGACTTCCGCGCGAACCGCGAGCGCGTAGGGGGTGGGCGTCATCGTGCGGCCCGTCCGCACCAGAATGTGATCGCCGGTCGCGCGCCTGATCCGTCCGAGCGTTCGGCTCATGGCGGGCTCTGAGAGGCGAAGGCGTTCGGCGGCGGCTCCGACGCTGCCTTCCTCGAGCAGCGCGTCGAGGGCGGTCAGCAGGTTCAAATCCAATTGCATTTGGGTAATTCTACACCTACCAAAGATGGCATTGACGACAAGTGGATGCCGCTCTAGGCTGACCCCATCAGGTTTGACCAGCTCAGGTCGACCCAAGCCAAGCCGTGGAGGAACAACCGATGTCAACATCAGCATGTTCAACCGAGAACGGGTCAATCGCTTCCGGACGCGAGACTCCAAAGGTCCGGCTCCTCGAAGATCAAAAGCTTTTGCCCGGGGTCGTCACCGCCGTTCGAGCGGCGGGTCAACGCCTGCTCGAACGCTTCAGCCCCGATGCGCGCATCGGCGGCCTCGAGGATCTGATCGCCGCGCTTCACGCCAACGATCAAGCATCGCTGGACGTGCTGCGCGAAGCGTTGACCGAGCTTCGTCCCACGGCCGGTTGGGAGGAGGACGAAGAGGAAGGCGGAGCCCTGCCGTCCGGTGAATGGTGGGTCACGGATCCGGTTGAGGGCAACGTCAACCACCTTCACGGCCTGAGCGACTGGGGCGTGACCGCGACCCTCGTACGCGATAACAGCCCAGTGCTGACGGTGGTGTGCCTGCCGTTGACCGGTGAAACCTACACCGCAGTCCGGGGCGGTGGCGCGCACCAAAACGGCGTGCGCTTGCAGCCATCCACAAAAACGAATCTGAAGGCGGCGCTGGTCGGAACCGGGCAGGCGAAACCCGGCGAGGACGCGTTAACGTACCGCCGCATCGGACAGTCGGTGAGCGCGATGCTCGAGAACGCTTTGGTTCTGCGGGTCTCCGTGCCAGCGACGCTGCAATTGATTCACGTGGCGGCAGGACGAAGCGATGTCTTCTGGCAGTACAGCCGGGTGCGTTCGGGATTGCTGGCCGGTGCGCTGCTGGTTGAGGAGGCCGGAGGCGCGGTCACGGACACGCGCGGCAACCCGTGGAATCTCGAGAGCAAAGATTTTCTGGCCAGCGCACCGGGCGTGCATTCGGCCGCCGTCGAGATTCTTCGCGCTATTCATTGATCGGTACTCGGACAGCAAAAATCAATCGACGCGGGTATCAACGCAACACAGGAGCACACCATGAGCCACATCGGAATTCTTGGATCGGGCAGGGTCGCTACCGTTCTCGCCAGCAAACTCTCGAGCGCCGGACATGACATCGGCATCGGAACCCGAGATATGGCCAAGGCATCGGCACACTGGAAGGGTCCAGCCGTGACGTTCGACGATCTGCGAGACACCGCACGCCACGCCTCGATCGTCGTCAATGCCACGCCCGGCGAAACCTCGCTCGAGACTTTAAGCGCCCTGAAAGCGGAATTGGACGGCAAGATCCTGATCGACGTTTCCAACGCCACAGAGCGCGGCGAAAACGGAATGCCGGGAAACCTCATGTACCCGAACTCGAGCCTCGCCGAGCACCTTCAAGCGGCCCTTCCCGCTACGTTCGTCGTCAAGACGCTCAACACCATGCTGTTCACAGTCATGGGTGATCCGCAATCTCTGAAGGTACCCCCAACGGCTTTCGTGTCCGGGAACGACGAGAACGCGAAAGCCGTCGTCAGCGGATTGCTAGGCGATCTGGGCTGGCCGAGGGATTGGATCGAAGACCTGGGTGGGATCTCGAGCGCTCGAGGCGTGGAAGCGATCATGCTGCTCGTGCCGCATATCATCCGCAGCCGAGGATTTTCGCCCTTCGCGTTCGCGCTGGCCGTTTCGTGATTCCCCGAAAACACCGAGCGAACTGGATCGGTGTGAACAACCCCGTCGTTTCAACTCGAGAATTCCACTAGTACAAGACCACGGTGATTACTGATCTTTCTCGAAGGTCGCGTACAACCGCTCGAACTTGACCCGCGCCGCCTCCGTGCTGAACCACCAATCCACTGAAACCTTACGAGCGTTCCGCTCCGAGGTCCATGCGTCTGCCACCACCCGCAAGCCCTCAAAACGACCAATCCGCCGCCCCAGACACTGCCGCTCAAACACCGACCACTCGAGTTCCGCCATGTTCAACCAGCTTCCGTGCTTGGGCGTGAAATGAAACTCGAGCTTCTTGGTTAACGCTCGAGCCTCCACTGGCGGCAACGACTGGTACAAGGCCGCAGGCGAGTGCGTCGAGAGGTTATCCAACACCACACGAATCACTTCCGCTTTCGGGTAGTCCGCCACCAACCGCTGCATCTGCGTTGCAAAATCCTGAGCGGTGCGCCGTTCGGTCACACTGATCGTGCGTTGCCCCGTGTGCGCCTCAAACGCGATGAACAGGTTCACCGTGCCACAACGCTTGTACTCGTAATCCTCACGCCTGGATTGCCCTGATTCGGCTGGTAAGGCGTCCTGCACGTCCTGGAGGAGTTGGTAGGGTTTCTCGTCGAAGTTCACCACCGGACGCTTGGGGTCGTAAGCTTCAGCGTACAAGTCCAGAACGTCCTCCATGCGCCACACGAAGTCAGGCGTTACCTGGCTGATGCACCAGGCGCGTTTCTGCCACGGTTTGAGATCGTTTTTTTGAGGGTGCGCCGCACGGTTTCGTCGCTGATCGAATCCACCACCTCGAGTTCGACCAGGCGATCAGAAAGCAGTTGCATTGTCCAGCTTTCGCGCTCGTCGGGCGGGGCGCCGCAGGCGAGCGCGATCAGCACGGCTTCTTGTTTGGCATCAAGTTTGGGTGTCGCGCCGGGTCGGGGTTTCTCGCTGAGGGCCGCTTCGAGTCCTTGCTGATTGAAGCGCTTGCGAGTGGCTTTGATGGTGGCAGGGCTGACTTGGAGGGCGTGGGCGACCTCCTTGTCCTCGCGGTCCTCGCTGGCGAGTAGCAGGATGCGGGCGCGGGTCATGACGCGCGCTTTGGCATGGCCTTTCTTGGTCAGGTTTTTGAGGTGCTGGCGCTGCTGGTTGTTGAGTTTGACGGGGTAAAGCTTAGGTCGTCCCATACTTTAGTTTAAGGCTAGAATCCACCGTGGTTGTCTACTAGAAGCACTGGATTACCCGAGGACTCGAACGGGAGTTGATCGTCAGTCCGGGCGGAACGCATTCGCTCAAACGCGCCGCTCGATTGCGATGTGCGATCAAATCGACTTTAGAATGGGCGGCATCCCCCGAACGATGAGAAGTAATTTCTTTGTCTGAGAGCGCAATCTCGAGATTTGCGTTCCGGCAAAAACAACCACGATTTGATATGATCCATACAATCTGTTGTACGAACCAGAGCAGCCGCTCAGTTGAGGTCGCCATCGGCAAACGCAAAGCATGAGCACCCGAGTACAAACTCTACGCCAAGTCAAGACTGTGCGGTCGGTTCGTTCAGAGCGTAAAACCGCTCCTCGAACACCAACGGTGACAGGACGCCAAGGCGCGCGTACCGACGCTCAAGGTTGTACCGAACCTCGACCCACTGCAAGATGATCGCTCGAGCTTCAGTCCTCGAGCCGAGCGGTTCTCGAGATCCAACGTGCATTTGAGCGAAGCCCAAAAGCGCTCAACAGCATTGACCTGATCGTCTCCTGCCCGATGCACCCTCTAAACTGCTTCGAGCCGAGCCAACACCCGTCGGAAGTTGAGCGGCGCGACGGGCCATGATTTTTGCAGCCATCACCAAAGGGTGTAGCCACCATCCGCGACGACAATCGCTCCGGTCATCAGGCTCGAGGCATCCGAGGCCAGGAACAAAACGATGGATGCGATCTCGTGCGTTTGTCCGACCCGGCCCAGCGGGGTGTTGCTCAACCAGACCCGTGTCGTTTCAACATCGCTCTCGAGAGCGAAGGCGTTCATGGGCGTTTCAATGAAACCAGGCGCGATCGCATTGACCCTGATGCCGCGCGGAGCCCACTCTGCGGCGAGCGACTTGGTAACGTGATGCACACCCGCTTTCGAGGCGTTGTAATGCACGTTTTTCTGCGGGCGAACCACGATCTCGCCCGCCATCGATCCGATGTTGACGATGCTTCCAGACCCGCGCTCGAGCATCTTGCGACCAAACGCTTGAGCGCACCAGAAGACCGCATTGAGGTTGACGTTCATGACGGCGTGCCATTCGGATTCGGTGATGTCCTCGCCCGCCGTTTGCCGCCCGATCCCCGCGTTGTTGACGAGCACATCCAGCGGTTCCAAACGTTCGGCGAGCGCCGCGACCGCCCGCCGGTCGGTCACGTCCAGTCGCTCAAACGAAACGGGTTTTCCCGTCCATCGCGCTCGGGCCGCATCGAGGTTGGCAAGATTAAAGTCAACAACCGTGACCGTCGCGCCCGCCTCGAGCAGCGCATCCACAGAGGCCGCGCCGATTCCACTGGCACCACCCGTGACCAACGCTTGGCGTCCATCGAGTCTGAGTTTCTTGAAATATTCCATGTCTTGTCCTCCGTTAAGCATCTGTTGCCAATTTCAGGGCGAGGCTTGCTGCACCAACCAGTCCACTGTTGTCCCCCAGGGTCGCAGGAACCACGGGCACGTCTTTGAATGGGGCCATGGCGTCGCGCCGGATGACCGCATGTATCCCCTCGGAGAGCAAATCAAACGCCCGTGCCACGCCCCCGCCCATGACCAAGCGCTCTGGACTGAACAGGTGAATCAACCCGGTGAAGCCGACACCGAGGTACTCCGCCTCTTCCTCGAGCAGGACGAGGCATTCGCTATCGTGGTCACGTGCCCCTTCGACGACGTGATGCGCCTCGAGTCGCTCGGACTCGGATTTCATCCCGAGGAATCCCGAAGGATTTCCAAGCGCAACCGCCCGCGCACGCTTGCCGAGGGCGGTGCCTGCGGCGACGGCCTCAAAACACCCCGCGGTGCTACAGGAGCAGGCAGGGCCATTGGGCACGAGCCGAAAATGACCGACGTGGGCTGCCATGCCGCGCCGCCCGCGCATCAAGCGACCATCGACCACGACACCACCGCCGATACCGGTGCTGACCGTCACATAAACCAGGTGCTCGAGTCCAACCCCTGCGCCGTACTGCCACTCGCCGTAGGCGGCGGCGATGCCATCGTTCTCGAGCACGGCAGGTCGTTTGAAGGCTTCTCCCAGCTGGTCCAGGAGCGGAAATTGTTCCCATCCGGGCAAGGTGGGAATGTGATCGACGATGCCCGTCACGGTGTCGAGCGGACCCGGCGCACAGAGGCCCACGGCCACAACACGCTCGAGGGCGCCCTCGATGCAGACCCGCGATGCGAGGGTACGAAATTGTGCCATCACCGCCTCCGGGCCACCGCTCACATCGGTTCGCACCGACGAGCGCCGCAGCACCTTCCCAGCCTGCACGAGCGCGGCGCGAACCCGCGTCCCGCCCAAATCCAGGCCGATTGAAAGCCGGTGATTCATGCCGACTCGCCTTTCTCCGGCGCGTGAACCCAGGCCATGCGCTCGGCGAAGTGCTCGGCGTTGAAGGCGAGTGACCCCATGACGATGGTTTTCGCCCCAGCCCGACGCAGGCCCGGAACCGTGTGCTCGCGAATGCCACCATCGGCGGCCAGCAGCACGCGATGGCTTGCGGCAGTGTCAATCGAGGCAGCGGCGATCAAGGCGCTCGCTTCGCGCAACCGCGGCTCGGCCCGCGCGTCCAAACCCTGACCTTTGATGCCGATTCGGGTGCCGAGGAGCGTCAACATCCCGATGCGATCCAGGTGCGCGGTCGCTGCCGCGACCGGCGTTGCGAGTTGCAGCACGATCCCGGACACCAAGCCCAAATCCGCGATCAAGGCCAAGGCAGGTTCGAGCTTACCGTTCTCGGCATGAATGCTGATCAGGTCCGCGCCCGCATCGGCAAACTGCCGAATCTGATCCTCGAGGATGGCGTCCGTCACCATCAGGTGAACGTGCAACGGCTTTTTGGTGTGTTTCCGGCAGACCGCCACGAGGTCCGGAAAAAAAAGCAGCATCGGGGAAAAATGCCCGTCTGCCGCGTCAATGTGGTACAGGTCGGCAAGCGAATCCACACGGGCCATCTCTTCGGCCAAACGTCCGAGGTCGGCAGACCACAGCGAGAGTTCAGCCACCAGCCTGTTCGTGGGCAAATGCTCGAGCCAGTTCGCGGCGGCCATATCAACGCTCCTTCAGAAAAGAGGCCAGCGCATCACGAAAATCGTTGCGGTAGGCTTCCGGGTTCAGCGCCTTCGGGGTGATTTGAACGAGGCGAGCCCTGGGAATCCAAGCAGAGAGCGTGCGGGCAAACGCCAGCGGATGCACTGCATCGAGTTCGTGCCCGATGACCAACGTCGGCAGCGTGAGTTTGCGAACCTGGGGCTCCGTGATTCCTGGCCCGTCAGCGGAAATTCGGCACAGCAATTCTGCCGTAGTTTCGCGTGGTGTTCGAGCGAAAAAACCCCGCAAGGACGCGAGGTTGTCCGGCCCAGCGACGCTCAAGCGCGCCGCCGTATCTGATGCCTCGAACCGCGCTCGAGCCACGGTTGACGAATGCTCGCGCAAGAGTTGCCCGACCAGCGCGTTTGGCTGCATGTTCTCCGGGTTGGGATCAGCGAGCCAAGCCGGTCGCGCCAGCACCAACGCACCGATCAATTCTGGCCTGGTTACGGCGAGCCGCAACGAAATCGCGGCCCCCATCGAGATGCCGCCAACCACGGGCTTCTCGAGGCTCGATCGTTCGATGACATCGGCCAGGTCATCGGCGAAGGTGGCGATCAAAAAATCATCGGGCGATCCAGCTTCCGAGCGTCCGTGAGCACGGCACTCGAGGGTCAGGCAACGCCAACCGAGACCATCGGGGAACACCTGCGCGGGCTGGGCGGCGTCCCCACATAGCCCGTGCTGAAATACTACGGGCCTGCCGCTGCCGGTTTCGGCGATTGAAAGCTTGAGGCCAGGTCTGGCGTGGATGAACCAGTTCACATTGCGCTTTTCTCTTGCCTCAAGATGTCCCCCAAGAATGCCGCAACGCCCGCCGCTTCATGAGCTTCGAGACCGTGCGCGACGAGGCTTCCGGCAAACCCGGCACGCTCGAGCACGGCGAGGTAATGCCGAAAGTCGATCACGCCCCGTCCCGCCGTCGCAAAGCTGCCATCAGCCTGGCGGTCCTTGGCGTGGGCCATTTCGATTCGATCAGCCAGCAAGTCCACGGATTTCTCAATGATCGCCCTGCGCTCCTCAATGCTTTCTTGTTCAAAAAGGTTCGCGGCATCGAGGACGATGCGGATGCGGTCGCTGCCCATCGAATCGATCAGCCTGCGTGCCCGCCGGGCTGAACTGACCACATTGGCGAGTTCTGGCTCAACGCCAATCAGGATGTCATGGCGTTCGGCCATCTCGAGCAATAGCTCGAACTCCTGGCACAGTCGAGTCCAGGCCGCCTCGGTGTCGTTGTCTGGGTGATGGCGCCACTGGTCACGCACGTCGCCACTTCCCGTGCAGACAGTCAAGAGGCTCGTTCCCATGCGCGAGGCGGCTGCGGCGATGGTCCCGAAGCTGTGGCGTCCGGCCTCACGGATCGAGGGCTCGGGATGAATCATGTTGTAGGTGGCAGAAACGGCGGCAACCGCGACGCCGGTTCGTGTGGATGCCTCGAGCACGGCGTCCGCCACGCTCGACTCGATCACCCTCGGGAGCGCACCGATGCCAGAGCAGGCCATGTTGTACTGCACGGACGCGTATCCCGCATCTTCTGCGGCCTCGAGCACCGCTTGCGGGGTCGCGCCTGGAAAGGTCTTGGCGAAGATGCCGAGTTTCATCGCACCTCCCCGCTGACGTCGGCGAGCCGCACCGACTTGCCCGTTCTCGCCGATTCCATGACCGCAACCATGCCGCGTACCGAGGCGATCCCATCGTCAATGCCCGCCCCGAGCATCGCTGCGCCGGTCAAGATCGTGTCGGCGAAACCCTCGAGCTGGCGACGGTAAAAGTGTCCATCGGCCCCGAGCACCCGCGTGGTCTCGCCGGTTTCTTCGCGGAAAATATCCACCTCGCTCGTCTTGAACAGCCAGGGGTTGAACGTCTTGCCGAGGATGCTGCCGTGCTGACCGTATATCTGGAAACCCTCATGCCAGTCCATCCGCACGGCCACGGTCAAGTCGAGGTGTCCCATCGCACCATTGGCGAATTCAACGTCGATGAACCAACCGTACGCGCCGAAGCGATGGCGCAAACGCGCCTCGACTTCCAGGATTTCGCCAGCGAAATGGCGGGCCGTATCGAGCAGGTGACAGCCGTGCGCCAGCATGTAATAGCGGGCGAGGTCCGCTTTGGGATCGCCGCTCGGACGTCTGGCTTTGCTGCTCTTGACGATCAACGGTTGCACCGCATCGGTCACGGCGTAACGGTGGGTCGAATCGCAATACCAGGCTTTCATGGAGAGCATCTCGCCCAGGCCACCCTCGATGAACGCCTTGGCGCTCTGCAAGCCCGCATCGAAGCGTTTCATGTGACCGACCTGCAGCACCTTACCGCTCTGCTCCACCTCGAGTTTGAGCATTTCGGCCTCTTCAACCGAGACGGCCACTGGCTTCTCACAGAGCACGTGCTTCCCGGCCCGCAATGCGCTCATCGACGCTGGCACGTGGAACACATCTGAGGTGCCGATGATGACCGCCTCGAGTTCCGGGTCGGCGAGCATCGCATCGTAATCGCTGAAGGCCTTGCGCGGCGCGTGGGTCGCGGCCATGCGCTCACGCAAATCATCGGCGACATCGCAGATCGCGTAAAGTTCGGCGTTGCGGGCTTTGGTGGCGCTCTCGAAATGGGCGGACTGGGAGATCGGGCCGCACCCGAGCACACCGACCTTGAGACGACGATTTTCACTGTTCATGGCAATCACCTGCATTCAGAAAAGTAGGCTTTTTGGGGTTCTCGAGGGCTGGACGATTGGCGTTCGATTTCAACTCAACACGTTCCCACCGTCAACGTTCAAGGTCTGACCGACGATGTATTCGGCCTCGCTCGAGGCGAGGAACACGACCGCCGAGGCAATCTCGTCCGGCGTGCCCATCCGCCCGTAGGGCACGGTCAGACCAACCTCGCGCCGCTTTGCACCCGGCTCGAGTCCAAACTGCTGGGCGTAGAGCGTGTCTACGCGATCCCACATCGCCGTTTCGACCACACCGGGTGAGACGGCGTTGACTCGGACGCGGTATCTGATCAAAGCGAGGGCCGCCGAGCGGGTCAAGCTGATCACCGCCGCCTTGGTCGCGGCGTACACGGACGAGAACGGCTCGCCGATCTGACCAGCCTGCGAAGCCATGTTGACGATGCAACCACCCTGCCCGTCTTGAACCATCAGCCGCGCCACGGCCTGTTGCACGAAGAACACACCCTCGACGTTGATTCGAAACAAGTGCTCGAAGCTTTCCGGTGTGACCTCGAGCAGCGGAGCCATGTCGAAGATTGCGGCATTGTTGACGAGGATATCGATGCGTCCGGCGCGCAGGGCCGCCTGTTGGACGACAGACCCGATGGTTTCAATCGCACCTGCATCCAGCCTGGTGGCGAACGAACCGTTGCCGATCTCGGCGGCGGCCCCATTTGCTCCAGCGTCGTCGATGTCGGCCACGACAACGCGCGCTCCACGCTCCGCGAGGGCCTGTGCGACTGACCGCCCGATGCCATTTGCCGCGCCCGTCACGAGCGCAGTCTTGCCCTCGAGTGAATGAATCATGATTTCCTCAACGGACTGCCGCCGCCACGGCCGCAAAGGAACCGTCCCGCTCGAGGTGTTTACGCATGGCCAGAAACGCGGTCCTGAAGGCTTCGCTCGAGTCCAAACCCAGCGCTTCAAACGGCGAGAGCTTGAGCACGGCCAGCGGATCATCTGAGGCCAGCAGGGTGCGATCCCGTGCTGTCAGGAGCGGTTCATCGACGGTAAACGTGCCGCCGCTGAGGTCATGACCATGTAAGTAATGCTCGAATGCAGCGAGGTTGAGCGCCACGCGCTCAAAGCGACCATCGCGTTCCAGGAGTTCAGCGAGTGTTTTGGACAGAAAGATCGGCAGCTTGGCGATACCGTTCTGCGCGATACGCATGAGTTGATCGCCGACGGCAGGGTTACTGAAGCGCTCGAGCACCTGGCGCTTGTACTCCTGGAGGGAAACGCCTTGCGGACCCTCGATCAGCGGGATCACGTCCCGATCCATGAAGGCTTCAAGGTAGGCGCGTACGGCGGGCTGCCGCATGGCTTCGTCCACGAGACGGTATCCGCACATCAGCGCGGGGTAGCAGAGCATCATGTGCGAGGCGTTCAAGAGGCGACCCTTGATCGCCTCAAACCTATCCACATCGTCGCGCAACAGAACACCCACCCGTTCGAGGGCTGGTCGTCCGGTAATGAAGCGATCCTCGAGCACCCATTGCGCGAACGATTCGCCAATCACCGGGAGTTTATCCTCGAGTCCGCTGAGGGTGTTGACTTTGAGTTTTTCCGCTGCGCCCACCGATGGGGCGATGCGATCCACCATGCTGTTCGGGAAGGAGACGTGTTCTTCGATCCAGTCCGCAAGGTCAGTATCTCGGGACGTGGCAAACGCGAGCACCACCTTCTTTGAGACATCCCCATTGCTGCGAAGGTTGTCACACGAGAGAACCGTGAACCCCGGCAGACCCGCCGCGCGGCGTCGCACGAGCGCTTCAACGATGTAACCGAACGCGGTCTTCGGTTGGTGGTGATGAGAAAGGTCGTGTTGTACGGTTGGATTTGAGAGCATGAATTCACCGCTGGTCTCAGCGAGGTTGTAGCCACCTTCGGTGATCGTCAGGGAAACGATGCGCGTTTCAGGCGCAGCGAGGCGCGTCAGTACCGCCTCAGTCTGGGTTGGAGCGTGAAGGTAGCCGATCAACGCTCCAATCAAACGCACCTCGAAACCACCATCGGGCGCATACTCGGTCAGGGTATAAAGCCCGTCCTGAGCGCGGAACATGTGGGACTTCTCGAGCTTTTCAGGGCCGTCGCCCAAGCCCACGCCAACGATGCCCCAGGAGTGCTGGCCGGGCAGGTGCAGGCAGCGTTCCACGTACATGGCTTCGTGGGCGCGGAAGAAGTTGCCGACGCCGATGTGAACAATTCCGGGGGTGATTTGGTCGCGGTTGTACGTAAAGCTTGCGACAGGCTGCGGGCTCGCTGCGGTGCTCGAGCCCAGCGGCAATGCGGTTCGGCGTGTCATGAACGGGGCCTCCTGATGCGGGTCGTGTTTGAAGCATTAGTTAATATCTATACTAAAGAAAATAACCAAATGTCAAGCACCGACCGACGGAACTTGCGCGATGGGGCCGTGCCCAAAGATGCCAGCCCGCTCGAGGCACCCGTTTACCGCCTCATGATCGTCGCTTTCATTGGATCATCTTCACAACCCTGCGCCCGGCGGCAACACGATGAATCCACTCAGCTGCGGCGGCGGTTCCTGATCTACTGGGCACCGCCCCCAGCGGCCTGGGCGCTTGACACTGGCGGGCTTGGGATTCGCGTTTGATGCCATCCGCACGCCCGAGCAGGTAGGGGCCGTTAAGCCCCGCCTGACCAGTCTGCCCTGCGTGAGGCATGACCCGGAAGCGCTTGAGAGGTTGGTTCCCATCGGAGACATGCTCTCGCAGAGGACATGGCGGCAAACCGCGCTCGGGCTCACTCCGTCCGGGTGTGGCGTGAGCGGTTACACTGGTTGAAAACCAAACCGAGCCGAAACGCCGTGCATACCAAACGCACGGTCAGCTCGACGACGCAAGAAAGGATAAAATCGAACGTTGTCTGGCCTTCGATGAGACCCTAGCAACCCACCTTCCCAGGCCAGACGAGATCGTCGCAGACTGGTTGACGGGATCCCGAGCTGGCCCAGCGATCCAGAGGGCACGAGCCATCGATGCTCCTGCCGATAAAACCCGTTTCTCAGAGGGCCAATTCCTGCGCTGTAAACTCGAAATTTGAGATGTCAAAGGCATGATGGTGCGCAATTGTTGCTGCACCCACGGCACACTCGAAAATTCCGAGTTGGGAAAGTCGAACCTCCGGCACTGAGATACCCGAGATGATTCCGTCGGCAACGCGCTCGCGGATGGCCTCCAGGCTGTACTCGAGCACTGGGCGCATCATCCCGCCCAGCATCACCGTGGTCGGATTGAAGATGTTGACGAGGCTGACGATTCCAAGGCTCAGGTAATGCGAGATCCTCTTCATCGCTTCTTGGGCGCCCACATCGCCCGCCTTTGCGGCTTCAACGACAGCCGTTGGCAGCATCGCCAATTCCTCGGCGGCAAGGTCCTCTGTTCCCCTGTACGACCGCGCCAGCGCACCGAGGTTGACCCAACTTTCCAGGCAACCCGTTTGGCCGCAACTGCACCGATGGCCGTGCTCGGTCATCCGCAGATGACCCATCTCACCAGCCGTCCCTCGAGCCCCGCGCAACAACCGACCATTGATGATCGCAGCACCACCGCAACCCGTTCCGAGTTTCAGAAAAATCGCGTGGTTGCCTGGAAGTTCCGGCTGGGTGTACACCGCTCCGAAGGCTGCAGCGTTGCCATTGTTCTCGACGAAGCTGGGCAAGTCCACAGCTTTCGAAAGCAACGCCAACAAATTGACCTCCTTCCAACCGAGGATCGGGAGGTGAACGACAAAGCCTTCAGACGTGACTAAACCAGGTACGGTCACACCGACGCTGCGAACCCTGCCGTAAAATCGGGCATCCTGGCGCAGTGACTCGAGGTGATCGGCAATGATCTTGACCGCAGCAGACGGCGTGATCTTCTGCGAGACCCGCTTCTCGAGCGAAAAGACGACGCTGGCAGAAAGGTCAATCAATGCCAGTCGAATAATGCCAACACCGATTTCGACCCCGAGAAAAAACGCTCCATCCGGGTTGAGCGCGACCCGCACACCCGGACGACCCGGTTCACGGTTCACCTTATCCTCGAGCGTCTCTTGGACTTCTTGCACCAACGCTTGACGCTCAAGGTTGGCTACAAGGCGTGTGATGGTCGCGGGTGTCAATGACAGACGACGGGCGATGTCCGCGCGACTCGCTGACCCATGCGTTCGCAGCAGGGTGAGGAGGCGGAGTTCATTGAGGTACTTTACGAGGGTCTGATCGGCCATTGTTAAAAAGAATACTTCGTTTTGAAAGGGGCACGGCAGGGATGGGGTTTGGGGATCCGCCGCTCGAATCCTGGTCTCGGCGTTCGTCCGAGCGGGCCTATTCGCGTCGTCGGGAGCATCTTCCCCCGACGACTTCGTTTTGCCGGGCGGAGCAGCGGATGGAACCAGCTGTAAGGATCCTTTCATATCCCATTTGACACATTATTGATTATGAACTGGTATTCCCGAGCATCCTCGCCGATCCTCAGCCTGCTCCTCTCTCTCGGGCTTCTGAGCTGCAACGGCATCAACGCGCCGTCACCCTCCGAGCAGACCCCAGCCGCACAAAACTACATCCTGACCCTCAAGATCAGCTCCGCAGACAGCGCACAAGGACTCGAGCAGCGCTACAGCGCCAAGATGCTCGCCTACCAGCCCCAGGCGGGTTTCGCCATACTGCTGAGCCCCAACCAACCACCCAAGACTGACCCGGCAATCACGACGGTCGAACCCGACGGAACCATCAGCGCCCCCGTCACGGATTCCTTCAGGGAACACGGCCCAATCACCCGTCAGGGAAGCACCAGCAACATGGGCGGCTGGACCTCCTGGAGCGGCGGCTGGACTTCCTGGAGCGGCGGCTGGACCTCCTGGAGCGGCGGCTGGACCTCCTGGAGCGGCGGGGTCAGCAGCCTCGCGCCGGAACTCCCGGCGCAAAATCAGGCCGCCTGGAATCAGATCAAACTCTACGAGGCTCACCGGATCTCGAGGAACTTCGGAGCAGGCGTCAAGATCGCCGTGATCGACACCGGCATCGATCTGAACCACCCGATTTTCCAGGGGCACCTCGCGCCCTCGAGCCAGTGGAAAGACTACGTGGACAACGACGCCACCCCGCAAGAGGACAGCGGTGGCAACGCCAACGGCAAGGCTTACGGTCACGGCACGGCGGTCGCGGGCATCATCCTCCAGATCGCACCCAGGGCCACGATCCTGCCGATCCGGGTGCTCAAAAAGAACGGCGACGGCAACACCTCCGACATCGTTTCCGCGATCAACTACGCCGTCACGCAGGGCGCGCAGGTCATCAATCTCTCGCTCGGCACGGACGGGTACGACGCATCCTTGTTCACCATCAGCAAGTTTGCGAACGCGGCGGGCGTCCGCATCGTCGCATCGGCGGGCAACAACGGCACCAAAGATGGCGTGACCTCGCCCGGACAGTTCTCGTGGCTGGCGGGTACGGCGAGCTGGACGATGGGAATCGGCAGCACCAACAACACCGATGTGCTCTCGAGCTTTTCCGCCTACGGCAGCGGCCTCTACGGCGTCGCACCGGGCGAGGCGATCTACAGTTCCTACCCGAGCAACCAGGCCGTTAGCGCGACCGGCACGTCCTTCGCCGCACCGATGTACTCCGGCGCGATCGCGCTGGCTTACGCGGACATGCCCAACGTCGCCGACCGCAGCCGGATCCAGGATTTCATCTCGAGCAGCCTCGATCAGACGGTCGCCCAACCGGGCTCGACGACCCTCAAATACGGGCGGCTCAACCTGGAACGCACGATCCGCAGTCTGCCGGGCTGGACGGAACCGACCACGGTCCAATCGGGTGTCTACAATCTGGTCAACGTCAACTCCAACAAGTGCGTGGACGTTCCGGGTGCTTCCACAAGCACTGCTGAACAGGTTCAGCAGTGGACGTGTGGCACGGGTGACAATCAGAAGTGGAAGATTGAACCCGTCGGCCCGTACTTCAAGCTGACCGCCGTCCATAGCGGCAAGGTGCTCGAGTGGTACGACCCGAACGCGGGCGATGGTGGTTTGGCCGACCAGTGGGATTTCACGAGCGGGTGGATGGAGCAGCAGTGGAGCATCGCCAAGACCGCCAACGGCTTCAAACTCGTGAACGCCTCGAACGGCAAGTGTTTGGACGTTCCGGGCTTCTCCAACACTGATGGGGTAAAACTTCAGCAGTTTACCTGCAACAGCGGCGACAACCAGAACTTCAAACTGCAGGCGCTCTTCTGACCTGTCCAAGATGGAGTTCTACCCTGAGTAGGGGTCGTATTCGAGCGCGATCCCGATCGTTACGCCGCGATCAGGGCGTCGCAAGGCATCGGTGTTCCGCCATTCGAAGCGCGAAGCTGCGGCCCTCGATCGGGCGAATCAGGGCCGGTTCTTGGCCAGCCGAGTGGGCGCGCTGTGGTCGACCTGACGGCACCCGAGCATCCCTACCACGCGTCTCTCGTGCTGGACGGTAAAACCTCGAGCGTAAAGCTGCGAGCGCTCGACGAACATGGCGAGATCGAACCCGACATTCCGGACGATCCGGCGTTCGACTTTTGCCAAGGCAACCCGGTCTCCGAAGGCGCTGTTCTCGAGGCCAAGCGCAGCGCGCTCGAGACCGAAGCGCGGCACGCGGCTCGCACCTCGGACGAGAGGCAGCTGGAGCGGATCACACCCCAGACGCCGTTCGGCCCGCAGTTGAGGGATCACCTCGACGGGCAGCCCGTCTTCAACGGCGAATGACTCGAGATGTTTGAGGGCTCGGAGGTCGTGCGCGACGAGACGCACGAGAAAGTCGCGTACTTGCACGCCGGGGAGGATCGCGTGCCTCGTCTCGAGTGCAGGATGCGGTTGAGGTGGCCGTCGGGCTCCTACGCAACATCTCGAGCGAAGAGGTGATTACTAGATTTTGTAGACATGCGGTTCATCCTCGAGAATCGAGGCGAACACGGCCAACAAGAACAAGACCGACCAACCCGAGTTCAAACGCGAGGCCGTGCGCCTTGCCTGAACCCCCGAGAACACCGTGGCAGGCGTCACCCGCGACCTTGGGTTGCGCCCGAACCTGTTGCACTGCTGGATTCGCCGAGCTGAAGGCCGAGAGGCCAGCGGATGCCCGAGCTTCACCAGGCGCGTCGTTCCCGCGCTGAGTGAGCAGAGGCAAGAGGTTCAACGCCTCAAACGAGAACTCGAGATTGCCCGTCTTTTTGATCCTGGGCACGCACTTGACGGGCAGGGTCGCAGGAGCGGGACATCCTCAAAAAGCGGTAGCCCGTCTTAACCCGAAAACCCACCTCACGGGCAGGGTCGCTTCTTTGCCAAGGACGCGCGTTCAGCTTCGCGTTTATCAACGCGCACCCCACCGAGTTCAACCTCGAGAGCATGCGCCGCACGCTTGAGGTGAGCAAGAGCGGGTCTTGCGCCTGGCCGGGAAGGCCACCCTCACAGCGTACTCGAGAGGAGGCAAGCTTGAGTAGAACGATCAAAGCGATTTACGCCAAGAGTCGTGGTACCTACGGCAGCCCGCGCGTTCACGCCCGCCTGCTCGAGCAAGGAAAGCACTGCAGTCGCCCTCGGGTCGCTCGGATCAGGCGTCGTCGCGGGATTCGCGGTCAGAGCCGCCGCAAGTACCGCATTACGACCAACAGCCAGCACGCACAGCTGAAGGTGGACACGGGTTTGGAGTTCTATTTCTGGGAACCACCGAGTCCGTGGCAGCGGGGACAAACGAGAATACCAGTGGACCGCTGCGCCAATCCTTTCCGAAGGGCACCGATTTGAGTCTGCACGGTGCCGACGACCTGGCTGCTGTGGCGAGCACGTTGAATGCTCGACCGCGAAAAGCGCTCGGCTGGAGCATACCCGTGGGAGCCTGGAATCAAGTGCTGCACGACGTTCACGCTGCTGTTGCGACGATTGGACAAATCCACCCAGTAGGCTGCACGCGATTTTCAGCGGGCGCTCTCGAGTGGACACGTACTCGTTCCGAAGGTGTTCGGGAAGCGGCACCATGTGCTGAGCTGACCGTTCACACAATCTTGACTTTTCACGAGCACCCCATTCATACGGACTCCAGTGCGGCAGCCCGTGTCAGCCAACTCCGCCAGAGAACCCGTTCTCGTCCACGGTCGATCTCGGCCAACCTGGGCGTGAACACTTCCACCTCAGCGGTTCTCTGTCGAACCTGTTCCCACGTCAGCGTCTCAGCGCTGACACCGGCCAGCAAAGCCATACCCAGCGCCGTAGCCTCGTGTTCGATGCTCCGCTCGATGATCAGACCGCTCAGGTCCGCCTGGCGTTGGATCAGGTATCGGTTCTGGGCCAGCCCCCCGTCCGCGCGCACCCGCGAAACCTGAGGGAGCGTCTCGGTGAGCGTTTCCAGGATGTCTGTCACGCATGAGGCGATCCCATCGAGAACCGCGCGCGTGAGTTCCGCCGCTCCAGTCTGAGCGCTGAGTCCCGAAAGGACGCCCCTGGCGTTCGCGTGCCACCAGGGCGCCCCGAGTCCACTGAACGCGGGCAGAAAACGCACTCGGGCTCCGAGGGCTCCCTCGGCCAGCGAGGATGAATCGGAGGCCCGACTGAGGATGCCCAAGCGCTCGAGCCACTGCAAGGCGCTGCCAGCGCTGTAGACGCCACCGTCCAGAATGAAGCTGCGCCCCGCAGCGTCGCTGAAACCAACGGTACCGATCAGCGCCGACTCGGACGCCGGAGGGGATGACCCGGCCTGGGCGAGCACGAACGCGCCCGTTCCGTACGTGACCTTGACTTCACCCGGCTTCAGGCAACCGTTTCCGGCCAGGGCCGCCACCTGATCCAGCAAGGCCGCCGTCCATGAAACCTTGTGCCGCCCCAATTTCAGCGTGCCGAGCCGCGACAGGCCGGGCCGAATATCGGGCAGGACGTCCGCTGGGATACCGAAATATACCATCAGTTCGGCCGCCCAACGTCCGTGAAGCTGGTCGTAGAGCTGCGTCCGGGAGGCGGTGCTGTGGTCAGTCGCGTACTCACCGCTGAGGCGATAGGCGATCCAGGCATCGAGCGTGCAGAGCCTCAGATGACCAGCCTGCGAGGCGGCCTGAACCGCCGCGTCGTGCTCGAGCAGCCAGGCAAACTTGGCGGCGCAAAAGTAAGGGTCAAGCCGCAACCCGCTCGAGGCGGTCACGGCGGGTTCCAGCCCCTCCATCCGCAGGCGGTCGCAGACGATCGAAGACCGGGTGTCCGACCAGACCAGCACCGGTGTCAAGGGCTCACCGCTTCGGGCGTCCCAGGCCAGAACCGACTCGCCAGGGTTGGCGAAGCCTGCACCCGTCAAAAACGAGTCGCTGGGCTGGTGGTCGAGCACCTCCGCCGCAGCGTTCTCCACTGCGTTGAGCAGGTGGTAGGGATCTTGTTCGATCCAACCTGGCTGGGGGTAGAAGGTCTGTACGGCGCGGTAGCTGCGCCCAACCACCTGCAACTCCTTTCCCAGCAGCAGGGCAGTCACGCCGCTGGTTCCCAGATCAAGACCGAGATACATGCCCGGACACCCCCCTGAAGCGGTTGAGCCGCTGCCACCACGGTTGCCCGCTGCTGATCGGCGAGGGGCCGGATGTTGTGGTGCGCGGGGTGCGGGCCGGGAGGCCGTGACTGTTCAGCTGCCGGAGTGCCCAATCGGAGAGTCCCAGGCAACTCGAGAGGCCGGTGGAGCGGATGCCAGCCAGGTGCAGCATTTGCGGAACGCGGGTGGAGAACTGGCAGATGTAGTTGTGAGGATGACCCACCGGGCGCAGGCCAGCCCAGGCGTCCACCACGCGCTCGTGTTCGAGGATCGGCAGCACGGCGCTCGCCTGCCGGTGAAGTGTTGGCAGCGAAGTGGCGTGCGGCGTCCAGTCTTCCTTATCCTCCTGATCGACGGCGGTGGGGCCAGCGCACAGATAGCCGTAAAGCGTCGGGAACACCAAAACTCCTTTGGTGAACGCATTGGGGATCGGCAGCAGAATGTGCTCAGCCAACTGGGCCGTGCCCTGTGCGAACACCACAAATTCTCCCCGCCGGGGGGTGATGGTGAAACCCTCGTCGGCGAGCTCATCGGCGAAAAGACCCGCGCAGTTCACCACGAAGCGTGCGCTCAGCTCGCCCTGTGACCCCCAGATGCGCACGTCGCCGCTATTCGTTTCGACGCCTTCGACCCGCCAGCCGAGCCGAACATCGCCGCCGTGGAGCAGGCGGGTGACGACCTCGTATGGATCGGTGATCGCCTCCCCGGGGATGAATAGGCTAGCGCGGGCGCGGCTGTGAGGTTCGGCGGTGCGGGTGGCGGACTCGTCGAGCAGTTCGGTTTCCACGCCGTTGAGTGCCGCCTTCTGCGCGATAGCAGCCAGCTGGTCGACTTCGCTTTCGTCGTGTGCCAGCAACAGAGCCCCCGGAACACGGTAGGGAATGTTGAGTTCGTCAAAGATGGACTGCCAGCGCGTGGCTTGATCCCGGATCATCTGGGTTTCGAACGCGCCCGGCACCGAATCGAAGCCGGTGTGCAGCACCCCAGAGTTGGAGCGGCTCGCGCCCGCAGCCAGATCCTGCTCGCGCTCGAGCACCACGACCTCGTATCCGGCCCGGCGCAGGTCGAACGCGACGGCGGCCCCGACCAGGCCCGCCCCCAACACAATCACGTCAATTTCAGGCATCTTCGCTCCTTGAAACACTGCCCGTACAGTTCAATGGCGTTCGGCATGTTACGGGTGAGGTTCACCCGCTTTCGACGATGAAGCGAATTCGGTCAGCCCGATACAGATCGCGGGCGTATTCAAATGGAACGCCGCTCTGAGTCCAGGCGGTGCGGATCAATCGCAGCACCGGGGAATTCGGATGGGTGGCGAGCAGCACAGCAGCATCGGCGTCGAGTTGACTCGGTTCGAGTTCCTGCCTGCTTCGACCCACCCTCAGCCCCCGGTTCGCTGCGAGCCAGTTGTAGACCGAATCCTTCGGGTCGGTTTCCAGCAGCCCGGCGCACAACCGTGCGGGAAAATACGACTCCTCCAGGGCCAGCGGCTCGCCGTTTCCCGTTCTCAGCCGCACCAGCTTGAAGACCGGTTCGACGGCTCCCAGCCCCAAGGCCTCGCCGACCTCGCCCGAGAGTTCCCCGGACCTGAACTCGGCTTTCGAGACCACCCGCGCCCCTGGCGTGACGCCACGCTGGAGGAGCTGTTGACTCAGACCCGCCGTGCTGGAGAGCACCTGCTCGATCTTTGGACGGGCCGCATAGACGCCCTCACGGTCGTGCCGTTCCACCAGGCCGCGCTGCACCAGCAGATCCATGGCGGCGCGAACCGTCATGCGCGATACCTGAAATTCCTCCGCGAGTTGGCGCTCGGAGGACATTCTTTGTCCAGGTCGCGTGGTGCCGTTACGGATATGCTCCGAAAGGCGATCGTAAATTTGGCGGTAAACGGGCGTAAGTTTGCTGAACATCAGTGCTTGGGTCTCCTCGAACTGCGCGGAAATAATTTCTGGTCTATACCAGGAGTGCTCAAATCACATTATGATGATTCGAGCCTAGAGTCAATGGGTTGACGACCTTGCATCCTTTTTGTATATTTTCTGGGTGCGCAGCTGGTCTAGACCAGTTCATGTAAAACCCGTCTGGACGATCCTCTCGCATCGAGCGATCCACAAAGATCTGATCAACGACGTTTTGGAGCCGATGGGCGATGGGCAAACCACCGAAGTTCGAGGATCCGTGGATCGAGGCAAGCCCAAGGCGGGTGGGCTTTGAATCGAGCGGCACGGGAACGCAAGCGACTGATGAAGAATGCCATCGACCGCGAGCGGGCATGGATTTCGGGAAACGGATCGCGGAGCCCGGGAAAGCTGAGCGGGAGTCATCGTGGAGATCGAAGCCAGTCTTCATCACGTCGCTCGACCGCCGCGCCGAACCAGCGCGCGCAAAGCCCCGGCGCTCGTACTGTTGCACGGCATGGGCGGCGACGAAACCGAACTGATGTCGCTGGGTTCGCTCGTCGACGAACGCCTGTACAACCTTTACCTTCGAGCCCCGATCCCGCTCCTCGAAGGTGGTCACAGTTGGTTCGACGTTCGCTTCGCTCCCGATCCCGTGATCGACCCGGATCAAGCCGAGGTGAGTCGGCTCGACCTGATCGAATTCCTCGAACGCGCTTCTCGGCGTTACGACCTCGATCCGAACAGCATCTTTCTGGCGGGCTTTTCGCAGGGGGCGATCATCGGAGCGAGCGTGGCATTGACGCGCCCCGACCTGGTGGCCGGGTTGGTCATGATGAGCGGTCGAATTCTACCGGAGATCGGGCCGCGCCTCGCGCCGCGAACGGAGCTCGACCGACTGAACGTTTTTGTGGCCCATGGGCGCGACGATGTTCGATTGCCCCTCCGTCACGGCCACGCCACCCGCGACTGGCTCATGGATCTCGGCGCGAACCTGACCTACCGTGAATATGCGATCGGTCACGAAATTGATTCAGATGAAACCAGAGACGTCGCCGACTGGCTCCACACCGGGCTCGAAGCGCAATACCGGTTCTGAGGGGCACCCGCTGCCTGCGGGCGAAAGCTCAGCGGGCCAGAATCGCCGCGCCAGCAACGATCCACTTCAGGCCCACGGTTCGTGGCCTCAGTCCAGTTCTCCCAGGCGCAACCGCGCCGTGATGGCGTGCCCGGCCATGCCCTCCGCATCGGCGACCGTGGCGATGTGGGGTGCGACCAGTCGATTGCCCGCATCGCTGACGCGCTGGTATGTCACGGTCTTGATGAACTTTCCGACCCAGAGCCCGCCCGTGTAGCGCGCAGCCCGGGCGGTCGGAAGTACGTGGTTCGTGCCGATGCCTTTATCGCCGTACACGACCGTGGCGTTGCGCCCCAGAAACAGCGAGCCGTAATTCGTCAACCGCTCGAGGAACCATTGGGGGTCGCGGGTCTGCACTTCCAGGTGCTCGCTGGCGATTTGATCGGACAGGCGCAGCATCTGGTTGTCGTCCTCGACCACGATCACCTCGCCGAGTCTGCGCCAGGCCTCACCGGCGACTTCGGCGGTCGGCCAGGTGTCAAGCCAGCGGTTCACCTCGCGGATCACGGCCTCGCCCAACGCGCGAGAGGTCGTGACCAGCACAGCGGGCGAGTTCGTGCCGTG
The DNA here is from genome assembly GCA_964244895.1 of uncultured Deinococcales bacterium. Taxonomy (GTDB): domain Bacteria; phylum Deinococcota; class Deinococci; order Deinococcales; family JAAFIG01; genus CAXTKV01. Next base: position 40,830 of record CAXTKV010000005.1, read on the forward strand.
CTCGGCCTGGCCGAGGAGGTCGGCGGCGATCAGACTCGGATCGGCAGCCTCATCGGCCAGCACGCAGACTTCAGTTGGACCGGCCAGCAGGTCGATCCCGACCACGCCGAAGAGCTGGCGCTTGGCCTCGGCCACGTAGGCGTTGCCCGCGCCGACGATCATGTCCACCGGCTCGAGCGGCGGGCTGTCCTCGAGGCCGAAGGCCATCGCCGCCATCGCCTGCACGCCGCCGATGGCGTAGATCTGGTCTGCGCCGGATTTGACCATGGCGTACAACTGCGACGGGTTGATCCTGCCCGCTTTTTCAGGATCGGAGCTTCGCTGCGGCGGCGTGGTCGTGATCACGCGCCCGACCCCAGCCACCTTCGGTACCGCGATCGTCATGATCGCGCTGGCGATCAGCGGGTAACGCCCGCCGGGCACGTACGCGCCGACCGAGTTGACCGGGATCAACTTGTGCCCGAGCGTCACGCCGGGCAGCGTCTCGAGTTCGATCTCGTGCAGGCTTGCGCGCTGCGCCTGAGCGAAGCTGCGAACCTGCTGAATCGCAAAATCGATCGAGGCGGCAAATTCATCGGGCACACCCTCGAGCCCCTCCCGAATCTGTGCGTCGGTCAGGTGAAAGCGCGCTGGGTTCCACCCATCGAATTGCTGACTGTAGCGCCGCACGGCTGCGATGCCTTCTCGTTCGACGTCCGAGAGCACCCTCGAGACGGTATCGCGGATATCCTGGTTGACGCTGGGCGATGTTGGTTGCGCCTGCTTGAGATAAAACATACGGCTCCTTCCCGAACCGGGGTGTGGGCTCTGTGCCGAGGTCGATGTCTGTGCGTGTTGCGAGCCTTCGCACTGCAACAGGTTCAGTATCCGGAGCTGGCGCTGTCCGCGTGATTCTTTAGCTCGTTCAAGACGTGTTTCGCCCCGACCGCCATCAGTCGGGCGTCGCTCGAGACGGTCACGAAGTTGTAGCCGAGTTCGATCATGCGCTTGGCGTAGGCGCTGCCGCCGGTGAAGATTCCCGCGTTGATGTTTCGGGCTCGGGCGGTCTTGGCGATGCGTTCGAGGGTGGTGATGAACTCGGGCGTGTCGCGGTCGATCTGCGCCTGACCGTACAACGCCTGGCCGAGATCGCCGGGTCCGACGAAGATCGCGTCCACGCCCGGCACGTCCAGGATCTGCTCGAGGTTCTCGAGCGCCTGCGCGGTCTCGATCATCGGCATGGTCACGACGAAACCGTTCGCGCTCGCCGCGTATTCAGCGCCAAAATGCAGGGCGGCGCGGGTCGGGCCGTAGCTGCGAAAACCCTGCGGCGGGTAACGGCACGCGCCGACGAAAGCCTCACATTCCTGGCGCGTGTTGACCATCGGGCAGATGATCGCGTGAACCCCGGCGTCCAGGTACTTCATGATCGCACCCGGATCGTTCCAGGCGACTCGAGCCACGACCGCCGTCGGGGTCGTCTGGATCGCCTGAATCATGCCGAGCGCACTCGAAAACTCGAACGGCCCGTGCTGCGCGTCCAGCGTCAGCGAATCCCACCCCTGGTGCGCCATGACCTCACTGGCGAAGCTCGAGGGAATGTGAAGCCAGCCATTGATCACGACCGCGTCGTTCGCCCAGATGCTTCGCAGCGGATTCTCGAGCATCTCGTTACCCCCAGAGCCGTTCCGATGCGATCCGCGCACCCTCGGTCATCGCGCTCAGTTTCTCGAAGGTGATGCTCGGATGCACCGCGCCGAACCCAGCGAAGGTACCGAAGCCGCAATCCGACCCGGCCATCACGCGTTCGCGCCCGAGGATCAAGGCGACGCGCTCGAGCCGTTCGGCCACGAGCTGTGGGTGTTCGACGAAATTCGTGGTCGTGTCGAGCACGCCCGGCACGATGATCTTGTCCTCGGGGATGTCCCTGCGGCGGTCAGCCAAGACCCGCCACTCGTGCGCGTGACGCGGGTTGCAGCTTTCGAGCAGCACCGCCTGGGGTCTGGCCTTCATGACCACATCGAAGAGTTTCTCGAAACCGATGTCGGCCGTGTGCGGTCCCTCGTAGTTGCCCCAGCACAGGTGCATCCGCAGGCGGTCGGGGGGGATGCCCTCGAGCGCGGCGTTCAGTGCCTCGACCTGTTGTTCGGCGCGCTTCAGGAACGCCTCGTCGTCGAGGTCGCGCCATTTGATGTGCCGCCCCATCGCCAGGTCCGGACAGTCGATCTGCAAGACCAGACCGGCATCGACGATGGCCCGGTATTCGACGCGCATGGCTGGAATCAACGCCTCGAGGTAGGCCTCGTGCGAAGGGTAGTACTCGTTCGGTTGAAACACCGCCAGCACGCCGGGCGAGGCGGCGTTCATGAAGCCCTCGCTGTAGCCGTGCACCTCGAGCGCCGCCGTGAAACGCCGGATATCGCGCTGCAACGGGCCGAGGTCCTTGACCGCGATCGGCCCGACGCACACGGGCCGCTGGTACTTCGGCGTGCCACCTCGAGCGGCGAGGGCATCGCGGAACTCGCTGAAATCGTCGAGGTCCTTCGGCATCGCTCGGGGCGGCGGTTTGTCCGAGAGCGCAAAGCCGCTCAGGCGGTGGCGGACGTAGGTCGCGTAACTGATCTTGCTCATCTCGCCGTCGCTCGGCACGTCCACGCCAGCGGCGCGTTGCCTGCCGACGATCTCGAGCACGGCGGCGTCCATCACCTCGTCGAAACTGGGCGCAGGTTCGTCGCGATCCTGGGCGAACAGCGCGTCCACCACGGCCTGCTTGCGCGGCAGGCTGCCGACGTGGGTGGTCAGGATTCGATCCGAAGATTCGCGCATCAATCACCCTGCTCCCGACGGGATGCCGCTTCGAGTCCCAACAGTTTCTCCATCATCTCGCGCCGCAACGCGTCGTAGTTGGCGGGCTTGACCATCCGTCCGTCCGCATCGGAGGTGAAGCCGTACTCGGCGGCCTTGCGTTCGACCTCCGGATCCCAGTACGGATCTTTGCTCGAGAAGACCGTGTGCGGGTCGAGCACCGCGATGAACCAACCCACCGCATCCCCAGAGACCTCGAAGCCCCGGTAGAGACCGGGCGGGATCGAGATGAAATCCCACTTCCCGAGGATCGTCTCGCCGTCCACCTGGCCGGGCTCGTTGCCCCAGTAAAAACGCCATTCGCCCTCGAGCACCAGGAAGCTTTCGACGTAATCGTGGGTGTGAAAGGCCGGGCCGTTTCCGGGCGGCGCGAAACCCATCCCGATCTGGAAGTTGTGGGGTGCCGCGATCGCCGGTTTGAACTCCGCATTCTCGCTGGCGGTGTCGCCGATCAACGCGTAATTCATGCGCTGATGGCCGGGCAGCACGCTGTCGATGAACATCAACGGTACGCCGTTGCGCAAGAGGTCGTCGAATCTCGAGATGCGTCGTTGCATTTCCTCGTTGCTGACGTGAGGGTGTTTCATGGGTGCTCTCCTTCGACGTGATTTAAACCGTGCAAGCGTATGCAAAGAATGCGGCATTTTGAACCCCGATGTCAAGCGTTCCCGGTCAGTTCACCCGCTTCGAGCCCTCAGTTGAATCGATGATGCGCTGACCGAGGTTCGACCAGTCCGATCTCGAGTTGAATGAATTAAGTCCGGCCACCGGGTCGAAACGGTCGGACTTCGCACTTGCAGAACGGCGTTTTTGGATGCGCCAGTTCCCCCCGGTGCGTGAGGACGACCCAGAACAGTTCGGGCTCGGGCAGGATTGGTGGAAGGCTTGACAACCGAAATGCCGTACCATAATCTGTGCATACGCTTGCAGTAGCGATTGATGGCTCGACGAGCGCCGGACATCTCGAAATCTCAGCCCGCACCGCAATCGGCGGTTCAAAACGCGTTCTCCTGATCGTTTTCGAGCTCCATTCCTGAGGGTAACGAGACTGTGTCCCAACCGAAAACGCCCACCGGTTCAAAACGAGTCACTTCTCACGAAGTCGCCCGAGAGGCTGGCGTGTCCCAATCGACGGTCTCGCGGGTTTTTAGCCGCGATGAGCGTCTCTCGCAACCCACCCGCGATCGGGTGCTCAAGATCGCGGGCGACCTCGGGTACAAACCCAACGCCATCGCCCGCAGCCTCAGCACCCAGCGCACGCAGATCATCGGTGTGGTGGCGAGCTACATGACCAACCCATTTTTTCCGGTGGTGCTTCAAGCCTTCACCCAACGTCTGCACGAGCTGGGGTGGCGGGTGCTGCTGTTCACTGCCGGAACCAGCGAGGACGTGGACGATCTGCTGCCCGAGGTGTTGGCGTACCAGGTGGACGGGCTGATCATCGTGACCGCAACCCTGAGTTCAACGATGACCCGCGAGGTCTTGCGGCGCGGGACTCCGGTGGTTCTGTTCAACCGCTATGCGCCGGGTTCGGGCGCGAGCGCCGTATCCTGCGCCAACTACGAGGGGGGACGGTTGGTGGCCGACGCGCTGTTCGATGCGGGCCACAGGCGCCTGGCCTACATTGCTGGCCGCCCGGATACCTCGACCAACGCGGACCGCCAGAAGGGGTTTCTCGAGCGCCTCTTTGAGCTTCGCGTCTCGGATTGCCGGGTCGAGCCGGGCAATTTCACCTACGAGGGCGGTTTCGCCGCCGCGCACCGGCTCCTCAAATCCCGGACGCCTCCCGACGCGATTTTTTGCGCCAATGACATCACCGCCCTGGGCGCGCTCGACGCGGCCAGAAAACTCAAGGTGCAGGTTCCAGACGAACTCTCCGTGATCGGATTCGACGACATCCCGATGGGCCAGTGGGCCGCCTACGACCTGACCACGGTGCGCCAACCGGTCGAGGAGATGATCGACGCCAGCATCGAACTGCTGCTCGAGCGGGTCGAGAACAGCAAACTCGGTTCGGTGCTTAAATTTCTTCCGGGAACCCTGGTTCGGCGCGGTTCGGCGCGCCTATCGCCATAGCGTTCTGTATCGGGCAGGAGAAAGCGCAGTTGCGCGGAGGAGGGAATACGTATGAATAAGTTCGGAAGTGTAGTCTGGCATCGGCATGGAATGGCTCTCGGTCTGATCCTGGCGGTCACCTTGGGGGTGATGGGTGTCACGGCACAGGGGTCGGTTCCCTACGGACTTAAACCGGGCAAACCCTACAATGGCACCGAGGTTAAATTTTTGATTTGCTGCCTGGGGGCGGGACAATTCGCGCAGCTCAGCAAGCTCACGGGTGAGGGCGGAGAGTTCCAGCAACTGACCGGCATCACGGCCAAATGGGAAAACACACCCTACGAGGGCTTGCAGCAAAAGATCTTGGTCGAGGCGACGACTGGTGGCACCTACGATGCGGTGGCCTGGGTGGACGCCTGGGGTGAGGCCTTCAAGTCATATATGCAGCCCCTGAACGACCGCATCAAGGCCGACAACATCAACCTCAAGGACTACCCCAGCGCCTATCTTAAAGCCGCCAGCGATAAGGACGGGAACATCGTCGGTATGCCCTTCCGGGGCCACCCGCTGATTCTGTTCTACCGCAAGGATGTCTTTAACGAACTCAAGCTTCCTGTGCCCAAGACCTGGCAAGACATTACCCGCACCGCCGCGATCATCCAGCAGAAAAAGCCCAACCTGATGGGCATCGCCATGTACTACAAGGTCAACGCCGGGCAGAACCTGTTCCTCTGGGTGAGCCACCTGTGGGGCAACGGGGGCGATATCCTCGACAAGAACAACCACCCGATCTTCAACGACGAGCGCGGCGTGAAGGCGACTCAGGCCTACATCGACATCCTGCGAAAAGACAAAGTCACATCGGAAGCCGCGTCGACCTACGCCGAGACCGAGTCCTCCACCGAGATGTTCCAGGGCCGGGCGGCGATGTGGATCGGCTGGTGGTGGTACTGGGCGCAGTTCTCCAACCCCAAGACGGTCGTTCCTGCCGTGATGAACAACGTCGGCTTCGCCCCCGCGCCGGGCTGGGCCGGTGGCAATACCGCCCCGCAAACCTACGCCCTGGTCTGGCCCGCTGGCATCTTCAAGAACGCCAAGAATCCCGACGCCGCCTGGGAGTTCATCAAGTACATCTCCAACACCGACGTGCAGAAGAAGGTGGCCGCCAACCGCAGCGACCCCGCCGTGGCTGACAACACCATCGTGACCTTCTCGGGGATGCAGGACGCCAAGGTCAACGATGCCAACGGCGGCATCCCGAAGGTGGGCGCGCAGGTCTTGAAGACGGCCCGCACCCTGCCGACCGTGACCACCTGGGCCGAGATTCAGAGCGTGCTCGAGGTCGGCATCAACCAGATGGCCACCGGGGCGGACGTGCGCGAGACCCTCAACCGCATGGCCAAGGACGTGGATGCCATTCAAAAGCGCGCGGGCTACTACAAATAGGCTCACTTGTGGGTAGGGTCTGACCCTACCCACGCCCCCCAAAATGTCGATCCGAGACTCGCCTTTAATCCCGATGCGACGACCGTTTTGAACTCGATCGGTCTCGCTGCCACGTGAGGGTCTCGGCGACGCGCTATCGGGCACAGCGCTGTCTAAGCGAAGTCGAGAACGGCCAGGTTGGCGCGCATCAAAGGCTCGATTTCGTCTTTGAACGGTATCGATTCGAGGCGCGATTGCTCGGGACAGTGAGAGCCCTTCCATCGAGCGTGAAATGCCGGGGTGAGCCTTATGGAAATGTCGCATCGATCATCCGACCGCTCGACTGGGCAACGGGGGAAATCGCGCACGGATCCCTTCCGATGGGTGTTGCTCCTGCCAGCATTGGTGGTGATCAGCGCAACGGTCGTCTACCCGATGGTCTCGTCTCTCGTCACTTCGTTCCGCGATTGGCGGTTGATCAACTCGCCCAACCCCGGCCCGTTCGTGGGCTTCGAGAACTACGCCCGCGCGTTCAGCGACGCGGGGTTCCTGAACAGTCTCCGGGTCAGCGGGCTGTACGTGGTGCTCTCGGTTTCAATCGCGCTGACGCTGGGTCTCTCGATCGCACTCTTACTCTCCAAACCGACCCGCCTCAACACCTTCGCCAGGGCGCTGTTGATCTTTCCATTCGCTGTGGCTCCGCTGCTCAAGGGCTACAGCTGGCGTTTCATGCTTCACCCCGAGTACGGGATCTACTCGCAGTTGGTGGGCACCCTCGTCCCGGCGCTCAAGGGGTACTTGTGGCTCGGCAACGACTTCAGCGCCCTGTTGGTGATCGCGCTGTCTGAGGTTTGGGGCTGGGCACCGCTGTTCGCGCTGATGTTTATCGGGGCTCTCGGCTCGATCCCCAGCGAAATCAACGAGGCGGCGCGCGTGGACGGCGCGACCAACTGGCACATCTTCTGGAAGATCACGCTGCCGCTGCTCGCGCCAGTGGTCTACATCGTGACGCTCTTGAAGATCATCTCGTCGCTCAAGATGTTCGACCAGGTGGTGATCATGACGGGCGGCGGCCCCGGAAATTCCACCCAGACCCTCTACTACTACATCTATCAGGTGGCCTTCCGCAACCTGGACATGGGCTACGCGTCGGCAATCTCGTACATCCTGGTGCTGGTGATGGGACTGTTCGCATTCTTATACGTCCGGGTACTGCTGCGGGGGAAAAGCTGATGCAACCCCCGATCTGGCGCAAACGGCTAGGGCAGGGAGCCGAAACCCTCGCCAGCTTGGCGGTGATCCTCTTCGTGCTGTTCCCGCTGGTCTGGATCGCGCTGGCTTCATTGAAGAACCAGGTGGACGTGTACTCCACGCGCTTGCTGTTCCAGCCGACCCTGGAGAACTTCAAAGCCATCTTCTCCGACCCGATCCTTCTGGGTCCGAAGGTCTGGGTGAGCGTGCTGGTCACCTTGGCCACCGTCGCCATCACGGTTCCACTGGCCGCCGCTGCCGCCTACGTGATCTCGAGGCACAATTTTCGGGGACGCGATTCGCTGTTCGTGGCGATCCTGGTGACCCAGTTCGTTCCGGCGGTGGTGGTGGCGATCCCGTTCTTCACGCTGTTCCGGTCTATTGGGCTGATCGACAATCCCGTGGCGTTGATCATCATCTACTTGTCGTTCACGCTGCCCTATGCCATCTGGATGCTGCGCGGGTTCTTCGACGCGCTGCCGGTCGAGATCGACGAGGCGGCCTACATCGATGGCTGCAACGAGTTGCAGGTGCTGCGGTACGTGACGATGCCGCTGGTGATGCCGGGCATCCTCGTCTCGGCGGTGTTCGCCTTCATCTCGGCCTGGAACGAATTCTTCTTCGCGCTGATTTTGACGCGCTCGGATTCTTTGACCCTACCGGTGGGCATCCAGACGATCACTGGAGTGCGCGGGCCGATGTGGGAGCAACTGGCGGCAGGCGGGATGATCGTGCTGGTGCCGATCCTGGTGATGTCGCTCTTCGTTCGCCGCTACTTCGTCGAAGGGATCACGGTCGGGGCGGTCAAGTGAGGCCGCGAGCCAGGCGTTCAGGGGCGACCGCGAGACCACGGCCCTGGATGCCGCATTCAACGGGTACGAGCACTGCCGCGTAGGGCCGTGTCTCGAGAAGCCTTCTCCCCGAAAGGGCGACACGCTAACATTCCCGAGCGACGATCGAGCGGCACACCCCGACGTTATTTTCTCCTCACGACAATCTCCTCAAAGTGAGAACCACACATGGCTGTCAAACCGACCAGATCATCGCGCCAGCGAGGCGACCGCAAAACAGCAGCGGTCTCGGGACGGGGGCTGGAACCGCAGGCGAGCATGAGCAAAAGCGTCCGGCCCCCCGCACGCCCCGTCATCGATTTCGCGGATCGGCCCGACATCAGGGTCTTTGAGGACGCCGCCCACACCGGACGCCGACAACCGATGGAGGGTTTCGATGCCGACTACGTGGACATCGTGGATTACATCGTGCGCTGCACGCACAAGATCTGGGAGGAGAAGGGCATCGGCCTGATCTACACGCACTATTCGCACAACTGCATCGTGCATTACTCAAGCGGCACCATGTACGGGCGCGAGGCCATGGTCAACAACACGATCCAGCGCGTCGCGGCCTTTTCCGAACGTCGAGCCTTTGCCGACGACGTGATCTGGAGCGGTGACGAGACCGAGGGTTTTTACTCCTCGCACCGCGTGGCGAGCGTCGGCACGAACACCGGTTACACCGAGCACGGGCCGCCGACTGGACGCAAGGTGTTTCGCTGGGGCGTGGCCGACTGCCTGATTCTCAAAAATAAAATCGTCGAGGAATGGCTGGCCTCCGACGGCGTGACCGAGCTCCGCCAGATGGGCTACGACCCGCTCGCGTTGGCCCATAGCGCTGTCCTGCCGGTACGGTCGTACGCGCACGGCGAGATCGACCGCTGGCCCACCGGGCAGCACGCGCCCGAGTTCCACGACGTGCCGACGCTCGAGAACCCTCGGGCGTTCGTCCGGGCGGTGCTCTTGAACCTCTGGAACGCCAGATTGGTCAACACGGTGCGCGCCCATTACGCGCCGGGACACGTGGCCTTCGTACCGGGTGGGCGTAAGCTCTACGGCTTCGGCGATTACGAGAATTTCGCGATCACGCTGATGGCTTCGTTCCCGGATCTGTCGATGACCATCGACCACCAGTGCCACCTCGGCGACGAGCTGCGAGGCTACCGGGTGGCGACGCGCTTCACGCTTCAGGGCACGCACGAGGGCTACGGGCCGTACGGCGCGCCCACCGGACGGCGCATCTTCTTGATCGGCATCAACCACCACGTCATCAAAAACGGCAAGATCGTGCAGGAGTGGATGGTCTTCGACGAGTTCGCGCTCTTGAAGCAGCTCTATGCCCGCCTGGAGGACTGACCATGCAAGAACCGGAAAATCAGAAACTCGAGACGCAGAAAGTCGAGGCCAAACCGGCGGTCTTCGACTTCGCCGACCGGCCCGACATCAAGGCTTTCGAGGACGCCGCCCACACCGGACGCCGACAACCGATGGAGGGCTTCGACGCCGACTACGTGGACATCGTGGATTACATCGTGCGCTGCACCCACAAGATCTGGGAGGAGAAGGGCATTGGCCTGATCTATACGCACTACGCCCACAACGCCATCGTTCATTCTTCCCACGGCGTGGTCTATGGCCGCGAGGCGGTGGTTCGAAACACCCTGCAAAGCCAAGCCATGACCGCCGACCTGCGGGTCTACGCCGACGACGTGATCTGGAGCGGCAACGAGACGGACGGCTTCTACAGCTCTCACCGGGTCTTCGACACCAGCACCCACACGGGCTACTCCGAATTCGGTCCCCCGACGGGCCGCAAGTTTCAGCGTTGGGTGATCGCCGATTGCTTGATCCTCAAGAACCTGATCGTCGAGGAGTGGCTGGTCTACGACGCGACGGCCAGCATGCGACAGATCGGTCTCGACCCGCTCGAGTTGGCGCACAAGACCGTGCTGGCCGATTCCTTCGACACGAACGGCGAGATCGACCGCTGGCCCACCGGGCAGCACGCGCCCGAGTTCCACGACGTGCCCTCACCCGACGACCCACAGGGCTTCGTTCGAGCGATTCTCCTCAACCTCTGGAACGCCAGATTGGTCAACATGGTCCGCGCCCACTACGTGCCGGGGCACGTGGCCTTCGTGCCGGGCGGACGTAAGCTCTATGGCTTCGGCGACTACGAGAACTTCGTGATCACCTTGATGGCCTCGTTTCCCGATCTGGCGCTGACCATCGATCACCAGTGCCACCTCGGGAGCGCGGCTCGAGGCTACCGTGTGGCGACGCGCTTCACGCTTCAGGGCACGCACGAGGGCTACGGGCCTTACGGCGCACCAACGGGCCGCCGCATCTTCCTGATCTGCTTCAGCCACCACGTCATCAAGGAAGGCCGGATTGTCCAGGAGTGGACGCTGTTCGACGAGTTCGCGCTGCTGAAACAGCTCTTTGCTCGCCGGGGAGAACATCGTGGCGTCTGAACGCGAGGAGCGCGCCTCGCTGATGGTGGATCGGCGCGACATTGGCGTCTTCATGGTGCAGGCCGACACGGGCCGCAGGCAGGGACTCGAGGGCTTCGACCCGGATTACACGGACATCGTGGACTACATCATCCGTTGCACGCACAAGATCTGGGAAGAAAAGGGCATCGGGTTGATCTACACGCACTACGCGCACAACACGCCCGTCCACCTCACGGACGCCGAGTACTACGGGCGCGATCAGGTCGTCGAGAACACGGTTCGCACGCTCGCGGCCTTCCCGGACCTGCGCCTCTTCGGGGACGAGGTGATCTGGTGCGGCAACGATCAGGACGGCTTCCACAGCTCGCACCGGGTGACGTGGAGCGGGCACAACCTGGGCCACAGCCCCTATGGCCCTCCGACCGGGCGGCGCGTGCAGCGGCGCGAGATCGCGCACTGCCTCGTGCGGCAGAACCGCATCGTCGAAGAGTGGATCGTTCACGACGAGACGGCCCTGATCCGGCAGCTCGGGCTGGACGAGGTGGAACTCGCCAAATCGTTGGCGCTCGAGGAGGCCGCGCGGGGCGTCCAGCCCTACGCCAGCGGCCTGGGCGAGGTCTCGCGGTTAAGCGGTCAGCTCCACCCGCCGGTCCGGCTCGAGGGCGATCCCAGAAACCCGGACGCACTGCCGGGTCTCCTCTACAACCTCGTCTGGAACGCGCGGATGCTCAATTACATCAACGACTACTACGCCCCGGACGCCGTGGTGTGGGTTCCCGGCAACCGCCGTCTCGAGGGGCACGGCGATCTCACCCACTACGTCTTGCAGATGCTCGCGGCCTTCCCGGACGGGGCGATGAGCCTCGACCACGTGGCCTGGGTGGGGAGCGAGGCCGCAGGCTACAAGGTCGCGGCCCGCTGGACGTTCCAGGGGACGCACCACGGGCCGAGCGCCTATGGCGCTCCCACCGGCAGGCGCGTCCGCATCATGGGCATCAGCCATCTCGAGGTGCGAGAGGGTCGGATCGAGCGCGAGTACATGGTCTGGAACGAGTTCGCCCTGCTCAAGCAGATTCATTGGCCGTCGTGAGCGATTTCGTGACCCAGCCTCGAGCCATGCGCTGTTCCCAGGAGCCCCATGTTTCCGGGAGACCCCGTGAAGATTGACCTCTCGGGTCAAACCGCTCTGGTGACAGGGGCCAGCCGGGGCATCGGTCGGGCCATCGCGCTGGGTCTGGCACAAGCCGGGGCGAGGGTGGTGCTGATGAGCCGGGACCGGCGCAGCCTGGAGGCTGTGGCCGACGAGCTCACCGCCAGCGGCGGCCTGGCGGACGTCGTCCCGTGCGATGTGAACGACGTGCGGGCTGTGGCTCGAGCCGTCGCCGCCCTGTCGCGGCTGGATATCCTCGTCAACAACGCCGGAACCAACGTGCCAGAGCCCTTCACCGAGGTCAGTGAGGATCACTTCGACCGGATCGTGAACCTGAACCTGAAGGCTGCGTTCTTCGTGGCGCAGGCCGCTGTCAAGAAGATGCTCGAGGGCGGCGGGGGTGTGATCGTCAACGTCACCTCCCAGATGGGCCATGTGGGGGCGGCCAACCGCACCGTCTACTGCGCCAGCAAGCACGCCCTGGAGGGGTTGACTAAGGCGTTGGCCGTCGAACTGGCTCCGCACCGCATCCGGGTGGTCAGCGTCGCGCCGACCTTCATCGAGACGGACATGACCCGGCCCATGCTGGCCGAGAGCCAGTTCGAGCAATCCGTCCTGTCCAGAATCCCGCTCGGCCAGATGGGTCAACCGCAGGACGTGGCGAACGCGGTGGTGTTTCTGGCGTCTTCGCAGGCCAACTTCGTCACCGGAGCCAGCCTGCTCGTGGATGGGGGCTGGACCGCCCAGTAATCGGCCTCTCGAGAAACCAGGCTGAGCCTCGTTCTTTGATCCAGTCGAAAAGGAGCGGTATGGAATACCTCAAGAAAGCCCCGCCACAAGCCCCTTCGGTGTCACGAGAGATTCGGGATACCGTTTCGCAGATCATCTCGGACGTGGAACGCGAGGGGATCGCGGCGGTGCGGCGCTACAGCGAACGGTTCGACGGTTGGAACCCGCCCTCCTTCCGCCTGTCGGCCCGCGAGATCGAGGAGAGCTTGAGCGCGGTCGATGCCGCCACCACCCGCCCCATCGATTTCGCGGTCGAGCAGGTCAAGAAATTCGCTTCGTTGCAGCGCGCGACCCTGACCGATTTCGAGACCGAAACCCTGCCCGGCGTGACCCTGGGCCAGAAGCAGATCCCGGTCAGCGCGGTGGGTTCATACATTCCCGGCGGACGCTACCCGATCATGGCCTCGGCGGCGATGACCGTCGCCGTGCCCAAGGTGGCCGGGGTCAAGCGCGTGGTCGCCGCCGCACCGGTCCAGAGGGGCACCAGAGGCGTGAACCCGGCCCAGCTTTATGGGATCGTCAAGAGCGGTGCCGACGAGATTTTTTCCATCGGCGGGGCGCAGGCGATGGCGGCGATGGCCTTCGGCCTCGAGGACAGCCCGCCGCTCGAGCCGGTGGACATGATCGTCGGCGCGGGCAACGCTTACGTGGCTGAGGCCAAGCGCCAGCTCTTCGGCGTGGTCGGGATCGACCTGCTGGCTGGCCCGACCGAGATTTGCGTTCTGGCCGATGACTCCGCCGACCCCGAGGTGGTGGCCGCCGACCTGTTGGCCCAGGCGGAGCACGGAACCAACTCCCAATCGGTCCTGGTGACCACCTCGCGGTCGTTGGCGGAGGCGGCGGCCAAAGAGATCGACCGCCAACTCGGCGTCTTGCCGACGGCGGATGCGGCGGGGCAGTCCTGGCGCGATCTGGGCGAGATTATCCTGGTGGAATCGGACGAGGAGATGCTCAGGGTCTCCGACCGGATCGCCTCGGAGCACCTCGAAGTGCAGACGCGCAACCCCGAATGGTATCTGGCCCGCCTGACCAATTACGGCTCGTTGTTCCTGGGCCACAACGCCACCGTGGTCTACGGCGACAAGGGCATCGGAACCAACCACGTCCTGCCCACCAGCCGCGCCGCCCGCTACACGGGCGGTTTGTGGGTCGGCAAGTTCATCAAGACCGTCACCTGGCAGACCGCCACAGCTGCCGGGAACCTCCAGGTGGCCCCCTACGCGGTCGCCATGGCCGAGCGCGAGGGCATGGTCGGGCACGCGGCATCGGCCCGGTTGCGGTTGAAGGATTGAGTTTCTCTTCAGCCGGACTCGAGCGAACCCAAGCCGTGTGCAACGACCTCGAATAAGGACACGCCCCCGAACTCGCCGCGCTCGGCATCTGGAACGTCCCGACTCGAGGAACACAGCGACGAGAACACCGTGCAGGACACTGATGCAATTTTGCGTGCTGGACGGTGTTCTCGAGCCTCAAAGTCAATCCCTCGGATCGATTGAGGTTCAGCCGATGATGTCTCCACATAAGTCACCTGTCGCAACAAGAGACTGACCTAAAAACGACCAGGTTCTCGAGCTTGGCTAGACCAACGATCTCCTTGGCGCGCCTTTTCGGTCTGCTCGCCGAACCCTGCGCTCGGCTTCAAGACCCTCCGTTCCACACGCTGAATAAGGAGCTGACATGTCACGAGTTCTTCCTGTGGCCGTGGTCCAGGAGCTGCCCTGCCGGATGGATGAACCACTGAACCGCTTCTCTGAGCACGCGCAGGCGCTGGTGGCCGCGTTCCCGCAGGTTCGGTTGATCGTCTACCCCGAACTTCACCTGTTCGGCTCCGACACCCCCTTGAAGAAAGAGGCCCTCAACGACAGCGCGCAATTGTTGTCCGGCCCCCGCATGAAGGCGCTGGGCGAACTGGCGGCAGACCTGGGCGTGTGGTTGGTGCCGGGCAGCGTCTGCGAAAGAGGCCCGCAAGGGCAGCTCTTCAACACGGCCCTCGCCTTCTCCCCCGATGGCGAGCTGGCCGCGTGGTACCGCAAGGTGTTTCCGTGGCGTCCCTACGAACCGTTCGATCCGGGCGACCGCTTCGTGACCTTTGAAATCGGCGGCATCGGCAGGGCTGGCTTTTCCATCTGCTACGACGCCTGGTTTCCCGAAGTCACCCGGCATCTGGCCTGGATGGGGGCCGAGGTCGTGCTGAACCTGGTGAAAACGACGACCTGCGACCGCGCTCAGGAGCTGGTGTTGGCGCGAGCGAACGCGATCGTCAACCAGGTCTTTGTGGTCAGCGTGAACTGCGCGGGGCCGACTGGCACGGGCCAGAGTCTGATTGTGGACCCCGAAGGGCTGGTCAGGGTGGCGGCCAGCGGGGCCGAACGCACCGTCCTGACCGATGTGCTCGATCTGGATCACGTCGCGCGCGTGCGCCGCTTCGGCACAGCGGGGCTGACCAGGATGTGGGATCAGTTTCAGCCCAGCGATCGACCGTTATCGCTGCCGCTGTACGAGGGAAGAATCGATCCGCGACGCTGGAATCCGCATCACCACCAGCTCACGACGGATCCCCAGGATCCGGAGAATCTAAGGAGTGATCTGTAGGTGGGTCGTGACAACCCGTCGATACCGTTGGCGAACTCACGCATACCTCGAGAAAACAGCGTC